>CAZZNG010000106.1:0-16834 GCA_964655505.1 uncultured Litorilinea sp. | reverse complement strand
GCCCCGCGCAGCCTACGCAATCAAATCTCATCTACCAAAACCCAAGCGGAGGAAGCGATGAAAGCCATCCGTATCCATCAATTCGGCGCAGCCGATGTCATGCAACTCGACGACGTGCCCACCCCCGAACCCAAAGCCGGCGAGGTACGCGTTAAACTCGCCGCGGCCGGGCTTAACTACATCGACATCTATCACCGCACTGGCGCTTACTCAATGGAACTGCCCTTTACGCCCGGCCAGGAAGGCGCGGGTGAGGTCGACGCGGTTGGCGAAGGCGTCACCGACCTAAAGCCGGGCGACCGCGTCGCCTATGCCATGGGGCCTGCCTCTTATGCCGAGTATGTGGTTTTGCCCGCCGAGCGCACCGTGCCCGTGCCCGCAGGCGTCGACCTGCAGACAGCCGCCGCAACCATGCTCCAGGGCATGACTGCCCACTACTGCGCAGTCAGCACCTACCCAATCCAGCCCGGCGATCAAGCCCTGGTGCACGCGGCCGCGGGGGGCGTCGGCCAACTGCTGGTCCAGATCATCAAGCAGCGCGGCGGCTGGGTAGTCGGCACCGTTTCAACCGAAGAAAAGGCCGCGCTCGCGCGTGCTGCCGGCGCAGATGAAACCATTCTCTACACCCAACAAGACTTTGAAGAAGAAGTCAAACGGCTCACCGGCGGCAGAGGCGTCGACGTCGTCTATGACTCGGTTGGCAAAAGCACCTTTCTCAAAGGGCTAAACTGCCTGCGCCCGCGCGGCTATATGGTCCTCTATGGGCAGGCCAGCGGCCCCGTCGATCCCATCGACCCGCAGCTTCTCAACCAAAAAGGCGCGCTCTTCCTCACCCGCCCCACACTAGGCCCGTATATCGCCACGCGCGAAGAACTGCTGCAGCGCGCCAACGACCTATTTGAGTGGATTCAAGCGGGCAAGCTCAAGGTCAACATTGACCAGACCTTTTCCCTGGCCGATGCAGCGGAAGCCCACCGCTATATGGAAGGCCGCCAGACCAAGGGCAAAGTCCTGCTCGTCCCCTAACCGCTCTTTCACCACCGCGCACCGAGCGGCATCACTGCCCCCTAAACGCGTGAGACCCGGCCTAGATGGCCGGGTCTCAAAATCTGCCTTGCCTACACGCCAGTTGTCTAGGCCGACGCTGAAGCGAGGTATCAGGTTCCAAGTATGCAGGTGTCAAGCATTAAGCGGGGTCTGCCAGACTTGGCACGCTTGCCCCTGAACACTTAACCCCTAAACCTTACAGGTCCCAGTCGCGCAAGATGCGCTCGGTCTCCTCGAAGTGGTCCGTCTCGTCGCGCACCATGTCTTCCAACTGCACCGCAAGCCCCATGTCGCCAAATTCCTCGGCCTGTTTAGCACGCTCGGTATATCCCTTCACCGCGCGGCGTTCCGCCTCCAACACAGCCTGCAACATTTCCTTGTTGTCCTCAGCCTTCATCACCGGCGAAGGTTCGGTCGTGGGCCTGCCGCCAAGCGCCACAATCTTGTTCGCCAAGAATTGCGCGTGCGACTGCTCATCCGGCACTTCCTGCAAGAAGAATTCCACCAACTGCGGGCGATAGGGGCCAGTTACCTGGGCCGCGTAGGTAATATATTGAATAATCGCCGCTAGTTCGTCTGCCAGATCGTTGTTTAGGTTCTTGATCATCGTTGACTTGTCCATGCAAAGCTCCTGTTTGTTGTGTTTGGCTCATAAGACCCAATTGGGAATCGCTATAGAAATCGCTCAGTCACCTCGAAGTTCAGTCACCTCGAATACGAGCAGAGAATCCATGTACAAACATCACCCCAGGATGCTGCTTGGCTAGGGTTCATTGGCTAGCGATCTAATCTACTAGAGATCTAATCTAATTGGCTCCAGATTGTGCGCTGTCTACACAGCCGAAAACCTGGCGGAGCCGGCATTGCCCCTTACACCTCTCAAATAACTAGCCGGCCCCGCCAGGTGCTGTTGATGGCAGCGCTCCCCCAACATAATCATAATGGGGAGCGCTGCCACCCCCTTCGCCCCGCATGGATGGTGGCTACCATGCGGACGTGTCGCCACGCGGTATCTACATGTAATATCTCCTAGAGATGGTAAATACCGGCGAATCGTCTTGCCCTCAACCTTACCTCAACCTCAATACCTACTGTCCATCTGTCCATCTGTCCATCAACCACAATCCACTACCAACGCTTGTCAAACTTGACTACCCAACTCACCCAAAACCCACTTAGGAGGAAACGAAGATACCCAACACCCGGTATGCAGCACTAGGTCAAACCGACCCTAGAGGTGAAACCGATACTAGGTGAAAACTACTAGGTGAAAACTACTAGGTGAAAATCCGCCGCCCAAAGATAAGGGCCAGCACAAACAACACTACGAAGATAAAGAATAGAACCTGGGCAATCCCGGCAGCCGCATCGGCAATGCCGCCCCACCCAAACAGAGCAGCCACCAACGCGATGACGAGAAAGATTAAAGCCCACCGCAACATACCGTTTACTCCTCTGTGCCACAATCAACTTGTACAAGCGGCACTTGTGTGGATGATTCGGAGCGTTCGCCAAAAGGGCCGGTCACCCAGAACCATTATCTTGAATCGTTAGCGCTGAAAGATTTTCACCTCAATGTCCGTGAAAACAACGTCCGTGAAAACCATCCGTGCCTGAGTATAGATCGCCCATCGCCGCGCTTCAACGGAGCCCTGGACAGTCCACACCTGCCGCAAGCGGCAATAATTACCTGTCGTTTCCGACAGGGTAGATCTAGGGGAAGCCCGACAAGCGACGCGCGCAGAAAACAAAAATCCCTGCCAGTAGGCAGGGATACGCACAGCACAAGAGTGCCGTCTGCTGATTTTGATCTGTGTTATTCCGCTTTATTCAATTCCGCGTTCAATTTACCGGCTCATGCCGCGTCCGGTTGCAAACCGCGCCTAGACCCGCGGCCGCCGCAAGGCCAGGGCGATCGCTTCGCTGCGCGACGCCACCCCCAGCTTTTCGTAGATATTCGAGAGGTGAAAGCGCACAGTACGTTCGGTGACGTTCAGTTCCTTGGCAATACGCAGGTTGCTCCAGCCTTTGGTCAAAAGCTGCAAGACCTCCTCCTCGCGTTCGGTCAACTCGTCGGTTGGTTCGCTGTGATCCTTGCGTGCCATGGCGGCAATGGTCGCGGCCGCGCGGCGGCTGAACCATCCCTCTTCCCCGTGGGCCACCCCGCGCACAGCTTCGACGATTGTATGCAGCGCCTCCTCCTTGGTCAGATACCCGGCTGCGCCAGTTTCCAACAAGCCGGAAATATAGGCATCGTCGTCATGGGCGCTCAATACCAGAATCCGCGTTGCAGAGCCTTTGGCATCCAACTCCTTGGCGACATCAACACCCGACATACCAGGCATTTCCATGTCCAACAGCAAGACATCCGGCTCATGGTGCATCACCATTGCCACCACATCATCGCCGCGCTCTGTCTCGCCCACGACCGTAATATCGTCGGCCTGCTCCAAGAGCATACGAATCCCCGAACGAATAATCGGGTGGTCATCGGCGAGCATGACTCGAATTGGTCTCATATTTGGTTCTCTATCTGCACTTTAAACAACACCAAAGGCTTCATAACCGGATGGGTGAATCGGGAAGAGGCTGAACAATCGTGAGCATGGCCCTTGTGCCCCCCGCAGGCCCCGGCCCAATGGCCGCCTGCCCGCCCAACAGTTGGGCACGAATCGTTGTCAGATTCAGTCCGAACTGCCCTTGCTGAACGAACTGATCAAGCGCTGTCGCATCGACCTCGGCTGGAAGGCCGATGCCGTCATCGGTAACGGACAGTTCGACCCTGTCGTCCATGATCGCCAGGACGACCTGAACATGCTGCGCCTTTGCATGGGTGACCGCATTGGTCAACAGTTCCTGCACAATGCGAAAGAGCTGCTGCTGGCCCCATGCCGGAAGCGATTGATCATCCCCTGTTTGGTGAAGCGTCACAGACAAACCTGGCGCGCTCGACGAGACCCCCTCGACCAAACTTTCAATCGCCTTGAAGAGACCAAAAGGGCCTAGCGCGGGCGGATACAGCGTTTGGCAGAGCGCGCGCAGACCCTCGGTCACATCCTGCAACGTGGTTTGCAGCGCGGCCCGCGTTGCCTCGTCGCCAGCCATCGCCGCCAACAAAAACTGTGCAGCGATGATCTCTTGCACCGGCCCGTCGTGCAACGCCCGTGCAATCTTTTGTAAATAGCGTTCTTGCGCTATCAGCAGGTGACCAGCCGGCGTGCTCTGGGAGGCGGTCCATCCATCGTTCTCGCGGTCAACTCTATTCACGACGGACCTCGCGCCCTGTCGGCCAGCCCGAGTACATAGCTGCCGCGCAGCGGTAGGTTTGGCGGCGTACAATCAATCTATTAAACTCATATTTATGATAATAATCATACTCGAATTGCGCATAAAAACCAAGCATTTCGTTTAATTTGATAGTCGAAGTTTCTCCCATATCCATGCGATCCCTTAAATATCCTAGCATGAACAAATGATCCTGCTGGGAATATACCAAAAAACATGTCTACCAACTCGTTATTCTCGCCATCTTACCTGTTCTCATCTCTACCATGCGCTATTTAGCCGTTCTTGTCTTTACGGCTGGTGCGGTCACCCTGGGCATGGAACTCAGCGCCGCACGCCTGCTGGAACCTGCCTTTGGCAACAATCAGATCATCTGGGCTGCGCTCATCGGCCTGATCTTGCTCTATCTGAGCATCGGCGCATGGTTGGGCGGGCGTCTTGCCGACCGCTACCCTGCCCACGGTCCGCTTGAACTCACCCTAACCGTGGCGGCCATCGGCGTTGCCCTGGCCCCGGCCCTCAGCCGCCCCGTCCTGCGCTTGGCTGCCGTGGGCATGAGTGAATTCGCCGGCGGCTTGCTGGCGGGCGCGCTTGTCGCCGTCGTCCTCCTCTTCAGCGTGCCCGGTGTCTTGCTCGGCACAACCACGCCTTGGGCGCTGCGCCTCGCCGTCCAAGAACTGGACCAGACCGGCCGCACAGCCGGGCGGCTCACAGCCATCAGCACAGCAGGCAGCCTGGGCGGGACATTCATCCCCGTACTCTGGCTCATCCCCAGCTATGGAACCCGCTGGACCTTCTACCTGTTGAGCCTGGCGCTGCTCACTGTCCTTGTCGCCGGTTCCCTGGGTCGCCGTGCCGCCAATCGCGACCGTCGCCGCTGGCTCCCGGCTGTGGCTTGGTTTGGCGTGCTGGCGCTTGCCCTGTGGACACAGCCGGGCCGTCCGGTTGGCCTGCTCGAAAATGAGACAGTCGGCCAAGTCATCTATGCCGATGAGAGCCTCTATAACACCATCGTCGTGCGCCAATGGGGTCCTGAACGCCACCTCAAGCTCAACGAGGGCATTGGCCTGCACAGCGTCCATCACCCCCAGATGTTGTTGAGCCAGGGCATTTGGGACTACTTCCTGCTCGCGCCTCTGTTCAGATCGCCGCCCGGTGTGCCCACGGTGGACGACCGGCTGCTCTTGATTGGCCTGGCCGCGGGGACCGTCAGCGAACTCTATACCAACATCTACGGCCCGCTGCCCATCACTGGCGTCGAACTCGACCCCCAGATCATCGAGGTCGGCCAGACCTACTTTGGCATGAACCAGCCCAACCTGACGCCCATCGCTGCCGATGGCCGCGCCTGGCTAACCCAGCAACCGGACAGCGCAACCTGGGACATCATTGCCGTAGACGCTTACCGCCCGCCTTACATCCCCTTTCACCTGACCACAGTTGAATTCTTCGCGCTCACCCATCGCCACCTCGCCGACGACGGCGTTCTCGCCATCAACATTGGCCGCACCCCGACCGACTTCGCCCTGGTCGAAGCCCTCGCCGCCACAGTCGGCCAAATCTACCCCAGCGTCTTCCTGCTGGATGAACCAGGCCCACCCGACACGCTGGGCAACTCGCTGCTCGTTGCCACCAAGCAGCCTACCACCCTGGAACAGGGCTTCATTACCAACGTCGCCAATCTGCCGCAATCACTGCCGCCCGAATTTCGCACCTTTGCCCAAGAAGCCCAATCCGTCGCCCGGCTGGCATCGCCCCCGGCCGATACGCCCGTCATGACCGATGACCACGCGCCCATCGAGCGAATCGTTCACAGCATTATCCTCGACTTCCTGACAGGAGCCACACAATGATCACCCCAGACCATCCAGGCAATGAATCCACCAGCGAATTTCCCGTTGCGCCGCCGCTGCCCGCCGACCGTCTGCATCAAGCCCAACAACTGCCGCTCAAGCCCAACCCGGTCAAACTCAGCGGCACGCGCGTCACCCTGATCCCCCTCGACATCGCACAGCACAGCGCGCCCCTCTTCGCGGTCAGCAACGGCAGCCCCATCCAAATGGGTGACCGCACCTTCCCGGCCTACGACGCGGACGCCTTGATCTGGCGCTACATGCCCTATGGCCCCTTTGCCGATCTAGCGGCCTTTGAAGCCTACCTGACCGACCTAGCGGCCCGGCCCGATCTGCGTGCATTCTGCGTGCTCACGCCGGATCAACAGCCCATCGGCGTCATGACGCTCATGTCCAACGCGCCAACCTACCTGCGTATCGAACTGGGACATATTTGGCTCTCGCCCATTGCCCAGGGCACACGCGCCATCACCGAAGCCAGCTACCTCCTGATGCGCCACTGTTTCGACCTGGGCTATCGCCGCGTCGAATGGAAGTGCGATGCACTCAACGCCCGCTCACGCCGCACCGCGCTCAGCCTCGGCTTCACCTTCGAAATGATCCAACAAAAACACCTCATTGTTAAGCAACGTAATCGAGACACTGCCTGGTTCCGCATCCTGGATCATGAATGGCCGGACGTGCGACGGAACCTTGAGGCAAAACTTAGCACTGGCTAACCCGCCGACAGTGGAACAGCTTCTGGAGTTCGTTACTTGTTGCTGTAACGCCAACATAGCAGACAGACCCATTGCCAACACGACCCATTGAACATAGCCGCAAGACCAAAGCGCAACGTTCGCCCGATAGATAGGCCAAGACCCAACCCATCGCAAACCCAATGAATCACCTACCCGAATCGACACTTCACCAGGCCAAGACCCTGCCGCTCAAGCCCGCGCCGGTCGCGTTGCGCGGCCCGCGGCTGCATCTCTATCCTGCCGAGCCAGGCCGCGATGCCGATGCGCTGCACGCCATCAGCAACGGCGCGGCCATTGTGCAGGGGGAACGCCACGCGCCCGCCTACGATGCAGACGCCTTGATCTGGCGCTACATGCGCTATGGCCCCTTTGCCGCGGTGGATGAATTTGCCGCGTACCTGGCCGATCTGTGCAATGCGCCGGATCAGCTTGTCTTTCGCATCGACCTGGCAGGCTTCCCCCAAGGCATCATTGCCTACCAGAGCAACCGCCCCGAACACCTCAAGACCGAACTGGGCCATATCTGGATCTCGCCCATTGCCCAGGGCTTGCGTGTGATCGACGAAGCGGCCTATCTCCTGTTGGACCATATCTTTGGCTTGGGCTACCGGCGTGTCGAGTGGAAGTGCAACACGCTCAACGCGCGCTCAGAGCAGGTGGCGCGGCGTCTAGGCTTTACCTTTGAAGGGGTGCAGGCACATCACATCATCGCCAAAGGGCGCAACCGTGACACAAGTTGGTTCCGCATCTTAGACGACGAATGGCCGGAAATCCGCACCACCTTGCGTGCGCGCCTGGGCATAGAGGACGATCGTGCCTAAATAACGAGCCGCCTGCAATTGCAGGCGGCTCATAAGCGCTGTTGTCAGAATAAGAACCCCTATCAAGACAACACGAGTATTGTAATGATGAAGTCCCCGGCAGCGGCCTATCTGTAGCTTAGCTTATCGGTCGCCATGCCGGATGGTTGTGCAGGAGCGCTGCGTAGGATGAATTGTGCTGAATCGCTACGAAGCAAGCTCCAAGACCGGGCGGAACTTATAGCCGTAGATAATCTGTCCTTCCGGCCCTTCTTCCTTTAGTTTACGCGTAACCATCTCAACGCGCAAACCGATAAAAACATCGTCCGGGTCTACGTCGGTCAGTTGGGCCGTCACCATCGGCCCCTCTTCCAACTGCACCAGGGCAATGACATACGGGCGCTGATCTTCATAGCCCTTGGGCGCATTATACATCAAAGTATAGCTATATACGACCCCATAGCCGCTAAGATTTTGCTTCGGCCCTGCCAACTCGACTGGCCGGCACGCTGCGACCATTAGTCATCTCCTGCAGGCTGCATCGCCATTGGTTGCAAAGCAGGTGCATCCCAGACGGGAAACGCGAACTCACCGCGCGTAGCGTCCGCCTTCACCTTCTCGCGCATGATGTGGGACGGCTCCCCACAATAGGGACACAATTGGCGCGGCGGAAAGACCAACCGCTCACACTCCGGGCATACCTCGCCTTGCAGGGTATAACGTGCCCTCTTGGTACGCCACAGAACTGGAATCGCCATAACCTCAATGCTCCTCGTCAACCAAGTTGCTTACAAATCACAGGTGTCCAACGACACCCGCTGTTCACAATATCTTACGATCTATTCCTTACTATTCCTTACTGTACTGTCTCAACTGTATATCACCTACGGCGGCTTGCCCTCAGCATAATCAAGCATAGCCGACTGGACTGCCATCGTATGCTGTTTAGCATAGCACTTTTGGGCTTTCAATTCCTATCTACCTGCGTACTGGGCGATTCTGATAGCTTTTGAGAGAAGCGCCCCATTGCAGCCCCGCTTTTCAACCTGTCCCCTCTGGTAACAGGCTGCTTTTGATAGGTTTTGGCAGGTAACTGGCCCCTAGTTGACACCCATTTATCACGCATTCACCCGCCAAACAACCCCACAAAGAAATCTGCGCGACGGAATGAACAACCCCAACCCGCCACGCAGATGATGGATACCCAATTTTGGCTTGTATCGCGCCCCCAGTACGGCGCGTTAAAAAACTAAACGCCCAGGATGTGGGTCACAATCGTTGCGCCGCTGCCGCCGATGTTCTGGGCCATGCCGAGCCGTGCATTCTTGACCTGATTGGCCCCCGCGCGGCCCGACAGTTGCAGCACCAACTCCACAACCTGATAGATGCCTGTCGCGCCAACCGGATGCCCGCGGCTCTTCAGCCCGCCCATGGTGCTGATGGGCAGTTCGCCGCCAATCCCAATCGCGTCAGGGTGGGCCATGCGCCAGCCTTCGCCGCGCTTGGCAAAGCCGGTCGCCTCCAAGCTCAATGCGCTCATGATCGTGAACGCGTCGTGCAGTTCAAACAGATCCAAGTCATGGGGACGAATGCCCGCTTGACGGTAGGCTTTCTCGCTGCTGGCTTGGGCCGCGGCCAAAAACAAGGGATCGCGGCGATCATGCACAGCCAGCGTATCGTTGGCGCTGGCGCTGGCGACGATTTGCACCGCGCCCCAATGATGCCCCGTCGTAAACTCGCGCACGCGCTCGGTTGGCACCAGCACCACCGCGGCCGCGCCATCGCATACCGGGCTGCTGTCCATAATATTGATCGGCGTGGCGATCACCGGCGCGTTGGCATAGATCTTTTCGTTGATGGGCGACTGGAACATGGCATTGGGGTTGTTGGCCCCGTTGCGGTGCGCGTTGATGCTGAAGCCCGCAAACGCATCCAGCGGAACCTTGTACTCATACATATAGCGCTGCATGATCAGCGCGTTCAGCCCAACAAAGCTCACCCCGTGCAGCGCCTCATACTCCGCGTCGGACGCGGTCGCCAGCCCTGCCGTCGTATCCTTGCCCACCGTGTCGGTCATCTTCTCCAGACCGGCCACAATGACCACATCGTGAAAGCCGCTGGCGACTGCCATCGCGCCTACGCGCAGCGCCGCCGCGCCGCTGGCGCAGGCAGCCTCCACCTTGGCCGCTTCGATGCCATACAAGCCGCAGTACCCCGCGACCAGGGTCGCCAGATGCTCTTGGTCGAGCAAACTGCCGCTCAACATATTGCCGAGATAGAGCGCATCGGCGGTTTCAATGCCTGCATCGGCCATGGCCGCGGTCACCGCTGTATAAGCGATGTCGCGCGCCGAGCGCTCCCACAGTTCGCCCACAGGCGACTGGCCGACCCCGATAATTGATACACTCCGCATAGCCCCTCCAGGGGTTGGATTCAATCACATCGGCACGATCTTCCCGGACGCTGGATGAATAGGGTGATCCCCGCGCAGCGTCCGGGTAAGTGCATTGCCAGACAACTAGATTACCAGACTAAATTCTATCTCAATCTGCCTATTTTAGTATGTAATACGTCGCGCGTTTTTCGCCGATACGCAGCAGCAAATTCTTTTCCACCAAGTCTGCCAAGTCGCGGCGGATCGTTTCTGCGCTCACCTCCGGAACCAGCGATTGGTAGTCGCTGTTGGTAATGCGCCCGTGCTGCTGCACATAGGCCAGCGCCTGCTCCTGCCGCTCGTTGAGCAGCAGATTGTGCCACGGCTGTTCCTGGGGTTTGGCGCTCACCAGTTCATTGCCCGCCGAATAGAGCGTCACCTTGAAGCCCGCCGAAGTCTCCTCGAAAATCGGTTCAGGCAGCCCGGCTTCGGCCATGGTTGCGATCATGCGGTCAATGCCATAGCCCAGCCGCTCGATAAAGCCCATATCGCTCAACACAGCCACAATCGCCTCGTTGCGGCTGTAGCGTTCATCCTTGAGGTTTTCCAACGTCACATGGCCCGGCAGGCGGCCCGGACTGTAGACCTCCAGCCGGTTGGAGAACATCAGCAGGCGAATGCCCTCCCCGCGAATGCTGTAATCGCGATGGGCGATGGCGTTGACAATTGCCTCGCGCACCACAGGCAGCGGGTATTCGGTGCTCTCCTCGCGCGCCAGGCCGCGGATACGCATGCCGCGGCGCATGTTGGCGACGATGAACGCTTCGGCCTGGCGAATCTGGTCGGGCAGCGGCCCACTGATGTCCTGGCGCACAAACTCATCGCCCATGTTGTCCCCTGCATAGCGCACACAGATCAACTCCGCGCTGCGTAGAAACTGCTGGGGCGCGCGGCCAAAGAGCAGCAGCCCGGCCACAGTCGGCGTGACCACCGGGCGACCGTCCAGCGTTGACGCCATGCCCGCGCAGCCACGCGCGCGCAGCGCCTGGGCCAGATCGTCCACCGGCGAATAGGCCACCTGATCGAGATAGCGCAGCACGCGTGTCTCGTCCAGATCCGCCAGCGTCGTTCCATCCACCAGGTGAGACTCAAAGCCCATGTCGCCTCGCTCCATCAACAGCCCGCGCAGCTCCGGCGTGGTCAGCGGACGATTCTGGGCCGCGGTGCGCGTCAGATAAAGCCCCTGCAAACTGTAGATGTGGGGCAGGCCGGGCGGAACCTGCACCGCGACCACTGTGCCCTGGGCCAGTTCCACTGTTTGGGCGCTGGGCAGCACCAGCGGCGGATCGGTCAGCAGTCCGGCCTCGGCCACCATATCGCGCAACTTGGCCGGCTCCGCTTCCTTTTGCACCGAGCCTTTGGCTGTCACGCCCAACACAGCCACGCCGCCGTTGGCATTGGCGAGCGCGGCCAGCGTCTCCGCCACACTGCGCGTGCTGCTCTTGGCCGAAAGGAACGCCAGCCGGTCTTTCTCGCCGTCCGCAATCAGCGCGTGCAGTTCGGCAGATGAAATGGTGGGCGGTTGGCGACGAATCATGAAGCAAGCCTCGCAAACTATTCGATAAAAATCGGTAGATGAAAATTAGAGCGAACGACTAGGAATGTACCACAGGGATGTTCCAGTGGGGGCGCTAGGGCGCGCTGCGCGCCAGCACCGTCTGACAATAAGGACGTTGCGGCGTGGTCACAGGTTGCGGTTCAAAACGCACGCCCGCGATAGTCCAGCGGTCGGGCAACTGCGTGGCGCTGTCTGGCGGCTGATAGCGCAGCGTAAAGACCAGCCAACGCTGGATGGTTGGCTCGATGCGGTCGCCGAATTGCACACAGACCGACGTAGTGGGCGCAAAGTCGCCTGCTTGGATGCCGCTCGGCGCGACAGGAATGGTGCGGTAGGTGTCGATATCGTCGATGCGCTCGCGCGACAGCCGTTCCAGCGCGCCGTCTGCGTCGATCTGGGCCGGCGTGACGCCGGGCGCAACCAACTGCTCTAGCGTGCGCTCGCCCACCACGGGCCGCTGCAAATAGGCCAGCACCACACCTTCAGGATAAAAAGGATAGGCGGGAACCAGGTCGCTGCAAAAACGCAGGCCCCGATCCGTCGCGGTAAAAGCTACGCCATCCTCCTGGGCTGGGTTGTCTGCCTGCGCGCCCGCAGCGCTTGGACGGCTGTAATCGATCTGGCGGCAGATCAGGCTGCGCGCCCGATAGTCCATGAGCGGTTCCAGCCCGCTAATCGACAGGATCGGCGTTGGGTTTTTGCCCCATTCCTCCCAATCCAAACCGATAAAGCCGCCATTGGCAACCAACTGGGTCACGCCGTAACCTTCCAGCAGGTTCTTCCACCAGACAAAAGTCAGATGGGTCGTGCCCCCAAGCAAAACAAGTTCCGCGGGTGCTTCGGGCGTTTGTTCGCCACCAGCCAACGGCACGCGAAAGACCTGGATGGCGTCTGCATCGTCCGGCAGCGCGATCATCCCATGCCCTGGATCGCCCCCATAGCTAAACGCCCAATAGCTGGGCAGCAGGCGATAGGGCCGGTAGTAGCCAAAGCCTTGCGCCAGCGCGCCGCTTCCCTGTGCGGCCTGCCCCCCGTCCGCGTCCGCGTCGGGCGGAAGCGGCGTACCGGCTAGGCCCTCCCCATTGTTTTGATTGTCTGGATTGTTTTGATTGGCTGGCGCGGCATCTTCTTGGCGCGGCTCGTCCTGACCAACCCCATCCAGAAGCCCGCCGTTGACCTGGCCGTCGTAGATCACAGCCCCGATCTGGCCCACATCAAAGCGAAAGAGCAGCAGATATTCAGAGGCCGCGTCGCCGTCGATGCTCACTTCATGCCAGGCTTCAATCGGCTCCCAGCCGCTGGGCAGGCCCGCGGCAAAATCAAGCGGCAGCGCGGCCCGCTGCCGTCGCTCGGCCAACAGATCGCCACAGCCGCTCAGCAGCACAAGCAGCAACAGCAGCAGCCCTATCCTTGGGGTTCGCAGTCCGCGCCACCTGCCCACAGGCCGCGATGGGACACGCCATAAACAGTTTTGCGCCATAGGCGAAATTGTACTCGCGGCCCAATCCCTGACCAAACCTCTCGCCCGGTCACAAGGATTACAGCGGCAGCCGGTTCGCTTTAAAATCATTTGGCGCGCGCGTGCCATTGGGCGTACCATACGCCCCTGGGAAGCGATAGCGTGCTCCCATGTATGGATCGGCTGCCGCCGCTAGAGTTCAGAAAGTGCCACCCTGATGCTCAACCGCAACCTATTCACCACACTTCGTTCCAAGCATTGGTCGCGTGCGCTCTTGCCGGGGCTGCACATCAAACGCTGGCTGCTGCTCTTGTCGATCGGCGTCACGATGGCCGGCTTCGGCCTGGCACTGCTCATCCGCACCTGGAGCGACAGCGGCAACCTGCCGAGGCTGGTCGCGCTGTTGGCGCTCAAATTCCTGCCCGACTGGCTGCGCGGCCTGCTTTTCCTGGCTGCGGGCGTGGGCATCAGCGTCACCGCGGTCTGGTATCTAAACCGCTCCGTCCTGGCCGCGCTGCTGCCCGGTCAAAGCCAACCGGGCAACCTAGAGATGGTCAATGTCCTGCTCCAGCGCCAGCGCCGCCGCCAGGGGCCGCGCGTCGTCGCCATCGGCGGCGGCACGGGCATGCCCCAACTCCTGCGCGGTCTGCGTGAATACACCGACAACATCACTGCCATCGTCACCGTGGCCGACGACGGCGGCAGCAGCGGTCGCCTGCGCCGTCAAATGCGAATGCTGCCGCCTGGCGACTTTCGCAACAACATCGCGGCCCTGAGCGAGTCCGAAGATTTGATGACGCGCCTCTTCCAGTACCGTTTTCCCGACCTGGAGATGGGCGACGCGCGCAATACCCCCCACAACGGTCATACCCCCGATCAGGGCCAGCAGGCCGAAGGCAGCACAGCGGACACAGACGCAGTCGCCACGGATGCCATCAACCCCACGAACCACAGCGCGTCCCACGACGATGGGCATAATGGCGGGCCTAACGACAATGGGCATAACAGTGATGGACATGACGAGGACAGACATAATAGTGACGGGCTGGCAGGGCATAGCTTTGGTAACCTCTTTATTGCAACCATGGCCGCGGTCACGGGCAGCTTTGAAAGCGCCATTGCCGAAAGCAGCCGCGTCTTGGCTGTGCGTGGGCGCGTCCTGCCCAGCACACTGGAAGAACTCACCCTATGCGCCGAGATCCAGCGCACCACGCCGGACGGCGATGAAGAGTGGCTTGTGGTGGAAGGCGAAAGCAAGATTCCCGAAGCGGGCGGGCGCATCATGCGCGTCTTCCTGCGCCCTGAGAACCCGCGCGCCTACCCGCTCACCCTACAGGCCATTTTGCAGGCCGACTTGATTGTGGCGGGGCCGGGCAGTTTCTTCACCAGCGTCATGCCCAACTTGCTTGTGCCCAACATCCGCGCCGCCATCTGTGCCAGCGACGCGCCGCGCATCTACATCTGCAACGTTGCCACCCAGCCGGGCGAGACAGACGGCTACTCGGTCAGCGACCACATGCACCAACTGCGCCGCCATGTGGGGAACGCGTTTACAGCGGTGCTTGCCAATGACAACTTCGACCATAAACTAGAGACCACCTCGCCCTTTGTGGGCGATTGGGTGCGCCTGCCCGCCCCCAATGAGTCGCTCGACTTTCAACTTTTCACCGGCGACCTGACAGATCAAAAACGCCCTTGGCGGCACGATGCAAAAAAGTTGGCCGCGCGGCTCATGGCTGTCTATACAGAATTACAACAGAGCCGGAAGCAACTCCCTTCGTAGCATTCATATCCCTGTGGATCGGTGGGAAATAGTAAGTGTCAATCCACTGTGGTACAATCATTCAATGGTACAGTAGGCATTGCCTATTGGGCAGCATACAGCCTGCGACCGGTTGAGGCCGCTGCCAGACGGGGCGCAGCAGCAAACGGAACCATCGGGTTTGACGCGCTGCACAAGCAACAGGTTCGCACCGGATCGGGTTTGAGCCTGCAAGCTGTTTCCCTCAACATTGTTCGCGCCAAGCCATGCCAAATCCTGGGCTGGTGAGACATCTTTTAAAGACAAACTTCATAATAGTGCTCGGACAAATAGCAAAGAGCAAAGGAGATCAAGATGGCAACACGGATCGCGATTAATGGTTTTGGCCGCATTGGACGCCAGATGACCAAGGCGCTTTTGGAGAAATATCCCGACGACTTTGATCTGGTAGCGGTCAATGACCTGAGCGATGTCAACACAAATGCCCATCTCTTTAAGTACGACAGCAACTACGGCATCTTTCCCGGCACCGTCGAGGTCGACAGCGGCGATATTGTTATCAACGGCGACCGGCTTAAGGTGTTCAACGAACGCGATCCCAGCAAACTGCCCTGGGCCGACTTGGGCGTCGATATCGTCATCGAAAGCACCGGCGTCTTTACCGACCGCGAGAAAGCCGCGCTGCACATCGGCGCGGGCGCGAAAAAGGTAATCATCTCGGCCCCGGGAAAGGGCGAAGACATCACCATCTGCATGGGCGTCAACCAAGAAAAGTACGATCCCGGCCAGCACCATGTGATCAGCAACGCCAGCTGCACCACCAACTGCTTGGCGCCCGCGGCCAAGGTCGTCAACGACACCTTTGGCATTGAGCAGGGTGTGATGACCACGGTCCACTCTTACACCAACGACCAGCGCATCCTCGACTTGGTGCACAAAGACCTGCGTCGCGCCCGCGCTGCCGCCCTGAACATCATCCCTACCACCACCGGAGCGGCCCGCGCCGTGGCCCTGGTTGTGCCCGAATTGAAGGGGAAGTTCGACGGCTTCGCCATGCGCGTGCCGACCCCCACCGTGAGCGTGGTGGACTTCGTCGCCAAGTTAGAGCGCCCCGGCTCTACCGAAGAGTTGCTGGCGGCCTTTGACGCGGCAGCAGCCGGCCCCATGAAGGGCGTCTTGGACGTCAGCCGCGAACCCCTGGTCAGTTCGGACTACAAGGGCAACCCGTACAGTTGCATCATCGACGCCGAATTCACCAACGTCTATGGCGACCTTGCCAAAGTTGTCGCCTGGTATGACAACGAATGGGGTTACAGCGTGCGCGTCACCGACCTGGCGAAATTCATCGCCGATCAAGGCGTCTAACCCGCTAACGCACACCGGCGCAGAGCCGGTCTTGCAGACAGAACGTGAAACGTATAGCAGGGCACGCCGGTGAATCACAAGAGGGCGACGCCTGTGCGTTTCACGTTCTGTATTTATGGGGGCACGATTTATAGGGACAATCCGAACAGGGACGATCTGAACAGGGACGACCCGGGCAGGGACAATCCTAAAAGAGAGATATCCTATGCAGAAAAAGACCATCGAAGACGTTGAATGGCAGGGCAAAAAGGCCCTGGTACGTGTCGACTTCAACGTACCCCAAGACGATCAGGGCAATATCACCGACGACGCGCGCATCCGCGCCGCGCTGCCGACCATCAATTACCTGCTTGAACATGGCGCGGCGGTTATCCTCATGAGCCATTTGGGACGCCCCAAAGGTGGACCCGACCCGAAATACAGCATGAAGATCACCGCGGAGCGCCTGGGCCGCTTGATCAACGCGCCGGTGCATTTTGTCGACGCGGTGAGCGGCCCCAAGGCCGAAGAAGCCGCGGCCCGTCTACAGCC
>CAZZNG010000105.1:0-17087 GCA_964655505.1 uncultured Litorilinea sp. | reverse complement strand
CCTGGCGCTCAACGCGGCTGTGTTGAGCGGGTCGCTGTTGGGGTCGCTTTTGGCCGGTTGGATCGGTCTGACCATGACCTTGATCTTGGCCGGCGTGCTGCGTTTCCTGGCAGGTATCGCCATCTGGCGCTGGCACTAGGCCCCGCTGCGACGGTCCGGCTGTTGGGCCTGGCCTGGTTGTGTCTGGCTGGATGGTGTCTGCCCGTGTTCGGCTTGGAGGTAACGATCCAACCCCTCGATCAAGAGTTGGGCAGTGGCTTCATTGGTCGCCAAGGGGACGTTGTGGACGTTACAGATGCGCTGCAAGCCTTGAATGTCCGGCTCATGGGGATGAGCGTAGAGCGGATCGACGAGAAAGATCACGCAGACAACCGTGCCCTCTGCCACCTGTGCCGAGATCTGCGCGTCGCCGCCATAGGGGCCGCTGAGCATGCGCTTGACGGGCAGCCCAGTCGCCTGCTGCAGCCGTTCGCCGGTCGTGCCGGTGGCGATCAAGGTGTAGCGCTCTAGGCGTTGCCGGTTGGCGCGGGCAAAGCGCACCATATCATCCTTCTTGCCATCGTGGGCGATTAATGCTATCGTTTGCGCCATATGGTTTCCTATGACTGCGTTATGGCTGGTCGACTGCCAAATCCGTTTGCTCAAACCAGTTTACTGTCGAATCAGTTTGTGGAAGCAGTATAGCGCAATGCCATACATGCCAACAATCGCGGGTCGGAATCCTATATTCCGGCCCGTTTTGTTGTCTCAAGTCCGCGCCCGCCCACTCGCTGCTGCATTGCTGCTTGGGGCGGCCTAGCTCACGAATCGATCACCACGAATCGATCACCTACGAACCGAATCACTACGAACCGATCACGCCTATGAACAGTTCAACGGATGAGCCATAAGCGATGATGAATGTGACACAGGATCCGTCTGAACAAGAGATTGCCGGTCTGACAGCGGATTTGATGCTGCTGCTGGCGGTGCTGCTGCCGCCGGCTGCACTGGATGAATTGGGGCCGGTGGTTGCCGAGCGCAGCTTAACGACCGCTTATGGGCCAGTGGGGCCGCTGGCGCTGCGCCAATTGCCCGACGAACGCGGCATCTGGATCGCGCCCTATACCGGATCGGCCACGCGCACCGACCCGCGCGCGACGATTGCCGCGGCCCATGCGCTGGGCGTGCGCCAGATCCTCAACTGGGACCACTGTATTGCGCTCAACCCGGTGGTGCAGCGCGGGCAGGTCGGCGTGATCGTAGACACAATTGACTACACGCGCCAGCCGCGCACCTTTGCGGGCGCGCCGCCCGCCCAACCGATGCTGCCGGGGGTGCGCCGCCCGTCCATGTGTCCACGCCTAACGGGGCTGCTGCATACCGTTTTCCCGTTCGCCCTGGATATGATTTATTTGGGCGTTGATGGCCCGCGCCGCGAGACAGCGGCGGAAGCGCGTCTCTTTCGCCAGTTCGGCGCGGATGTGGCCGGGCAGAATGTGATCCCAGAGCGGGAGTTGGCGCAAGAAGCAGGCATTTGCTATGCAGGGCTGGTGACTGTGGCGGACGTAGCCGCCAACCGCGTTGCGCCGCCGCCCCAGGGCGAGGTGCGCGCGGCCCTGCACGCGGTGCTGGCTGGGCTGCCTGCCTTCTTTGCCCAATGTGCCGCGCTGGATGAATGCGACTGTCTGAACGCAGAGGGCGATCTGCCCTCTGACGAGTAAACGAGCGGAATAGAGGAGCTATGACGACCATTCACGGATTTGAACTGGTACGCAGCGAGACGATCCAAGAGATCAACACCGTTGCGAAATTGTATCGCCATGTGAAAACCGGCGCGCAGTTGCTTTCGTTGGAAAACGACGACGAGAACAAGGTCTTTGGCGTGTCCTTTCGCACGCCGCCGCCCGACTCGACAGGCATCGCCCATATTCTTGAACATTCCGTGTTGGGCGGCTCGCGCAAGTATCCGCTGAAGGAGCCGTTTGTCCAGTTGGTCAAGGGGTCGCTCAACACCTTTCTCAACGCCATGACCTACCCGGACCGCACAGTTTATCCGGTGGCAAGCACCAACTTGCAGGACTTCTACAACTTGGTCGATGTCTATCTCGACGCGGTCTTTTACCCGCTGCTCACGCGCCACCATCTGGATCAGGAGGGCTGGCACTATGAGTTGGCGTCGATGAACGATCCGATGAGCTATAAGGGCGTGGTCTACAACGAAATGAAGGGCGCGTATTCGTCGCCCGATAACGTGCTCTATCGCACATCGCTCCAGTCGCTCTTTCCCGATACGCCCTATGGCTTGGATTCGGGCGGCGATCCGGAAGAGATCCCGCAGTTGACTTACGAGCAATTTACCCGCTTCCACCGCACCTACTATCACCCCTCCAACGCGCTGTTTTACTTCTACGGCGACGACGACCCGACCGAGCGGCTGCGCTTGCTCGATGCAGTGCTGCGCGACTTTGACCAGCAGCCCATCGACGTGGACATTCCGCTGCAAGCGCCCTTTGACGAACCCCAACGGGTGACGCGACCGTATGGCGTGGATGGGGAAGGGGACGAAGCGCCCAAACTCATGGTCCAGGTCAACTGGCTCTTGCCGGAGGGGGACGACCCTAGCCTGGTCATGGGGTTGAGCATTCTCTCCTATGCGCTGGTTAGCACCCAGGCGTCGCCCCTGCGCAAGACGCTGATCGATTCGGGGCTGGGCGAAGACCTGACCGGGGGCGGGTTGAGCACCACCCTGCGCCAGATGACCTTTAGCGTGGGGCTGAAGGGCGTCGAGCCGGGCAAGGAAGACGCGGTCGAACAGTTGATCCTGGAGACGCTGGCGCGCTTGGCAGATGAGGGCATCGAAGAAGATATGGTCGAGGCGGCCTACAATACCTTCGAGTTCAGCCTGCGCGAGAACAACACCGGCTCCATCCCGCGCGGCCTTTCAACCATGATGCGTGCGCTGCGCGTCTGGCTCTATGGCGGCGACCCCTTTGCCGCGCTGGCCTTTGAAGCGCCGTTGGCGGCTGTGCGCGAGGCGCTGGACAGCGACCCGGACTACATGCAGCGCATGATCCGTACCTACTTGCTGGAGAATCCCCACCGCACGACGGTCATCTTGACGCCCGACGCAGACTATAACCGGCGTTGGGAGGAGGCGGAACAGGCACGGCTGGCCGCGGCGCGCGCCGAGCTAGACCCCGCGGCCCTGCAGGCGATCATCGACAACGCCGCGGAGTTGAAACGCCGCCAAGAAGCGCCTGATCCGCCGGAACTGCTGGCGCTGCTGCCCACGCTCAAGCTGGAAGACCTGGAGCGCGAGGTCAAGACCATCCCCAGCGAAGAAGGGGAGATCGCGGGCGGCAAACTGATCTATCACGACCTTTTCACCAATGGCATTGTCTATCTGGATTTGGGCTTTGACCTGCACGGCATTGACGCGGAACTGCTGCCCTATGCCAAGCTCTTTATGCAGAGCTTGACCGAGATGGGCACGGAAACCGAAGATTTTGTCAAGCTGTCGCAGCGCATCGGCCGCACCACCGGCGGCATTTACCCGTCCTCGCTGATCTCGGCCAAGGAGGACGATCCCGAAGGGATTGCCTGGCTGATGCTGCGCGGCAAAGCGACCATGACCCAGGCCCCGGCCATGCTCGACATTATGCGCGACATCCTCTTGACGGTGAAACTCGACAACCCGGAGCGGATGCGCCAGATCGTGCTCAAGAATAAGGCGCGCCATGAGTCCAGCCTTGCGCCAGCGGGCCATGCGATTGTGGATGGGCGGCTGCGCGCCGGGTTCAATACCGCCAGTTGGGCCAGTGAGCAGATGGGCGGTTTGGAGCATCTCTTCTTCCTGCGCCGCCTGCTCACGGAGATCGATGGGGATTGGCCGGGCATCTTGGCGAAACTGGAAGCCGTGCGGCAGCAGGTCATCAACCGCAGCACGCTGATCGCCAATGTGACCCTAGACCATGACAACTGGACCCAGTTCGAGGGCCATCTGGCCGAGTTGGTGGGCGCGCTGCCCGCTGCGCCTGCGGCACGCGCCGCGTGGACGCCGCCGCGTGCCACCGAGAATGAGGGCTTGAGCTTCCCGGCCCAGGTCAACTATGTGGGCAAGGGCGCGAACCTGTATGCCCTGGGCTACACTTATCACGGCTCGTTGGAGGTGATCGCCAACCACCTGCGCACCAGCTACCTGTGGGATAAGATTCGCGTGCAGGGGGGCGCGTATGGCGCATTCAACCGCTTCAACCGCCAGTCGGGTGTCTGGACCTTCTTGTCCTACCGTGACCCCAACCTGGAGGAGACGCTCAAGGTCTACGACGGCGCAGGGGTTTACCTGCGCGACTTGTCGCTGTCCAGCGACGACCTGACCAAGAGTATCATCGGCGCAATCGGCTCGATGGACCCCCATCAACTGCCCGACGCCAAGGGCTATACAGCCTTTGTGCGCCACCTGCTGGGCGTGACCGACGCCGACCGTCAACTGCGGCGGGAACAGGTCTTGGGCACGACCGCGGCTGATTTCCGCGCCTTTGGGGATGTGCTGGACGCGGTGCGCGCAGAGGGGCGCGTGGTGGTGCTGGGCAGCCAGGATGCGCTGCAGCGGGCCAATCGCGAAGACGGCTTCTTGCAGATCCGGCGCGTGCTGTAACCGGCATCCAGCCGCGAGGGGGCCGCGTAGCGGTGTGCGGCCCTGTTTGTGCTATACTGCACAAATAGGAATGCGATTCATCGGGTCGCCATGATCTTTCCGGAAGTTGGTTCGAGAGAAGGAGTACGATGACTGCGCGGCGTTTTGCCCCCTATGCGTGGGGCGTGCTGGCCTATAATGTGGTGGTGATTTTGTGGGGCGCGTTCGTGCGCGCTACAGGCTCCGGCGCGGGCTGCGGGCGGCACTGGCCGCTGTGCAACGGCGAGGTGATCCCGCGTGCGCCTGCGGTCGAGACGTTGATCGAATTGTCGCACCGGCTCACCTCCGGCGTCGCGCTGCTGCTTGTGGTGGGCCTGGTCTGGTGGGCCTGGGTCGCCTACCCCAGGGGCCACCGTTTGTGGCTGGCCGCGCTGGTCTCCTTGGGCATCATGATTGTTGAGGCGCTCTTGGGGGCAGGGCTGGTGCTGTTGGAGTATACCGCGTCCAACGTGTCGGTGGCGCGCGCCTATTGGATGGCGGGCCACCTGATCAATACGTTCTTGCTGTTGGCCGCGCTGACGGTGACCGCGTGGTGGGCAAGCGGCGCACCGGCCATCCGCCTGCGCGGGCAGCCTGCATCGCTGCGCCTGTCGCTGCTGGCCGCGCTGTTGGGGATGATGCTGTTGGGCGCGAGCGGAGCCATTACTGCACTGGGTGACACGCTGGTCTTTACCGCGGGGATCTCGCCCGACGAGGACGCGCTGGTGGCCGCGCTGGTCGATCTGCGCATCTACCACCCGCTGATCGCTTTCGGCGTGGGGGGCTTGCTGCTGCTGGCCGCATGGACCGCGCGGCGGCTGCACCCGACGCCAGCCGTCACGCGCCTGACCCTGCTGCTTGGCGTCTCCTTTGTGCTGCAGCTGATCCTGGGCGCGATCAACGTCGTGCTCAAAGCGCCGGTTGCCATGCAGTTGATCCATCTGCTGGTGTCCGACGTGATTTGGATCGGGCTGGTGATGCTCGCGGCCGCGGCGTTGGCCCAAGATGCGCTGTCCGTCGCGGCGGATGAACCCCCTGCGCCTGCGCCGCAACTGGCTGGCCGCGGCGCGGCGTAATCTTCCCACAAGCTAATCTTCAAACAACGATCTTCCGGGACGCTGCCAGCGTCCCGGAAGGTTGAGCAGGTGCTAGACATGAGCAATGTTGTAATCCTGGGCGCGGGGATGATGGGCAGCGCCTTTAGTACGCCCCTGGCCGACAACGGCCACACGATCCGCCTGGTCGGCACCCACTTGGATGATGAGATCATCGAAGAGGTGCATGAGACGGGCATCCACCCGCGCCTGCGCGTCAAACTGCCCGATGCAGTCACGCCCTACACCTATGACCGTTTGGACGAAGCCATGCAGGGCGCGGATCTGGTCGTGGTGGGGGTCAATTCGCTGGGCGTGGATTGGGCGAGCTATATGCTGGCCGACGTGCTGCCGCCCCATGTGCCGGTGGTAATGCTGACCAAGGGGTTGGCGGGCGACGGTCAACGGCTGCACCTGCTGCCCGATGTGCTGCGCGCGGGCCTGCCCTCGGCTGTGGGCGAACAGGTACAGATCGCGGCGATTGGGGGGCCGTCGATCGCGGGTGAGTTGGCTGTGCGGCGGCATACCTGTGTGGTGATCACCGGCCGCGACCCCGCGGCGCTGAACCAACTGGCCCAATTCTTGCGCACACCCTATTATCACGTCTGGCCCAACCCGGATTTTGTTGGGGTAGAAATGAGCGTGGCGCTCAAAAATATCTATGCGCTGGCTGTGGGGCTGGTCCACGGTCTGCTGGAGAAGGAAGGCCAGGCTCCCAACGACATGGGCAACAACGCGGTGATGCACAACCTGTCCGCCGCGATCTTTGCCCAGGGCATGTCGGAGATGGCCTATCTGGTCGACTATGCCGGGGGGCAGCAAGCGACAGTCATGTCCCTGCCCGGCGCGGGCGATCTCTATGTGACGAGTATGGGCGGGCGCAACGGGCGCATGGGCCGCTGGCTGGGGCTGGGTATGCACTATACCGATGCCAAACGCCAGCACATGCCCGCGGATACAATCGAAGGCGCGGAGTTGGCGCTTGCCATCGGCCCCACCATCGAGCAGTTGGTGCACGCGGGTGAACTGGACGGGAAGCGCCTCCCGCTGCTGCGTACCATGATCCAGATTGTCTGCAACGACCTAGTGATGGATATCCCCTGGGATGATTTCTTCGCCGGGGAATAGCGCCACCCTCTAGATACAACTAGGTATGATCCCCGTCTTGGTTGATGTCGATCACGACCTTGACCACCTCGTCGCGATAGGCATCGTTGAGCGCAAACGCTTCCGGGGTCTGTTCCAGCGGGAAGCGGTGGCTGATGAGTTGATCCAGCTTGACCACGCCGCTTTCAGCCAGCTTGATCGCGCGCGGGTAAACATGCTTCATGCGCCGCGACATGCGGATGGTCAAGCCCTTGCGCCGCGCGGTGGCGTGGTTCATCACGAATTGATTGTCGCCCGGAATACCGACCAGCACAAGCCGCCCGCCCAAGCGCGCCATCTCCGCGGCCCACTGGATTGACTGGTCGGCCCAAGCCGCTTCGATGGCAACATCCACCCCGCGCCCCTGGGTCGCCGCTTGCACAGCCGCCACGGCATCCTGCTCGCGGAAGTTGATGGGAATCCCGCCTAACTCCTCGGCAACAGCCAAGCGCCACGGAAACTGATCCACGACGAAGATCGGCTGTGCGCCCGCTGCGCGCACCGTCTGCAGCAGCAGCAGGCCGATCGTGCCCGCGCCGAGGATCGCCACGCTGTCGGCCACGCGCAGCTTTGCCAAGTCGGTGGCATGCAGCGCCACGCCCAGCGGTTCCAGCAGCGCCGCGCCTGCATCGCTGATCGCGTCCGATACTGGAAAGCAGGTGTGCGCGGGGACGTGCATCCACTGTGACAGACTGCCCGCGTCGGGATAGAGGCCGCAGAAGTGCAGCCTGCGACATAGATTGGGATGGCCTTGCTCGCACATTTCACAGCGACCGCAGGGCTGCGCCGGGTCTACTGCCACGCGCATCCCCGCACGCAGCGGCTCAAAATTGCCGTCCAAGCCATCGCCGGGACCGATGGCCTCAACCACGCCGCCGAATTCATGGCCCAGGGTCAGCGGTTCGACCACCTCTGTGTCGCCGATGCGCGCGTCTTGGTAGCTATGCAGGTCGCTGCCGCAGATGCCGACCGCGGTCACGCGCAGTAAGACCTGACCGGGGCCGGGCGCGCCCGGATGGGGAACTTGGTCGATGCGCAGGTCTTTGCGCCCATAGAGACGGGCCGCGGCCATGGTCGCTGGGTAGCTCATAGAATAGACTCCGGTTCAGTGCTGCGATTTAGGGCTATAGATGCTGTGTGAAAAAACATCATGGGGTGGAGTATAGCACCGGCCCAAGGGAGAGGCTAGCGGCGACTGGGGATGTTCTGTTTGTTTCACTGGTTAATCGCCAGGTAGCTGCGCGGCGAGGTGCGCCTGCCACGCGGCTTCGAGCGCACTGGCCTCCATGTCGAACACGTCCGGGGCCAGCGTCTCCCACTCTTTGTGGCGCACCAGCGCGCGCAGCAGTTCGGGCACGACGCGGGGCGACGCTTGCGCCACGGCGAAACTGATGAAGGAGGCGGCGAGTTCGGGGCGCGGCACGTAGCGCCCAACGTTGGGCAGCCCGCGGTCGTAAAAGGGCGGCGGCTGCCAGCAGTCTTGCGGCACGGAGATCAAATCGTCGAGCGTGGGCGGGCCATTTTGCGCCAGCCATTCTTGCAGATCGCGCTGCGCGGCCCAGTGACGCCGCGAGGGCAGGCGATGCCCGTTCCAACGCTGCCACTGGCCGATGCCCTGGCTGAGCGAATGCCAGGTGCAGGGCACGATATATTGGTCGATGGCTTCGTCGTAGACCTTGACCGCTAGGGGAAAGGCAATGGCATCACGCAGCGCTGCCGCCAGGCTCACCTCCGCGGGCCGTTTCAAGAGTTCGGGCGGCGGCACGATAATGGTCGCGCCGCTGGAGCGCAGGTCTGTGACATCGAAGTTCATGCCGCCGACCACGTCGATGCGCAGGTCTACACGCTGCTGGCGCGGGGGCACAAGCCCCAGGTCGCGGTACAGGCGCAGATAGAGCGCGTCCAGTTCAGGCGCGACCGCGGCCACCACCGCGGCGTTGGCCTGGCCGTATTCAACGTGAAAATAGGTGGTTTCCAGCGTGCGCCGTTCGCCCCACAGACGGCTGACGGGCGCGGTGGGTGTCCAGCCCGCGGGCGAATCGAGAAAGACGCGGGTCACGTAGTAGGGCTGCGTGTGCCACGGCTCGGTGGGCGCGGCGACAAAGAGCTGCACGCGTGCCAAGTCGCCATCCAGCGTGTAATCCTGGATAGTCGTGCCTTCGATGGCCTGCGCCATGCCAACGGGCACAGCCGCGCGCGTCGCGTCCGGCGCTCGCGTGCTTTCAAGCGCCCAGCGCGCCTGCTGCCGCTCATAGGCTGTCCACTGCTCGACCACAACGGCTTCAGCCAACCCTTCTTCGACGTCCGCTAAATTTGTCTCGGCGCGGTTGACCAAGCGCTGCCCACCCCAATAGAGCAGGATCAGCGCCAACATGGCCGCGGCCAGCCAGATCAACCGGCGTTCAAGCGCCGCGGCACGCGTGGGCACGGCGTGTTCGACAACCGCCCCGGGCTGTTCGCTGCTTTCGTGCTCTTGTACTTGCCAATCAAAGGTGGCGCGTCCACGCATGGTCGCCGCCGCTTTCCGGGTGGCTGGTGATCCGTTCGAAGATCGCCGCTTCCCCAAAGATCGTTTCACTATATGATGTTATACGGAATTAGCGGGCACGGGTCAAGCCGGGGCAAAATGGGCCGGACAACATTGTCGTGTTTCCGACAGAAGCAAGCGCCCTGCTCCGCTATCCTGCCTATATTGTGCAACTCTTCACGATCTTCGGGCAGGATACCCCATCAGCAGGGCATAGGAATTAGGTAGGCACAGATAGAGCAATGGATCAAGGCACGAATCGTAACGGAATTGAGCGCGCAGCCGCGCGCGGCGCGCACGCCATCCCCCAAGAGAAGGCCAACGGCAATGAACCCGGCGCACACTCCGCAGCAGACGGCGCGCCAGAGGGGGCGAACGGTTCACGCCGCCCGATCATCCGTCTGGAGGCGTTGAGCAAGAGCTATCGCGAGGCCGGGCAAGAGCGCACCGTGCTCGATCAGCTTGATCTGGCGCTATATCAAGGCGAATTTGTCTGTCTGCTGGGTAAATCGGGCAGCGGCAAGAGTACCCTGCTCAATCTGCTTTCCGGCATCGACCAGCCCACCCGCGGCCATGTGACGCTCTTTGCCCACAACGGGCACGGCGAAGCGGAACCGGTGCGGATTACAGCCTTGTCGGAGCATGCACGCACCCTCTTTCGCCGCCACAACATCGGCATCATCTTTCAGTTTTTCAATCTGATCCCGACGCTGGCCGTGCTTGAAAATGTCACGCTGCCGCTGGAACTGGCGGGCGGCAGTGACGATGTTGCGGGCCGCGCGCGCCGTCTGCTGGAACGTGTGGGGCTGGGAGATCGGCTGCAAACCTATCCCGACAAGTTGAGCGGGGGCGAGCAGCAGCGCGTCGCCATTGCCCGCGCCCTGGTCCATGACCCGCTGCTGATCTTGGCCGATGAACCGACCGGCAACTTGGACGAGGAGACCGGCGACACGGTGCTGCGCCTGCTGCTGGAATTGACGCGCGATATGGGCAAGACATTGATCATGGCGACCCATGCGCCCGAAGTGGCCGCGCAAGCAGACCGTGTGCTGCACCTGGTCCACGGCAAGCTGGTCAGCGATGCCGTCTGGCGTGAACAGCATCTTCACCCCACTGGTGACTGAACATGGCTGCTTCCACTTTACCCGCTTCACCTGTTTCTTCAAGCTCTATCCAGGGGCATCGCGCACGTAGCGGACGCGTGCTGCTGCGCCTGGCCTGGCGTCATGGCTGGCGGCGACCGCTTCAAAGCCTCTTTTTGATTGTGGGCGTGGCAATTGGCGTTGCCATGATCGTGGCGATTGACCTTGCCAATGGGTCGGCGCAGCGCGCTTTTGAGTTGGGGACCGAAACCGTCACAGGCCGCGCCACCCACCAGATCGACGGCGGCCCTAGTGGTCTGGACGCGGCCATCTATACCACGCTGCGCCGCGACCTGGGCTATCGCCTCAGCGCGCCGGTGGTCGAAGAGTATGTGGTTGCGACCGAACTGGACGGTCAACCGCTGCGCCTGTTGGGAGTCGATCCCTTTGCCGAAGCGCCCTTTCGCAGCTATTTGGGGCCGGACGACGACAGCCGCGGCCCCATGCCCGATTATTTGCGCCCGCTGATGGTGCGCCCGCGCACCGGCTTAATCAGCACCAGCCTGGCTGAACGGTATGGGCTGGCGGCAGGCGACACAATCCCCATCCGCGTGGGCAGCCGCACCCTGGACATCGAACTGGTGGGCCTGCTTGCGCCCAGCGACGACCTGAGCCGCCGCGCGCTGGATACGCTGTTGATCACCGACATCGCCACAGCCCAAGAGGTGCTCGGCCAGGTGGGGCGTCTCACCCGCATCGACTTGATCGTCCCCGAAGGCGAAGCGGGCGCGGAGATTTTGGCCGAGATCGAAGCGATCCTGCCGCCCAGCGCGCGCATTGCGGTGAGCGCGGCCCGCTCCGGCACGGTCAATGAAATGACCGCGGCTTTTGAACTCAACCTGACCGCGTTGAGCCTGCTGGCGCTGGTGGTGGGCATGTTCCTGATCTACAACACCGTGACGTTTAGCGTGGTGCAGCGCCGCCCCGTGATCGGCACGCTGCGTGCATTGGGCGTGACCCGCCGCGAGATCTACGGGCTGATCCTGTTGGAAGCGATCCTGCTCGGCATCGTGGGCACGCTGGCCGGGCTGGGGTTGGGGCTTGTATTGGGCCGCGGCGCGGTGCAGTTGGTGACGCGCACGATCAATGACCTGTTCTTTGTGGTCGCGGTGCGCGATGTGACGGTTCCCGTGTGGACGCTGGTCAAGGGCGGGCTGATCGGCGTGGCCGCAGCCGGGGTGGCCGCGGCGCTGCCTGCCTTCGAAGCCACGAACGTCGCCCCCGCGGGCGCGCTGCAGCGCAGCAGCATCGAGGACCGCGCCCGCGCGATGCTGCCGTGGGTGACGGTGGCGGCGCTGGTCCTATTGGCTGGGGGCACGCTGCTGCTCATTCCAGAGTGGAGCCTGATCGTTGCCTTTGCCGGGCTGTTTGCGATTATCATCGGCGCGGCGCTGCTCGCACCGTTGGTGACCCTCTGGCTCATGCGCGGCGCGCAGCACATAACCGGGCGCGTGGGCGGCGTGATCGGGCGCATGGCCCCGCGCACCGTGATGCGCACCTTGAGCCGCACGTCGGTGGCTGTGGCCGCGCTCATGGTGGCAGTCAGCGTGATCATCGGCGTGGGCGTCATGATCGGCAGCTTCCGCACCACGGTCGAATTGTGGCTGGAAGAAGTGTTGCAGGCTGACATTTTTGTCTCGCCGCCGTCGCTCAATGCCGCCCAAGTGACGGCTACGCTCGACCCTGCGTTGATCGAGCAATTGGACGCGTTTCCTGGCATCGCGCGCACAGCCACGACGCGCGGCGTCGACGTGGCTGCCTTCCTGACCCATGACGCCCCAGGCGACGTGCTAACCGTGCGCTTGGCCGCGCTGAGCAATGACATCGCGGGCGCGGATCGGCGCTACCGTGCCGCGGTGGGCGACTGGCAGGCGACTTGGGCCGCGGTGGAAGCAGGCGGCGTCATCGTCAATGAGCCGCTGGCAAACCGCTATGACTTTGGCGTGGGCGATTCGATCACGCTCCAGACCGATCAAGGCGCGCAGCCGTTCGAGATTGTGGGCGTCACCGTCGATTTTGACGTCAACCCGGTGGTCTTTATGGCCGATTCGGTTTATCGCCAGTGGTGGGCGGATCGAGCGATCTCCGCCATGGCGCTCTTTGTCGCGCCGGGGGTGGACGTGGATGCAAAGGTGGATGAACTGCGCGCCGCCTTTGGCGATCAAGCCGCGCTCTTGATCCGTTCCAACAGGGGCACGCGCCAAAACGCGCTCAATGTCTTTGACCGCACCTTTGCCATTACCATTGCCCTGCAGGTTTTGGCGACGATTGTGGCGTTCATCGGCATTCTCAGCACATTGATGAGTTTGCAGCTAGAGCGGCGGCGTGAGATCGGCGTGCTGCGCGCAACGGGCATGACCCGGCGGCAGTTGTGGCGGCTCTCCCTGCTGGAGACGGGGCTGATCGGCGGCAGCGCGGGGCTGCTTGCCATGCCAACCGGCTTTATCCTGGCTGTGATCCTCATCTACATCATCAATTTGCGCTCGTTCGGCTGGACGCTGGAGATGCGGCTTGATCCGCTGGAGTTCGGCCAAGCGTTCTTGGTGGCGCTGGGCGCGGCGCTGCTCGCCGGTCTGTATCCCGCCTGGCGCATGGGCCATATTCCCCCGGCAGAGGCTGTGCGCGCAGAGTAACCTCCCCTAGGAGATTTGACAACATGGCGCGGCCTAAACTGCCGGGAAGTCTTAGTCTTGGGACTTCCCGGCAGTTTGATTTTCTGTCGATCAGCTAATCAGCATCTGTTCCAGGGTGTCGGCCACGGACGCAGCCGAGGGCGAATCACCCCGGTTGAGGCGGATTTGGTTGGCGACCCGGCGCAGGATGCCAGGGTTGACTTCGGCCAAATTCTGCGTCATGGTGAACCAGAGCCGCTGTAACTCTGGGTTCTCATGGGTGGAAGCGCTGATCGCGATCTCGGCGGGCGTGGTTGTGTTCAGGCTGGGGTTGGCCGCGGTCAGCCCCAATTCACGCCAGGCGTTGACCCAGTAGTACGAGAGCATGGGGTTGATCAGCCCGCGCATCCGGCTCCACAGCGGATCATCTTCCTGCACTAAATAGAAGAAGGCGATGTAATAGGGCCGCGAGTTGGCATAGTCGCGATGGATCTGCGACAGTTCCCCTGCTTTGACCGACGCATAGGAGGCCATATACCAACGCAGATCCTCCAGGCTTGCGCCCAGTTCCCCCATTTCCACCGCATCCCACTGCAAGCGACAAGCAAAGAGATAGCTGCGCGCCGACGCGGCAAAGTCCTGCGACCGTTGTAGCATGGCTGTCTTTGCCAGCGAGCGCGCCTTTTCTTGGGTACGCTGCAGGTTATCGGGCAACTGCGCCTGTTCGATGTCATAGCGGATGAGTTGGATCGCGGGTTCATCGGCGAAGGGAATGGCGCTGTGGCCGGGCAGCGCATAGCGGTTATCTTGCTGCACGATCAGCCCCCGCTCCTCCAAGTCGTCGAGCAGGCTCTGGATGTAGTCCTGCTGATCGCGGTCGTTGAGCAGGATCATGCCCAACTCTTCCCGGTCGATCTCCAACCCGGCATTGATCACCGCATAGACAAAGCCTGACTCCGCGCGCTGGACAAACGCGGCCTCGCTGTCGATCTGCTCGTCGAGCTTGACGGGCACATGCACAGAAGCCACTTGGTCGTTGTAGTCGAAGGCGCGCTGGCGAAAGCCCATCTGCCAGATCTGGCGCAGGGTGGTTTTGCTGCGGATCAGCCCCTGGTTTTCATAGCGCAGGCAAAGCTCTTCGAGCAGTTCATCGGTGGTGCGCTCGTTGGGGTGTTCCGACAGTTCGCGATAGATATCGCGCAGCACGTCGCGGCGGGTGCTGAAATCCACCGATGTCATTTTGAGCCGGTTGAAGATCTGTTTGTATTGCAGCCGCAGCGATGGGTGCGGGCCTGCTTCGGCTGTGGCGGTTTGCAGGGCTGTCGCCGCGCTGTGATGCGCGTGCGCGCCGTGCTGCCCGTTGACGCCGGTGGGGGTGGAAGCAGTGGCTTCCCACGGGCGTAGATCGAGATCAACCGGCACGGTGAAGTCTTTGGGCGCAACATAGAGTTGCATATCCTTCACATACAGGTTGATGATATCCACATTGTTTTCGAGCCACGTCTTGAATTGGGAATAGCCAAAATTCGCCTCGTTGAACGCCGAATCCATCAGAAGCATGGTCTGCTTCAGCTTGGCGGCCAAGACGGGGAGTTCGGCCCGCTGGGAGTGGACGGTCAGCGCCTTGGCGAGCAGGCTGCGCGCGGTTTCGTTGTCCGTGGCCGCGGTTTGGTGCAATTCGTGTAGATCGTGCATCTCGCCCAAGACCGCTTCGAGGTAGATAAACTCGTCGCAGGCCTTGATGAGGAGAGGATGGGTCACCTCGCGCGGGCCGATGCCCAGGGTATAGCGGCTGTACTCGCGCAGCTTGGCGACCAGAGGGCCAAAGTCACTGTCGCCCGACACGATCACAAAAGTCTGGATTTGGGGACGGGTGATGGCTGTCTCGATGGCATCCAGCGCCATGCGAATGTCGGCGCGGTTCTTCCCGGCGCGCACGCTGTAGATCTGTACTAGATCTACTGAATTGTTCATCAGTTCTTCGCGATAGTGGGAGAACCGGCTCCAATCGCCGTAGACCCGTTTGATGACAACGGGGCCGCGGCTTTGCAGATACTCCATCAACGGCGTAAGTTCGAGGTCGATAAACTCCTGCTCTGCCCAGAGGGCAATGTTTTCGAAATCGATAAAGACGGCGATTTGGTTGCCGCCCAACTGGTTGCCCATCAGCGGGCCGCCCATACCCATCATACCGTTCAGCATACCATGGTTACTCACTAGAGTCTCCTACTAAGAGCCTGCCAGGCTGGGGGCTGCGCGTCGACGTGCAGCGTTCTCGTTGTACAGCCGACGTCAAGCGTCGGGCTGCCGGGGGCCGGTCTGGCAGGCAGACACGGTCGATTTTGGTCTTAATGATAGCACACGCGGCCACATTGCGCAGGCAAGGTTTGGGGCGTTGCTGGCGTGGGACAAAAAAACTCAAACAATACGCTAATATTCGCCATACGTTTTGTTGACTTGTATCTAGTACACTAGAACTGATTGAAAGTGAGTTTGCTATGCGCCGGGACAGGGCGACGCAAGACATAGAACAAGCGTGGAATCCGGTGCATCCAGCATGTGCCATTATTCGTGAGAAGCATATCTTCTCGGCAGATTCGTTCGTTTAGGAGGCAAAAGTAGAATGGCTAAAATTATCGGTATCGACCTCGGTACAACAAACAGCGTGGTCGCGGTGATGGAAGGGGGCAACCCAACCGTCATCACCAATGCTGAAGGTGCACGCACCACGCCGTCGGTTGTCGCTTTTACAAAGAGCGGTGACCGGTTGGTCGGTATTACGGCCAAGCGTCAAGCGGTTGTGAACCCAGAGAACACGGTTTATTCCGTCAAGCGTCTGATGGGCCGCCGTTTTGACGAGCCAGAGACACGCAAGACCTCGGAGATGGTCCCTTACACGATTACAGAAGGGCCGCATCACGACGCGCGTGTTTCGATTCCGATTAAGAACAAGGTATACACGCCCCAAGAGATCAGCGCCATGATTTTGAGCAAGCTCAAGCGCGACGCTGAATCCTATTTGGGCGAAGATGTGAAGCAGGCTGTCATTACAGTCCCTGCCTATTTCAACGACAGCCAGCGCCAGGCAACCAAGGACGCCGGTCAGATCGCGGGGCTTGAGGTCCTGCGTATCATTAACGAGCCGACCGCGGCCGCGGTGGCCTATGGACTGGACAAGAAGAGCGACGAAACGATCCTGGTCTTTGACCTGGGTGGCGGTACGTTCGACGTGTCCGTCCTCGAAGTTGGCGACGGCGTGATCGAGGTGAAGTCCACCAACGGCGATACCCACTTGGGTGGCGACGACTGGGACGAGCGCATCGTCCACTGGCTGTTCGAGGAATTTAAGAAGGAACAGGGCATCGACCTGAGCCAAGATCGCCAGGCGCTCCAGCGTCTGCGCGAGGCGGCGGAAAAGGCCAAGATTGAGCTTTCGTCCACGCCGCAGACCGAGATCAATTTGCCCTACATCACTGCAGATAGTTCCGGTCCCAAGCACTTGGCGATGACCTTGACTCGCAGCAAGTTTGAGCAGTTGACAGCCGATCTGGTGGAACGCTGTAAGCAGCCCTTCCACAACGCGCTCAAGGACGCCGGGATCAAGGCGTCGGAGTTGGATGAGGTGGTGCTGGTCGGTGGTTCGACCCGCATGCCCATGATCCAGGATCTGGTGCGCGAGTTGACCGGCAAGGAACCGCACAAGGGCGTCAACCCGGATGAGGTGGTCGCGGTGGGTGCGGCATTGCAGGCCGGTGTGTTGGGCGGCGAGGTCAGCGACCTGTTGCTGCTCGACGTGACGCCGTTGAGCCTCGGTCTGGAGACGTTGGGTGGTGTGATGACGGTCTTGATCCCGCGCAACACAACCATCCCGACCAAGAAGACAGAGGTCTTTAGCACGGCAGCCGACAA
>CAZZNG010000104.1:0-17358 GCA_964655505.1 uncultured Litorilinea sp. | reverse complement strand
CTAAGCGTATCACGCTGGACAACAGGCCGGGCAAACAAAAAAGAGACTGCCGCCCAACGGGTGACAGTCTCTTTCTGCTCATGCTTCATCGACCGGGCTGTGGCAACCTGGTGATGACGGCACAGGCTAGAACGGGATATCCTCGTCCGTCAGTTCCATGTCGCCGCCATAGTTGTTGTTGCCGCTGCGCTGGCCTGCCCCTGCCCCTGCGCCAGCCGACTGATAGCCGCCTGCATTCGCGTTGTCGCCGCGGCTATCCAAAAAGCGCACAGTCTGCGCGGTGACTTCCAGGCTCACACGGTTGTTGCCTTCACGATCAACGTATGTGCTCGGCTCTTCCAATTCGCCAACGACCAGCACCTTCGCGCCCTTTGTTAGGTACTGGCTCACGGTCTCGGCAGTACGACGCCATGCGGTTACGCGGAACCACAACGTCTTATCCTGCCACTGTCCATCCTGTGTCTGATACCGCTTGTTTACAGCCAGGCTGAAATTCGATACGGGAACGCCGCTTGGGGTATATCGCATCTCTGGATCGCGACCTAGATTACCCACCAACATAATCTGTTGATACATTTTCGATTGCTCCTCTCACAGGCTACGGCTACAAGTCAATTACGATATGTTTAGTGGGTAAGATGATGATCTTTTCCCAATTATCATTCTACCACGACAGCCCACCCTGTCAACTCGCAGAACGGATGTTCCGCGTTTTCCGAACACAGGATGCGGCGATTTTGCTATTGTGGCTGAATGCACAATTAGACGCAACCAATCCAACGTGCGATAATATACATCACCAACCGTTCCGTCCTACACGCGACGCATTTGTTCACACGACATTCGCTCACGCCACATTCGTTCACACCATGAACCGACGCTAACATGATCCAGCGCAAAACGTTTGAAACCCCGCCGCGGCGGGTTGCCCTCTTTGTCACCTGCATGGTCGACATGATCTACCCAGACGTAGGCATGGCGACCGCCGAACTTCTCGAACGCCTCGGCATCGAAGTTGTCTTTCCCTATGAACAGACCTGCTGCGGCCAGCCCGCTTTCAACGCAGGCTACCGCGATGAAGCGCGCACCCTGGCGCGGCGCTACCTCGACGTCTTCGAGCCGCTGATTAAGCAAAACGTCGTCGAGGCCATTGTCGCGCCCAGCGGCAGTTGCACGACCATGGTCAGCCACTTCTACAGCGCGCTCTTTGAAGACCCAGCCGACGCCGCCTATAGACAGCGCGCCGAAGCCCTGGCCTCGGTCACCTTCGAACTGACCGAATTTCTGGTCGATGTACTCGGCATCACACGCACCGACAGCCACTTCGAAGGCAAAATCGCCTATCACGCTTGCTGCCATCTGCTGCGCGAACTGCACATTGACGAACAGCCGCGCACCCTGCTGCAAAACATCGACGGCGCGGAAGTGGTCGAATTGGCCGGTTCCGACGAATGTTGCGGCTTTGGCGGCTTGTTCTCGGTTAAAAACAGCGGCATCAGCACCGCCATGGGCCAGCGCAAGTGCGTCAACATTGCACAGAGCGGCGCGGATGTGGTCGCTTTGTGCGACGTAAGCTGCATGACCCACATCAACGGCTTGCTCAGCCGCCAAGCCCAGCGCGCCCGCACCGTTCACATTGCCGAACTGCTCAACAACCAGATCCAACTGGCCGAGCAAGCAGCCGAGGCAACCGACGAGCCGGAGATAAAGCCGCGCCGCTGGCAAGACATCTAAGCGTTCGCTCAAGCGCCTGCCTGGGCGAACCTGAATTCCTTGCGGAGTAGACCACTATGACCACGTCGCCCATTGATCTGCATGCCCCCTATCGCACGCGGGTCGAACGTGCGCTCAACAATAAACATCTCAAGACCGCGCTCAGCCGTTCAACCGTCCGGTTGAGCAATCAGCGCGTGGCGTCGCTGGCTGCCGTCGAAGGGGAGACCCTGCGCGACCAGACGCGCCAGATGAAAGAGTATACGCTGCGCCATTTGCCCGACCTGCTGGAGCAGTTCGAGGAGAACGTGCGCGCCAATGGCGGCCACGTTCACTGGGCGCGCGACGCAGCCGAAGCCAACCAGATCATTCTCGACCTTGCGCGCCACGCCAACGCGGAAAAGGTCGTCAAGTCCAAGTCGATGGCGACCGAGGAGATCCACCTCAACCATACGCTCGAAGAAGCAGGCATCACCGTCGCCGAAACCGACTTGGGCGAATACATCATCCAGCTTGCCAACGAACCGCCCAGCCACATCGTCGCGCCGGTCGTCCACAAGCGGCTTGAAGACATTTCGCAGCTCTTCCAAGAAAAGCTGGACATGCCGCCAACCTATGACCCAGAAATCATGTGCAACATTGCCCGCGCCCGGCTGCGACAGGAGTTTCTCACCGCCGATGTGGGCATCAGCGGCTGCAACTTTGCCATCGCCGAAACGGGCACAGTCTGCATTGTCACCAATGAAGGCAACGGGCGCATGGTTTCCTCCATGCCGCGCGTCTACATCGCGCTCATGGGCATCGAGAAGATGGTTCCCACCGTCGAAGATGCGTTCCTCCAATACCAGTCCCTTGTTCGCAGTTCCACCGGCCAGCAGTGCAGCGTCTACCTCTCCATGACCAGCGGCCCGCGCAAAGATGGCGACACCGAAGGCCCGCAAGAGTTCCACGTCGTGATCATGGACAACGGGCGCAGCGACATGCTCGAACGGGGCTACGGCGAAGCGTTGATGTGCATCCGCTGCGGCGCGTGCCTCAACGTCTGCCCTGTCTACCGCGAGATTGGGGGCCACGCCTATGGCAGCACCTACAGCGGCCCCATCGGCGCGGTCATTAGCCCCCTGCTCCCGGCGGATGTCACCGACGCGGAAAAGCTGCCCCATGCCAGCAGCCTCTGCGGCGCTTGTCGCGACGCCTGCCCCGTCAAGATCGACCTGCCGCGGCTCCTGCTCGACCTGCGCGCCGACCAGGTACACAAACACGACGACACCTGGTTCGACCGCAGCGCCATGAAGGGCTTCCTCTTTGCCATGCAAGACCGCAAACGCTATGAGCAAGCAGGCAAACTTGCCAGTGTCGGTTCCAACATCATGGCGAATATGAGCGGCGGCAACATCAAATTCCTGCCGCCGCCCCTTTCCGCCTGGACCCAAAGCCGCAACTTCCCGCCCTTTGCCAAAAAGAGCTTCCGCGAACAGTGGGCCGAACGGCTTGCCCGGCGCAAGACGATCTAGTGGGTATCCGCATCGCTGCTAGGATCAACATAGTGGACCGATCTTCCCGGAAGCTACGCCCATCTCGCGAGCAGATGGGCATGAAGCTCGCAGCTTCCGGGAAGGTGCATCTCGACAGGAACCGATTTGACTGGCCTGATAGATTTGATTGATAGAGCAGAGTAACCATGACCAACGCCCGCGAAGAGATTCTCAGCAAACTACGCGCCACCCTTGCCCGGCCCGATCTGCGCTTCCCGCCCATCGCGCCCGAACCCCTGACCGAAGCCACGCGCATGACCGTGACCCGCGCCACCGGCACGCTGCTCGATCTGGCCCACCGTTTCGGCCAAGAACTGGAAACGCTGCACGGAACCTATGAAGTAGCCGAAACCGAAGCCGAAGCGCGCCTCGCGCTGATCAACCGGCTTATCGCGTGGATGGAGTTGGAAGAGCAGGAACGCAAGGGCGCGGTCATCCGCACCGGCCAAGAAAAGAGTGTTCTCGCCTGGGCGGCGGATCAACTGCCCATTGAGAACGTAGGCCCCGCGCTGGAAGATGTCGGGCTGAACCTGGTTGTCCCCCACCGGCTGCATGACGTGGCTGCGCGCGATGCCGTGCGCCATATCCGCTTCGGCCTCACTGGCGTCTCTGCCGCCTTTGCCGCCACCGGCTCCATGCTCATGCTCACCGGCCCCGGCGCCAGCCGCTCCGCCAGCCTGCTGCCCTTCCGCCATATCGCGCTGATTCCCTTTAGCAAGCTCTACCCGACCATGGAGCATTGGCTGGCCGAACAGCGCGAAAACGGGCGGCTGGTGGACACCGTGCGCGGCCGCGCCAACCTCACCTTGATCACCGGGCCGAGCAAGTCAGCCGACATCGAAATGGCGCTAACGCTCGGCGTTCACGGCCCCAAATATGTCCATGCCATCCTCTTCGACGATAGCCCCATCGACTTCGACGACCGCATTCGCCCCTCCGATCTCTTTGACACAGACCCCGATGCAGAGAACGGCGGCGGCTTCGAGCCGGAAGAGGATAATTTCACCTAACCCTCAATTATTTATCCAGGAAAAACCACCATGAGTAACACAGCAACGCCCTGGCGCGTCGCCTTCATCGGCGCCGGAACCATTGTCCAGCGAGGGCACATCCCCTCATTCCAGCGTATGGCCTCCCTTTCGCCCAACGGCGTCGAAACGGTCGCCATCTGTGACGTCAACGAGGACCGCGCCCGGTTCGTCGCGGCGGAGACCAACATCCCTCACGCCTTTAGCGACTACCGCGCCATGTTGGAAAGCGCCCAACCCAATGTAGTGGTCGTGGCGACGCCCAACGTCTTTCACAAGGAAATGTCCATTGCCGCGCTGGAAGCCGGAGCGCATGTGCTGTGCGAAAAGCCGTTGGCGCTCACCTATGCCGACGCCAAGGCCATGATGGACTACGCCGCACAGGTGGGCAAGGTGCTGACTGTGGGAACCCATTACCGCTGGACAACGCCCATGCGCGCGGCCAAGGCCCAAGTCGACGCCAACTTTTTTGGCGACATCTACGCTGCGCGCACCGTCTGGCAGCGCCACGCGGGCATCCCCGGCTATGGCAGTTGGTTCACCAACAAAGCATTGGCCGGCGCGGGCAGCATCCTGGACATCGGCGTGCACGCGCTCGACCGCGCGCTCTTCCTGATGGGCTATCCCAACCCCACCACTGTCTCCGGCTCCCTCTTTGCCAACTTCGGCACGCGCGGGCTTGGGCTGGGCGCTTGGGGCCAGGATATCTTCAAGCCAGGCAGCGGCGCGCTTTTCGACGTGGACGATATGGCCTGGGCCTTTGTCCGCTTTGACAACGGCGTCTCGCTGCAATTCCAAGTGGCCTGGGCCAGCCACCTGCCGGAACAGTTCAACACCGAAATTTACGGTACACTCGGCGCGGCGTCGGTCGGTCACCGCGACAGCGTCGAACTCTACACGCTGCTCAACGGCCAAGAGGCCAAGATCCAGTTGGAAGTGCCCAACGATCCCCTTGGCTCGTACGCGCAGTTGATCGAGAACTTCGTGCGCTATCTGGACGGCGACCCCAACGCCGAGATCGTGACGCCGCACCAAGCCCTGACCAGCGTGCGCATCATCGACGGCATCATGCGCTCTGCCGAAGCAGGCCGCGAAGTGTCCCTGACCGATGAAGCCGTTCCGGTGTAAACCCACTTGCCGCCGCCGGTCCCCGACCGACAAACCGACAGACTGAAAGGGAAGACGCCATGCAACTTTCCGGCACGCACCACATTGGCCTGCGTACACCCAACTTTGAAGCCATGGAAAAGTTCTATACAGAGACGCTTGGCTTCAAAGTGACCGAGCGATGGGATGATGTTAAGATCATCTTCATCGACATCGGCAGCACCACCATCGAACTGATTGGCCGCGATGACGCCACAGACCACACCAACCCCACCGGCGGCATCGACCACATCGCGCTGCATGTGCCAAGCGTGGACGAAGCCTTTGCCGAACTGGTCGAGAAAGGGGTGAAGATTCGCAGCGAGCCGCGCGATTTTAAGAATGTGCGCATCGCCTTCTTCTTCGACCCGGACGGCAACGTGCTTGAACTGGTCGAAAGCCGGGGCTAACCCCTGCGACTTTGGCTCATTTACCCAGGTGATCGGCCTCGCCGCCTGATATGCGCGGGGCCGGTCACCCTGTTCACCCAACCAGCCCATGTCCCACGACTATCCCATCACCATCGAACATATCTACATCTCCCCCGGCCACAACTACTTTGGCAGGCCCAAAGACGGGCCTGGTGAGCATCCCACGCTGGATGTCGAGTCAGTTGAAGCGGTGGCAGGCCGCGGCTTGGCCGGCGATCGTTACTTTGGCGTCGCCGCCCACTTTGAGGCGCAAATCACCTTCATTGCCGCTGAAGTGCTCGACGCGCTGCGCGCCGAACTCAACATCCCCGATGCCAGCCCCATCCTGGCCCGGCGCAATATCGTCATCCGCGGGGCCAACATCAACCAACTGATCGGCCAGAAGTTTTCCCTGGTCTACCCCGACCATCAGGTCGACTTTGCGGGCAGCAAGCCATGCAGTCCCTGTGGCTGGATGGATGCATCCTTTGGCCCCGGCGCGCAAAAGTTCTTGCGCGGGCGCGGCGGCCTGCGTGCGCGCATCCTCACCAGCGGAACCATTCACCGCGGCCCGGCCACCCTGCGCAGCGCCATCGCGCTGGACACCCACAGCATCGCCGCGCCCATCCCCAGACCGCGCCTGCCCTAAGCCCCTGTCTAGCCCTTCTCTGCGCTCCATCAACCCGCAGCAGGCGATTGCCAAGCGCGCAATAATGGCCGCGCGTTTTTTCGCATTTTGCACTGTTTTTGGGGATAACTTTTGTTCACAGGAGAGAAAAACGCGCGGCAACTGTGGATAACTTGGCGCGAATGGGGAGAAATGGTCAAGCCGCCATCGTGACAACCAAAGCGTTTTGCAAATAAATTAGGTAGCAACGCGGCACGTTTTCACCAAGCCCGCGGGCAGATTTGAGGCAAAAAATTCAGGGTTGATCTCCCGCCAAACTTCGGCTATACTTGCAACGCTTCCAGGTATTATCCCGTTTCCTTTGTGTACTACTTCACCCGGAACTGTCCCACGCGCTTACATGGTTCGCATATCAGTCTCTGCGCCTTGTTGCGCGTGCCACAGTTCCACAGGAGACCGCAGTGAGCCGCCCTTGTGGCATATCATAGACCCTCTGGCGACCTTGTTGGCCCTCAACCAACGAGGTAGAGCACCCGGCGACCCTACCTTTCGGCTCGATCGCCATCGCTCCCCGCGGCTGTATGCCGTTCGGTCTTTGATTGGTTCCTGCTAGGTGGCTGCCCACACCGGGAAGGCAGCCACCTGATGGTCCTCTTGTTTGTCCAAACGCACGACGTAACAGGCTGTACACGTAACAGGCTATAGCAACAGGCTATAACGGTCTACGCACAGCCTATACGACCTCGCCCACTAGTGCCTAGCCATAACGTTAACAACCTGTAACGCTCGGTTCATCGCTCTCATCCTACTCAAAGGAGAGTTCCCATGAGCACCCCGTCTTGGCAGATCAGCGGCGACTATTTCGAGACCTGTAATTGTGACTATCTCTGTCCTTGTCTCCCCGGCAACGCAGCTACCGTTCCCACCAAGGGCCACTGCGCTGCGGCCATGGCCTATCACATCGACCAAGGGCGCTATGGCGACGTGGCGCTCGACGGTCTAAACTTCGTGGTCGTGCTGCGCACCCCGGGCGTGATGGGTGAAGGCAACTGGTCCGTTGGACTGCTTGTCGACGAACGGGCGACGCAGGAGCAACAGGAGGCGCTGACTGCCATTACCAGCGGCCAGGCCGGTGGCCCAATGGCCGCCTTTGCGCCACTTATCGGCAACTTTCTCGGCGTCGAGTCCAAACCCATTCGCTACGTGCAGAATGGCATGAGCCGTTCCATCTCAGTTGAAGGTCTCCTGGAGCAAGGGTGCGAGGGTGTGCCCAGCCCCATCAACCCGGAGCAGCCGCTCTACATGGACAACACGATCCATCCAGCCAATCCACGCCTCGCGCTTGCCAAGTCAACCGGCAGCCACCTCCATGCCTTCGGTATCGACTGGGACGACACCAGCGGGAACAATAACGGGCACTTCGCTCCTTTCAACTGGCAAGGAGCCTAAATCCCCATGCTTGAGAGCCTCCTGAAGCGTGATCGCGCCATCATGCTGATAGGATTAGCGACTATCGCGGCACTGGCATGGCTCTATCTGCTCTACCTGGCTTGGGATATGCAGCAGATGGATATGGCGACGGGCATGGCGATGGGGACGGACACGAGCATGGAGACAGGCACGGGCATGGCAATGGAAATGTCCATGCCGCAGATGCAATCGTGGACCAGCCTACAATTTCTCATGACGTTCATCATGTGGAGCGTCATGATGGTCGCCATGATGGTCCCATCTGCCACGCCCATGGTCTTGACCTATGCCGCCACGCAACGCCGCCAACAGACCGTTCGCAATCCCCGCGGCCCTTTTGGCCCCACGTTTATCTTCCTGCTCGGCTATCTTGTCGTCTGGGTGAGTTTCAGCGCATTGGCAACGCTCGCGCAGTGGATGCTGCAAAGTGCAGCCCTCCTGTCACCCATGACCCTGCGTGTAAGCATCTTTTTGGGCAGTCTGCTCTTGATCGTTGCGGGAATCTACCAATTCACCCCCCTCAAGCAGGCGTGCTTGCACCACTGCCGCACGCCGTTCAGCTTCCTACTCAATGAATGGCGCGACGGGCTAGGCGGCGCATTTCGCATGGGCGCAAAGCATGGCAGCTATTGTCTTGGCTGCTGCTGGTTTTTGATGGCGCTGCTTTTTGTGGCGGGTGTGATGAATCTGCTGTGGGTCGCCGCCCTGTCGATCATTGTCCTGCTGGAAAAGACGACCCCCTTCGGTACGCGCGTGGGCTACCTGGCGGGAGCCGTCTTTATCGGCTGGGGGATCTGGCTGGCCGCAGGCCTGGTCGTCTGAAGCAGCCCGGCGACGGCGCAGACAACAGAATGGCAAAACAAAACCGGCGGCTCTGCATGGGCCGCCGGTTGATTGCTCCTACAGGTTCATTGTTCCCATAGAGAGATAGAGAGTATTCGCCCTACCTAGCGCCGATTGCTGCCTAGCGCCGATGCTCGATGACCGCGGCGGGCGTCTCTTGCGGCTGCGGGCGTTCAGACAGCGCGGGTTCGCTGAATTCTTCGTCAAGTGGCTGCACGATCACGCTGGTCGGTGTATCGCCGCCCGCGCCATTCACCGCGTCGATGCAGGCCAAGCCGCTCTCCAACGACACGGCATCGACAAATAGGCTGCTCACATTCCACTGATCGGTCGAGGCGTAGAAATCCAGCCGCACGGTGCGCCCGGCGTAGCTGCTCAAATCAATCGACTGCTCGGCCCAGCCGCCGGTATTCTCTCCCACGCATAGGTCATAGCGGTGGAGGGTACGCAGGCTGTTGTCGACCTTGAGCCGCACATAGCCATAGTCATACCCGCACACGGCTTCCTCCGACTCGATACGATAGCGGTAGCTCAAGACCGCGGGTTGGCCGCTAGGGAGGGTCAGCGTCTGGCTCAACAGCGAGCGCTCGCGATTGGAACCGCCCAGCCAAGCCAATGCTTCGCCGTCATAGGGCGACAACCCGACCCCACAAGTCCCTGCATCGCAGATCAGCGGGAACCCCTGTGACGAACTCTGCGTCCATGCGCCGGGGCCGCCCTCAAAGCTGCCGTTGGTCACCGACTCGATGCACAACGGCGGCGGCGGCGTGCCTGTTGCCGTGGGTGTGGGCGTGGGGGTTGCGCTCCCCTGGTTGGGCGTTCGCGTGGCTGTCGGTGTCGGCGTGACTGGCGTCTCTGTTGGGTCGGCGATCCCGTCGCCAAAGGCCAACGTATAGAGCAGACGATTGGGCGAGCCGTTGCCAGGGTTCAACACCTGATTGGTCGTGGCCGCGTTGACAATCGCCGCGTGCACCGCTGCGGGCGAGGCCGAAGGGTTGTCCGCCAGATAAAGCGCGGCTGCGCCCGCCACATGGGGCGCGGCCATCGACGTGCCGCTCATGGGTTGGCTTCCGCTGTCGCTGAGGTGGCTTGCCGAAACAATGGCCGACCCCGGCGCAAAGAGATCAAGGCAGGAGCCGTAATTGGAAAAGCCGGATCGTGCATCGTTGGACTGGGTCGCGCCCACGGTTAGCACCGCATCCACACGCGCCGGAGACGAATAGCAGGCATCCACACCCTCGTTGCCCGCGGCCGCAACGTAGACCAACCCCATGCTGATCGATTGGCTCACGGCTGCGTCGAGCTGCGAAGACACTTGGCCGCCCAAGCTCATGTTGACCACTGCCGGCTTCACATGGTTCGCCGTCACCCAATCGACCCCGGCGATCACACTGGCGGTCGAGCCGGTTCCCCCGCAATTCAACACGCGTACGGGGTGGATGATGACTCCTTTGGCAACCCCATAGGTCGAGCCGCCAACTGTGCCCGCCACATGCGTACCGTGGCCGTGACAATCCTCGATGCCGCGCCCATCATATACCGCATACGCGCCAGCGCCAAGGCGCCCGGCAAACTCATTGTGACTCGAACGTATGCCGGTGTCGATGACATAGACATGCACGCCCGCACCGTCGCCGTGATAGGTGTACTGGTTGTCCAGCGGCAGCGAACGCTGGTCGACGCGATCCAGCCCCCATGTCGCGCCGGTCTGGACCGCATCGACCGCGAAGTCGCTGATCTGAATGACCCGATTCGGCTCCATGAGCGCCACAGCCGGGTCCGCGGCGATTGCCGCTGCGGCCTCATCGCTGGTGCTGACCGCAAAGCCGCGCAGCGCCGCCTCATAGGTGTAGAGAATCTCCCCACCATAGCGATCGGTCAGCGTGTGCGCGACGTCTGCCGCGGTCATGGCATTGGGCGCTTGGCCGCCCACACTGGCATCTTGCAAAACAACAATGTATTCGTTGGGGATGATCGCGCCCTGCGCGCCGTCGTTGGGTTCTGCGTCAGCCGGTTCTGCCCCAACGGACACAAGCGGCAGATAGAGCGAACCGCCCTGGGCGCGCGCGGCGGAGGGTGCGAACAAAAAGAGCAAGGCCGCCCCGATTAGGGTCGCCACGACCAGCCCGATCACAAGTTCCAGCCAGCCCCAGCGCCACTGAATGGTTCGATACCGAACGATCATGCGCGCCGTTCTCCTCCATCATAGATGGACATCATAGACGGAACCCGACCGCAACCGGCTCCGGCGACCTCTCCCATAACCAACCTCTGTCTAGTCCGTGCCCTGTCTAGTCTGTGCGTAGACATTCCCGTCAATCCAGTATAGGCGCGTTCTTGATCACTTCCTTCCAGCATTTGCACCATGACACTCCATCATTTGTCGTGCGCTGGAATGGACATTCACCCCACGCTTTGCCTGCGTTCATCGCGCCAAGTTTTAAGCTTCAAGTGTGAAGTATTACGTGTGTCGAGCCGGGTGGGTCACCCTTAACACTCGACCTCTTAGTCAATTCTCTTAATCAAATTCGGCCAAGTACGCGGCCAGCACCGCGGACAACTCAGTGGGCGCGCCGCCGGGGGTAAAGAGATTGCCGGTGGGGTAGAGCAGATCGTCGCTGCTAAACCACACCCACCGCTGCACCAGCCGGTTATCGTCTGCGCCATACCCAATTGCGTCATCCCGCAGCGTATGGAAAAGGTCAAAGCTGCCGAGCATGAAGCGGCGCACCCGTTCGCTGTCAAATCCGTACTCCACGGGCATCAAAATGCCATACTCGGTGATCCAGAGCGGCTTCTCCTGCTGGTCGTGCGCGGCCATCCAAGCGCGCATCCGCCGCACCTGATCTGCCACCAACGACAGGTCGTCGTGCTGCTCAATGCGCCACAGCATCCCTTGCGTCGCGTCCAACCCCGGCGGCACATCCACGCCCCAATCGCCTTGCTTCTCCTGCAAGACAAACGCGTGCATCGTCCACACATCCACCGGCATGGTCGTCCCCTGCTGCGCGCGGTAGGCCGCCCACACCGCATCCAAATAGTCCAGGCGCAGCGGCGTAATCTGGCTCAACCCACCGATGGCGACTTGAGCAGTGGGATCAGCGGCCTTGATCGTCGTATAGGCCAAGTGGTAGGCCTGGGCATATTCGGCTGGTGTGGCGTTGCTCTGCCACTTCACATCCGGCTCATTGCCGATCAGCCAAGTACGCCCCGGCAGCAGCGCAACCGTCGCCGCCAACCACTCGGCCCCAGGCGAAATCTCGGCCCCATGCACCCAAACCAGCGGCACAAAGGCCATTCCCACCGCGTCATCGGGCGGTATCACAAAGTGATCGCGGCGCAGCGCGGCGGGGCTATCCGCGGCCACTGTCGCCGTATAGCCAACCGACCAGTTGAGATACCAGCCGGGCCGCGGCTCGGCCCAGGGCAGCGGCGCAGGGCTGCGACCATCGGGCACGGCAATGCCCGCGCGCCAGCGCAAGCTGTAGGCAGGCGGCAGCGGGGGTGCAGGCGGGTTGGACAATGCCGGAGCAGACGGCGTGGCAAGCGGCGACTGGGACGGTGTGACTGGCAGCCCCGCGCCGGCGGGTCGAATCGGCGTTGGTACGAGCGGATCGCGCGCGGGCGGCGCAACCGCGACGCAGCCCCCCATCAGCCAAACGGTCAACAGGCAAAGCAACGGCAGCGCAAAACGGATTTGGCTAGTTCGGGCGCGACAGACAAACAGAGGGAACAAAACGGAGCGTATCTCCGGCAGCACTAGTCCAAATGGATCAGTTGGGCAAGGTCGGCGACGATCTGGTGGGTCGAACGGGGGTTGCCCAACTCGCGTGCGCGTTCGGCCATGGCGGCTAGTTCCTGGCGCTGGGGGCCGAACCACTCGCAGATTGTCTTGGCGATCTGCGCCGGGTCGCGCACAAAGACGCCAACCTTGTTATCCACCACATACGGCACGTTGCCTTCCTCTTGGCCGGGGATGTACCCGCTCAACAAGATCGGCAGCCCGCGAATGAGCGATTCGGCAATGGTTCCCGGCCCGGCTTTTGTCACAATACAATCGCAGGCCGCCATCCAGTCGGACATGTTGGTCACAAAGCCATTGATGATCACAGGAACCCGCCACGGCTCTTTCTGCAAGTTCGCCTGCAAACGGCGATTGCGGCCACACACGACCACCATTTGGCCGAGCGGCTCGCGCCCCGCGCCCAGTGACCGGCCCACTGCCTTGGCGATCAACGCCACGCGGCCGATCCCTTCGCCACCACCCACAACCAGCGCGGCAGGCAGATCCGGGTCCATGCCCAATTCGGCCCGCAGCACGTCGCGCGGGCGCGTCGGTTCAGCAAAGACCGGGCGCACCGGCAGCCCATACAGCCGCAGTTGCTCCTCGCGCAGCCCCGCGGCCAACCCCGCTTGATAGGCCGCTTCGCTGGCGACAAAACAGCGATCCGCCTCCGGGTGGAACCAGAGCGGATGCACAGAGGCCAAATCGGTCACCACAATGGCATAGGGAATATCCGCGCCCAGCCGCTTGAGCGCAAAAAGCGTGATCTCCTGCACCAGCGGATGCACCGACACGATCAGATCGGGCTGCATGCGCACGATCAGCCCCATGATCGAAGTCAGCGACAGGTACGCGGTCAGATGAATCACCGGCGTCGCCACCCAACTGCGGTTGCCCGCTTCATAGAGCGTGCCCCACAGCCAGGGGGTGCGGTTGGCGATCCAGCCGTAGGACTTGGGGAGTTCGCGCCAAGGGTAAGGCAGGTAATCCATCAAGAGGTCGACAATGTTGACCTGCACCTCCTCCCCATACTGCTGGGCAAAGACCGCTTTTAATGCTTCGGCGCTGGCTAAATGACCACCGCCGGTTTTGCTCATAAGAATTAAGACGCGTTTCATTGGAAACGTTGGTCCATTGGTTGCGTTAGGTCACGCTTGGGAGAGAGGCGTGAAATGGTTGGTGACAGCAGGCGGCAGCCTACATGGTTCGGATGAATACGCACGCCTTAATACGCGCCCCGCGCCCGCACAACCGCGGGGAATGAACGCGCCAGGATGCCGAGATCCATGGTGAGGCTCCAGTTTTCTACATAGTAGATATCCAGCAGCACCATCTCATCGAAAGTTAGGTCGGCCCGCCCGCTGACCTGCCACAAGCCGGTGATGCCAGGGCTTACGCTGAGTCGCTTCTTATGCCACTCCTGATATTGCTCCACCTCATCGGGCAGATTGGGCCGCGGCCCTACCAGGCTCATCTCGCCGCGCAGCACATTGATCACCTGGGGCAGTTCATCCAAACTCCAGCGGCGAATCAGCCGCCCGACGCGCGTGCGCCGCGGATCGTCGCGCACTTTAAAGAGCGGTCCGCTGGCCTCATTGCGATGCCCCATCTTGTGGCGCAGATCGTCCGCGCCATTCACCATCGAGCGGAACTTGTAACAGAGGAACGGTTCGCCATTCTTGCCGATGCGGATTTGCGAAAAGAGCACCGGCCCCGGCGAATCAAGCTTGATGGCGATGGCGATCAGCCCCCACAGCGGCAGGCTGACCAGACCCAACAGCGTCGCGAACACCAAGTCAAACGCCCGTTTGATCAACAGGTTCCACCCTTGCAGCGACACATCGCGCGTGCTCAACAGCGGAATCCCGTTCAGTTCGTCTACCACCACCTGATTCTTGGTCAGTTGGAAGAGATCGGGCACGACTTGGGCGCGCACGCTGTACTGTTCACAGGTACGCAGCAGCCGCTGGATCATGCGGTGGCTCTGCCACGGCAGACAAATGATCACCGAATCCACCGGCGTGACATCCAAGACCTGGCTCAAATTGTCTACCGGCCCCAGCGCCTTGTACGGGCCAATATCCGTAAAGCCCTTGAGCGGGTTGTCGTCCAAAAAGCCGATGATCTGATAGCCCAAGTCTGGCCGCGCCGTGACCGTGCGCATGACCATACGCCCCACGTCGCCCGCACCGATCAGCACCATGCGCTTGACGCCCACCCCATACCGCCGCAGATAGCCAAAGGCCCACTGCAAGAAAAAGCGGTTCAGCCCCAACAGGATCGTGATGAAAAAGGCCGCATAGAGAAAGATCAAACGGCTGTAGAGCAGCGGGCGAAAGAGCAGGCTGGCCGTAATCAGGATCATGACGCTGGCGGTTGTCGCCGTGCCGATGCTGTAGATCTCCTCGATCAACGAGCGACCGCGGCGATAGGGATAGACGCCGGAGAAACGCAGCGCCAGGGGCAAGATCGCCAGCAACGCCAATGTAAAGGGAAGATAGGCCCAGAAATCTACCTGGAAAACAGGGTCCACCGTACGGAACCACTGGAGTTGATAGCGCACATAATAGGCTATCAAAAAGGCAATGAGCGCCAGCACCAAGTCGCTGCCCAATAGCCAATACTTCCAGCGGTTCGTATCCACGCCACTAGCCCAGCGCGCCAACCAATTAGGCCGTTCGGCCGCAGCAAGGCGCTGTGTGGGCACAGAACGCTTATGAACTTTCAGTTTGTTGACGGTTGCCATGAACGCTAGGGGTACAGAACAAATTGGGCAGAATCAACCCGCGCACGCGCCAAGTCGCTTGCGCTACACAACAGAACCCACAAAGACGCGTGCTTGGTCTATATACCCTGTACAGGACTGGATAATCTGTACAGGACAGGCAGTGTATAAGAGTCTATATAGATCTATATAGAACAGTAAGAACAGTCTACCAGTCCTTATCTATCGTTCATTATCTGTCGTACGCATTGGTACGCAGCACGCGTGCATTCTGTCACAAGGACTGTCGTATCAGTCTACCACAGGACCGGCTAAAACGCTCTACTTCTGTCCGACGCAAAGCGCACATGCCCTGGGAGGCTGGGGAACATTTCATACCGGCGAACGTCTACATCATTGTCGCGCACGCGCAGCGGCTAACAGCGCCATGACCTGTGCGCCGCCAGCCCGGAACCTGACGCTTGCGTACCGAGTTGTCAACGGCTCCACGCCCAAGCCACTGCCGTGCGTCGCCTGTGCGTTCATTCACTTAGCACACCGCTACAAAGGCGGAACAAAAGGACGGATCTATGCGAATCCGATTGCGAATCCGAGCAGCAGATAGGGTGCAGACGCTCAACTGGGCAGCCCTGTTGGCGCTTTTGATCTTGGCGTTGGCCGCGTGCAGCCCGGCCGCATCGCCAGGCACGCCCAGCACAGACACAGCCGCAGCAACAGAACCGGCTGCTCCAACGGCTGCTGCCACCACAGCCGTAACGGCCACAGTCGAAGCGGTTGCCGTCCCCATTACCGAAGCGGAAGATATCATCATTGACGGGGTTGGCCCCGTAGAAACAGCGACCCCAGAGCCTACGCCCGCGCCGTCGATTGTCGAAGGCTGCCCCACAGCAGCGGCAGATCAAGCCGCTGTGATCAACATCGATGGTGGTTACTGTTTCCTGATCCCTGCTGGATACACCACCGATCACGATCTAGTAGTCTATGCGCCGGAGACGACCGAAGGTCACCGCGAGCGCGCCATCGTCGAAGTCACCCCTGCGGAGGGACGCACCGCAGCCGACATAGCGGATGGGCTGTTGGCCGAGGTATCAAACGTCGGGGTCGAGGTCGAGCGCAGCACGGTTAACATCAGCGGCGTCACCGCTGAAGTGCTCGACGGTATGCCGGGCCAAGACCTGAACCGCCGCGTCATTGCGGTCTATGGCGACAAGGCATACAGCCTCATGTTCATGCCGCTTGCGCCGGAGGAAAACCCCGAAGCCTACGCGCAGATGGAAGAACTGTACGCGCTCATGATCGACAGCTTCTATTTCGTGACGCCCATCCCGACCGAGCCGGAGGCTCCGGCAAGCGACCCGATCTTGACCTGGCAGGGTGAGATCGACGGCGCATGTCATGAACTGCGCGCTTGGCCCGATGGCACTGCCCAAGCGGGCGTCTGTGGCGACGCGCCCAGCATGACCGCGCAACTGCTCTCCCCCACAGACGAATGGCAGGCCGTCCAAGCCCACTTTGGCAGCATCGAGGCCGAGACGCCCCACGGCGTAATCACCTTTAGCGGCTCCGGCACGGCAACCAGCGAGACATGGGCCAATGCGCTGGCGACCTGGGCTGAGTTTGCCGCCATGGAGACGATCACCGGGCGGCCCAGCGCAACCGGGCGCACCCGGCTTGCCTGGCAGATGGACGAACTGGCAGACTATCCCGGCCAATGTCCCCAGCTGATCGTCCTGGTCTATGGCTACGCCTACGCCAACCAGATCCCGTGCGAGGGCAACGAGCCGGGCATGCTGTTGGCCCAAGCGTGGCTGACCGACGAGGAGATGGAAACCTTCACCACCTGGTTGAATGAGCACGCCCGCGTCGACGATCAAGCGGGCTACTTGGATGCCGCGGGCAGCGCGCCGCTCGCTGCTGAGGAGGTCGATGCATTCGCCGCAGCGGTCTATGCACGCATCGAAGCCGTGCCTGCCGCCAACGAGTAGACACGCACTTAATGATCTTCCGGGACGCTCATATACTCTCTCGCCGCCACTTGTTTGGCTACAGTTGCCACTTGAGGCAACGGCGGCGTAA
>CAZZNG010000103.1:0-17564 GCA_964655505.1 uncultured Litorilinea sp. | reverse complement strand
ACAGAATCTTGGGTTCAGGATAGCGATAAACGCCAGTGCGCTCTTTGACCAGCCGCACAAACGGCTCGTTGCGGTAGACCTGGCGATAGGCGCGCCACAGATCCTTCTCGGTCACGCCGGGCTTGACAAACAGGTGCGCGGTCGCCAAGACCCCGCGCACATTGTCCACAGCCGTTGCGCTCAGATGCACATCCGTCTCCACGCCCGCCAGCTTGGCCGCCTGCAGAACTTCCGCGGTGTGACGGTGGCCGGTGGGCGCAAAGCTGCGCATGACGCCGGATCGTTCGGGGTGGTGTGTGGCGTCGCTCGACTTGTTGCCGCCTTCGCTGCTGCCCACCTTCACCTCGCACACAATGCCGCGGTCGGGGTCGATCAACCCCTGCGCCAGCAGCGGGCGGATCGCCAGGTTGGTCGCGGTGGCGTTGCAGCCGACGCCGCTCACATAGGACGCGGCGCGCAGTTCCTCTCGATGCAACTCCGGCAGGCCATAGACAAACTTCGCCAGCCATTCGGGATTGGCGTGCGGTTTGCCATACCAGCGCGCATACATCGCGGCATCGCGCAGGCGGAAGTCGGCGCTGAGGTCCACGATGCGCGGTGCGAGCTTGGCGTAGTCGTCGATGCGCGCCATCGCGCTGCCGTGGGGCAGGCCGAGGAAGAGCAAGTCGCACGCTTCCACATCCGCGGCGCTGACAAACTGCAATTTGGTGCGCCCGCGCAGATTGGGATGGGTGAAATGGACAAAGGTTCCCGCGTTGCGTTCGCTGGTCACCTGCGCCACCTCAATATGGGGATGATCCAACAGCAGCCGCAGCAGTTCGCCCCCGACATAGCCCGATGCGCCCACAATGGTTGCCCGAAGTTTGGTTGCGCGTTGCGTGTCGCCCATGCTCTTCGTCTCGTCTTCCTAGTCCTCAAGCCCTATTTCAACAATGAATTCTAGTCTTCACCCGTCAGCGATACAGGTTGGTGAGCAGCAGCCTCCTGGGCGCTCCAGCCGTTGGCCGCGGCCCAGCCATCCTTCGCCACCCGCAAGCAGAAATCAACCATCCTGTCCGGAATGTTCACCCCGGTCGGCGCGATGCTGTTGCGGAACTCCATCGTATAGTTCACTTCATTAATTAGCAGCCCGCGATCCGGATCTTCCAACACGTCGATGGCAACGATGCCGCCGCCCACTGCCTTGGCCGCGGCCACACACAGGTCGTTCAACTCCGGCGTTACCGGGCAGTTGGACGACTGGCCCCCGCGCGCGGTGTTGGTGATCCAGTGGGGCGACTGGCGATAGATGGCGCAGATCGTTTCGTCGCCCACCACAAAGGCGCGGATGTCGCGCTGCGGCTTTTGGATGTACTCCTGGATATAAAAGATGCTGTGGTGATACGTCCCCAGCACTTCCTTGTGCTCCAAGATCGCTTCCGCGGCCTCGCGGTCGTTGATCTTGCTCAAGAGGCGACCCCATGAGCCGACCGCGGGCTTCAGCACCACCGGATAGCCCAAGTCTTCGATGGCGCGCAGCGCGCTTTCGCTCGAATAGGCGATGAGCGTGCGCGGCGAGGGCACGCCCGCGGCGGTCAGCGCGCTGGTCGTCTGAAGCTTGTTGCCGCAGACATCGGCAACGTGCGCGGTGTTGACCGTGGGGATGCCGCGGTCGTTGAGGATGCGCAAGCTGTAGAGGGCGCGACTGTGATTGATGCAGCGTTCGACCACCAGGTCATAGTGGCTGTACATTTCCGCATAGCGCTGGCCCGACGTGATCTCGAAGATCAGGTCGCGGTCGTCCAGCAGTTCAAAGTCGACGCCCCGTTTTTCAAACGCCTCGAAGAGCAGTTTCTCCTCGACGCGTACACGGCTGTAGAGAATGCCGACTCTCATGATCATTCACCCCAATCTTCTTCTTCTTCAGGCGCAACCTCCAACGTCAGCGGATCAAGGCTCACGACTTCCAGGTCCGCGCCACACTCCGGGCACTGGGTAATCTCATTTTGCATGACGTCCGTCAATTCGACCTCGGCGAAGCACTCCGGGCATTCAGCCGTTCCCGACGCAGTTTGCAAAGACATTTCTGTTTCTCCTTATTTCACGCTCAATATTTTCACACGCAGACGTTTCACATGCAGATGTTTGTACACGCAGACGTTTGTACAATACGGCACGCTTCTACAGCCACCCAACACTATACCATCACCCTGCCCGACTGCCGTCTTTGTCACCTCATCAATGCGGTTTACTACCTAGTCAGCCCCCGCGCAGGCAGCTGCACACGGCATTGGTCACATCCTCGGTTGTCGCCTTGCCGCCGAGATCGGGTGTCCAAACCTCTGCCGCCAAGGCCTCATCGACCGCGGCCTCGATCTGGGCGGCGCGACGCTCGTCCCCCAGATGGGCGATCAGCAGGGCCGCGGCGCGCATACACGCCACTGGGTTCGCCACGCCTTGCCCGGCAATATCCGGCGCGCTGCCGTGCACCGGCTCCGCCACCACATAGCGCTCGCCCACATTGGCGCTGGGGACAAGCCCCAACCCGCCCACCAGCGCGGCCGCGGCATCGCTCAGAATATCGCCGTACAGGTTCGGCGCAACCACCACATCATAGCGCTGCGGCTCGCGGATCATGCGATAGGCCATTGAATCGACCAACTGCTCCTCAACTTGAATCGCGGGATAGGTCTGGGCCACGTCCAGTGCAGCCGAACGGAAAAGGCCATCCGACAGGTTGAGCACGTTGGCCTTGTGTACGACCGTCAGCCGCGGGCCGCCCTCGCGTCGGCGCTGCAGGGCCAGCTTGCAGGCCACCTCGGTGACACGGGCCGAAGCGCGCCGGGTGATCAGCCGCTGCGCCACCACCCGCTCGCCCGCCACTACCTCTTGCTCCTGCTTGATATAGAGACATTCGGTGTTCTCGCGCACGATGACAAAATCAATCCCGGCTTGGCTGTCGCGCACGGGCGCGGATCGAACCGGGCGGATGTTGGCATATAGGTCAAGCGCCTTGCGCAGCGTCAGGATGGGGCTGGCATAGCCCGGTGCGCGCTGGCTGGGCGAACTGACCGCACCAAAGAGCGCGCCGTCACATGCGCGGATCGCTTCCAGCGTCTCCTCGTCCAGCGCCGTCCCCGACTGCTGAAAACGCTCCCACCCTGCCGCAAACTCCGCATACTCAGCCTCGACCCCTGTCGCTTCCAGCACTGCGCGCGCCGCGGGCACCACTTCACGTCCGATACCGTCGCCGGGAATTAAGGCAATCTTGAGCATTGTCATCGTTCATGCGCCTTCGTCTACCGCTGCAACCGCAGCAGGTCGGATAAGAGATAGAGGCCAAAGCCGCTCATCAACAGCCCTGCGCTGCGGTTGACCCACACCATCGCCGGTGTGCTGATCAAGCGGCGTGTCATCGCCACAACGCCCGTCAACAGGAGCCACCAAGCCGTCGAACCCAAAAAGACACCTGCCACCAGCAAGCCTGCACTGCCATAGTGACCGCTGCGCTGGGCCAGCCCCAACCCGGCAAAGACAGCCATGAATGAAAAGATGGTCATGGGGTTGGTCAGCGTCAGCACAAAGGTTGTGCCATAGGCCGCCCATACGTCATTATTCGCTACTGGGTTGCTCACTGTCCCGCTCGCCACCAGAGCGTTGTCGCGTACAGCCAGGCTAGGCGGCGCAGCCCGCCAGGTTTGCCAGCCGAGCCAGCAAAGGAACAATCCACCCATCAGCCCCAGCCAAAGCCGCTGGTTCGACAAGAAGACCGCAATCGCGCTCAGCCCGAAAGCGGCAACAATGCCATACATAGCGTCGGCGGACGCCGCGCCCAAGCCGGTTGCCAAGCCAATGCGCCGCCCGCTTTGCAGCGTGCGCTGGATACAGAGCAGCCCAATCGGCCCTACCGGCGCGGCAATGGCAAAGCCAATCAACATACCTCGCCCCAACAAGAACCAGTCCATACGCCCCCTGTTCCTATGTCGTGGATCGATTAACGCTGGATCGATTAACGCTGGATCGTCTTGCCGCGTAACAACTCATTCAGCCGCAGCCGCGCATTGGGCGAAAGGTCATGGGGCAGCGCATCGAGCGCAAAGACGCGGCACTCGGCGATCTCCCAACTGTCTTTGGGCGGGCCAAGCCGAAAGGTGCGCGCGATGTAAGTCACCACATGATCGCTCTTGCCATGACTGAAACTGCTGTAGATGCCCATTAACTCCGGCGCGCCGCTGACTTGTGCGCCCGCTTCTTCATACGCCTCACGCAGCGCCGCGGCAGCCGTGGTTTCATTGCGCTCTACCGCGCCGCCGGGAAAGTGCCACCCCGGCTGATAGCGGTGGCGCACCAGCACCACGCCATCTTCGTTCAGTAGGATGATGCGCACGCCAAGTTTGACTGGGCGAAACAGCCGCCACTGAAGGCACATCAGCCAATAGGCCAGGCGCATCACCAAAGATTTCACGATGTCGCCGCCAATCGCTGCTTCACATACGCAACCAGCCCGCCTGCCTCGATCATGCCTAGGATGCTGGGGCTGAGCGGCGGGAAGCGAAAGCGCCCGGCTGCGGTCTTGATCTCGCACGCCTGCGGATCGATCTCGATCGTCTCGCCCGCGCCAACCGCGGCCACCGCTTCGGGACAGACAATCGCCAGCAGCCCATTGTTGAGCGCGTTGCGATAGAAGATGCGGCTAAAGCTCACCGCAATGACCGCGCCGACCCCGCTGTAGACCAGGCAGGTCGCGGCCTGCTCTCGGCTGGAGCCGCAGCCCCAGTTACGGCCCGCCACCACCACATCGCCCGGCTGCACGCCCGCGGCAAAGGTTGGGTCCAGGTCTTCCAGCGCGTGGCTTGCAATCGCGCTGCGCTCGGTGACGGTATAGGTATACTTACCCGGAAAGATCACGTCGGTATTGACGTTGTCGCCATATTTCCAAACGCGCCCGCGAATCCGTTCCACCTCAGCCGCTCCCCTTCCTGCGTTCTGTCCTATGAGTCCGTGATTTCACGCGGGTCGCCGATGCGCCCCAAGACCGCGGAAGCCGCCACCACAGCCGGGCTTGCCAGGTAGATATCCGCTTCCGCTGTCCCCATGCGCCCGCGGAAATTGCGGTTGGCGCTGGAGATGGTCACCTCATTGGGCGCGGGGATGCCCATATGATTGCCCATGCACGGGCCGCAGCCCGGCACGCCGATCACCGCGCCCGCCTCGATCAATGTCTGAATGTACCCCGCTTGCAGCGCGGCCTGCAAAACCTGGCTCGACGCGGGAATAACCAGAAAGCGCGTGCCGTTGGCGATGCGCCTGCCGCGCACCACTTCCGCGGCCGCGGCAATATCTTCCAGCCGCCCGTTGGTGCATGTGCCCAGGAAGGCCTGCTGCACCGCAACCCGCGCCAGCTTCGACACCGGCGTCACCTTGTCCACCGAATGGGGGCAGGCCACATAGGGTTCCAGGTCGCGCGCGTCGTAGCGATGAACCGCGGCATAGGCCGCGCCAGCATCGGGATAAAGACAGCCCTGGCGGATCGTCTGCGCGACCGCGGCCACATCAGGATCAGGCTGCGCGCCCATCCGCGCCTGCCACGCGGCCAAGCGTGGGGCCAGGTAGTCGATCACCGCGTCGTCTGGCGCAATGTACGCGCTCTTGGCCCCAAACTCGGCCATCATATTGGGCAGCACCATGCGCGACGCCAGACTCATGGACGCGACCCCATCGCCGCCAAACTCGATGGCATAGTATATGCCGCCATCCGCGCCCAGGTCGCCGATAATACGCAGCGCGAAATCCTTGGCCGTTACGCCCGGCGGCAGCGCCCCAGACAACTCGATGCGGATCGTCTCCGGCACGCGCAGCCACAGTTCCCCCGTCGCCCAGAGCACAGCCACTTCGCTGCGCCCGATGCCCGCGCCAAAGGCCCCCAACCATCCGAAGTGGGTCGTGTGCGAGTCGGCCCCCAAGATCGTCTGCCCTGGCAGCACCGCGGCTTCCTCGCTCAACACCTGGTGGCAGATGCCGCGCCCCACCTCCCAAAAGCGCGCGATGCCCTGCTCCTGTACAAAGGCCCGAATCTCGGCATGGTTCTGCGCGTGCTGGGTGGTTGGCGCGGGCACAGCATGATCCAGTGTGATCGCAAGCCGTTCCGGGATCAGCACCCGCTCTTGGCCGAACTCGCGCCAGATGCGCCGGATCGCAGCCGTGTTGTCATGGCTGAGTACAATGTCCGGTCGTGCATCCACCACCTGACCGATGGCAACCGTTTCGAGTCCGGCTGCACGCGCCAACGCTTTTTGAGCAAAGGTCTGCGCCCTGTCTTGTGCCATGTGTCCTTATCTCTCTATCCAGCCATTCAGCAACAGATAAGCCACTGCGGCCACGACCACGCGATCTTGGATCAGCCCGTCGCGCACCGCGGCGCAGAGCCACGCGGGGGACTGCCAGTGCAGCGTCACAAACTCTGCCGGGTCGCGCCGCGTCGCGGCCACCTGCGTCAAGCCCCAAACAGCATAGAGATGGCTGCGCCCTGTGCCCATAGCCGGGTTGTCCCACACAGCCCCCAGATAGCGCACGGTCTGCGGTGAAACCCACGCGGGCGCATAGCCTGTCTCCTCACGCAGTTCGCGCAGCCCCGCGGCCTGCAAATCCTCGCCCGCGTCGGCCAGCCCGCCGGGTAGCTGCCAAATGACCTCGCCCACGCCATGCCGGTATTCCCGCTCCAGCAGAATGTCGCCCTGTGCGTTGAAGCCGATCACGCCCACGCCAATCCCGCCCGGTTCCAGGCGCGTATAGTCATACATGGCCCCGGTGGGCAGGCGCACCGTATCGACCGCCACCCTCACCCAACGGTCACGATAGACATAGGTGGTCGATTGGGTGCGCCACGGCTCTGGTTCGTGCTGTGGTTCATGCTGCGATTCGTGATCGGCTTCGTGCATGGTGCGGCGTCTATTCTATCCGTTCGACCCGACCTGTTCGACCGCGGGCAGGTCGCCAAGTTCGGCGGCCGCAACGACTTGGCTGTGATAATCGCGCAGCAGCACATCCACATCATCCAGCGTCAGATTCTTCTGATCGGCCAACGCCTTGATCTGGGCAGTGATCTTCTTGATCTCGTCGTCGGTCAGGCTCAACTGCAATTGCTCGGCCCGCTGCTTGATCGCGTTCCAGCCGGTCAGCCGGTGCGCCACATGAATATAGCGGGTCAAGCCAAAGTCAGCCGGATCAAGGATTTCATAGGTGCTGGGGTTGTTGAGGATCGCCTTGGCGTGGATGCCTGCCTTGTGCGTAAAAGCGGTGAAGCCGGTGATATAGTTGTTGAACGGCACATCCACGCTCACCAGCCCGGCCACGTAGTTTTCAATCTCGCGCAGCAGGGGCAGGTGATATTTGTTGCGCACCAGGTCAGGGTTATAGGCGTAGAGGCGCGCCACCAACCCACCCAAAGGGGTGATGCCGTTGCGCTCGCCAATGCCCAACACCGACGTATCCACATGAGTGGCCCCGGCCTCCAGCGCGCAGTACGCATTTGCCACCGCACAGCCCGTGTCGTTGTGGCCGTGGAACTCGATGTCGCAATGGACAACGCCGCGCAGCGTCCGCACCAGATCATAGACTTGGCGCGGATGGGCGACGCCCACCGTATCGGCAATGCCCACCCGATTGACGCCGATCTGATCGACCGCGCGATAGACGGTCAGCAGATCAACCAGATCGCTGCGGAAGGAGTCCTCGCTGCTAAAGCGCACCTCCAGCCCCTGGCTCTTGACAAACTCAACCACCTCCAGCGCGCTGTCGATGATATAGCCGATGTCTTTGCCATGCGAAAATTGGCGCAGATAGCTGCTTGTCCCAAAGACTACGTCGATGCCGTCGACGCCTGTGTCAACGGCCAAGCGCGCATCGTCCATGTGACAGCGCACATGGGTCAGCACCTTGGTCTTAAGCCCCAACTTGGCAATGCGTGTGCAATCTTCCTGGCTCTGGGGGCTGGCCGCGGGTGATGTCAATTCGATGTACTCGACGCCAAACGCATCCAGCAAGCGGGCAATTTCGACCTTTTGGTCGCTGGTAAAGAAGGCGTTGGCAAACTGCTCCCCTTCGCGCAGGGTAGACTCAATGATAGCAAACTGGTCGAGGCTCATAGTGGCTCCTCCTCATGATGATGGACATTTCGCATGTCCACAAACCGATAGCGGACATATCGCATGTCCAAACAACCAAACCGGCTACGCTCCTGCTCAACACCGGTTCGATGAGCAGACACAAAAAAACCGGCCTATCCGTCTGGATGGCCGGTTCATCACCTTCCAAAAATCCGAGCAAGCACGGATTTCCAGACCTTTAGTCCGGTTACGTCTTCTTGCTCTTCTTGTTGACCGCAATCGCAAGACGCCGATCAGGCCAAATCAACATGGATGATTCCTGCATGAGAGTGCTTTTTGTCGCTTAGATGACTTCCGCGCGGGATCGCGCTGCGGAGGATAATAGCAAGGGGGACAATCGCTGTCAAATCGACGCCACAACAAAACAACAACAGTAAAACAATGTCTGCATCAACGGCGCACACCGGCCAGGAACGCTACCGCTTCCGCTCCTGGTCGACGTTGACCACAGCGTCCATCTCGTCCGTCTCATCGTCATAGCTAAAGTGCGAAGCTGTCAGATCGCCGTCGACGTCGCTACGCACGATCGGCACAGACCGGCTGGGCGCATCGGACTCCGCTTCCTGTCTGCGCGCCTCGGGATCGCCCAGCGGCCAACGGCTGGTCACCGAGCCGATAACGGCCAGATCGTCTAGCGTCTGGTAGGGAACCGGCAGTTCCTCATCAACTGCGCCTCGATCCGGCTGTGGCAGCGCGCCCCGTTCCATCTGCTTGGGCAGCGCCTGCAAGCGGGTATACAGTTGGGCCAAGAATTGGCCGGCCTGCTGCAAGGGTAGTTGCTGTCGCACTGGCGTATCCGAATTCTCCCATAGCGCGCGTAGGGCTGCGAAGTCCCACTGCGCCACCAAAACGCCCTCGGCGCGCGCGCTGCCCATTTCGACCAACACCCCGTTGCGGCGCGGGGTCAGTTCCTGCGGGGCAAAGATAGCAGATTTGCCCACAAACGGCGTGCGCGCCGCACGGCTGAAGCGGTTGTCGCCGACCAGAAAACTGGCGACGGCGAAAAGCTGATTGTCCTGCATACGCGCCAACACCCCGGCGCGCAGTTTGTTGTAAAGCGTCACATCGGTACACGCGGCCTGGCAGACAAGCACCTCGGCCCCTTGATAGGCCAGGGCGCGGCCCACTTCAGGATAAAGCACGTCGCTGCCCAAGATCAGCCCGATGCGCCCCACCTCCGTCGCCACCACCTGCCAGGCGCTGCCCGGCTGCGCCAGGTCGACATCTTCCGGATGCAAAACAACCTTGGCCTGGTGGCCCACCAATTCGCCGTTGCTGTCGAACACACACGCCAAATTCCGCACCACCCCATCGATTGGGTCGGGTAGATAGGCGCTTGGCGCGACAACGGTGACGCCAAACTCGCGCGCCAGCCCGCTGAAGACTTTGGCATAGTTCTGCCACAGGTCTTGCGCGGCCACGTCGAGCAGCGCACGCAGCCCCAAGCGAAAATCGGCCTTGACCACGGTCGCCAGCGAATTGGCAATGCCGCCCACCATGCGCGTCCACAGCCCCGCGTTCTTGCGCCGTCCGCGGTCAGCCGTTTTGAGCAAGTTCGAGCGGAAATCTCCCAAAATAGGCGGCGCTGCCATCAGCCCACCCAATTCGGGAAAGACGACCAATCGTGCTTGCTTGTGAACCGCAACGCGCATGAAGCGCCGCAGATCATCTTGATACTCGTCGAGGGTCTGCGGCAGATGCATCTTCTGCTGAACGGCTGCCACGACCAATCGCTCGGCCAAACTATCCTCCCGTTATCCTACGTCGCCAGTATGCGCCACAGTCAGTGTAGCTGCCAGTGTAGCTATCGGTGTACGCTGTCAGTGTGCGCCGGGCCTATCAGTTGATTTGCACCTGTCAGACCAGTGCTTGAGCCAGTCTATCATACGCACTTAGACCAAACAATCCATTTAAGACTGCGAAACTTGACCGTTTTGACCGTGACTGTTATACTCCCTCTTGTCTTCGCCCCCATCGTCTAGAGGACTAGGACTCAGGCCTTTCAAGCCTGCGACAGGGGTTCGAATCCCCTTGGGGGCACAAAACCGCTCTGGCTATCAGGGCGGTTTTTGCTTTCCTGCGCCCTGCCAAGCGCAGCCACATCCGGCGCACATCTGTTCGCACAGGTGGCATTCTTCCCCCATTTGTGCTATACTTCACCTCTGGTAGACGAACGGTCGCGGCAGAAGAGACCGCCCGTGGATCAGCTACCGGCCAACATGCGACACTATGGCAAATCGCAGTCGACAGTACCGAACACACGCCCTTATTCTACGACGGCGCGACTTCCGCGACGCAGACCGTATCCTGACGGTATTCACACCCAATTACGGCAAGCTGGAGTTGATCGCCAAAGGCGCGCGCAAAACAACCAGCCGCAAGGCCGGTCACCTCGAACTGTTTGGGCACTGCGCCTTGCAGGTAGCCAAGGCGCGCACATGGGACATCATCACCGAAGCCGTCACAGTCGAAAGCTTTAGCGGGATCCGCACCGATCTCGACAAGATTGCGCGCGCCGGTTACCTGTGCGAACTGGTCGACTGCTTTACCGAAAGTGAAGACGAAAACCAACCGCTGTGGGATCTGCTCCTGCTGGCGCTCAATGTGCTGGACGTTGCGCCCACCAGCGACGACTTCTTTATCTTCTCGCTCCTACAACACTGGTTCGAGCTGCACCTGCTGTCGCTGACCGGCTTTCAACCGCAGCTCTTCAACTGCCTCATGTGCGATGAAGACCTGACGCCGGTCACCAACTATGTCAACCTCATCGCAGGCGGCATCATCTGCCCCACCTGCGCGCAGGCCCAGCGCGATCTGGAACCCATCAGCCCCGACGTGCTCAAGGTCTTGCGCTTTCTGCAAAGCCAACCCTGGCCCACCGTGGCCCAAGTCAAAGTGCGCGACCCCATCCTGCACCGAGCGGGCAACCTGATCTATCGCTACCTATTGACTGTCCTAGAGCGCCAACTGCGCTCGGTCGAATTCATGCGCCGCCTGCAAACGCTCGCGCCCGTCCCTGTCGGCCATCCGCCCGCACCCGACGCGGCGGCTCATCCCGCAGGCGACTCGCTATCCACTGACCCTGCCCACCCGATCGGCTCCTGACCATGCACATTCGCGAATATCAAGCCTGGCTCGAAGAATGGGACCGCAAACGCACCTGGGATCGGGTGCTGCCCAGCCACACGCTGTTGCACGCCATGGAAGAACTGGGCGAGATCAGCAAGCTTGTCCAGATCATCGAGGGCTATCGCGCGCCGGGTGATGAAGACCTTGAAAGCATTCGCCGCGACCTGGCGCTCGAATTGAGCGATCTACAGGTCATGATCTTCAAGATCGCCTACCTCTGCGGCATCGACATGGAAGAAGCCATGGAGCGCGGCCGCGCCAAAGCCGACGCACGCTTTCCCAACCCCGCGGATGGGCCAGCGGACCGGCTCGCCTATTGGCAGCGCTTCAAAGCGTACATGCGCCAAGCCGGGCTAGACGAATAACCCTCTAACCCGCCCATTTGCGTCTACAATCGCTGCTTCCCCCCTGCTCTATTTCTCCAATCAAAAATCACAGAACAAAAATTCGTTTTGGGGCTTGACACCGCACAAATGTTCGTGTACACTTGGGATAACTTGGGAAACAAACGTTCTGGCTTTGGGATAACTGGCGATAAACTTGGGTAAACGGGGATACTGGGTCGCACTTGCTTCCGGTTAGTCGACTTAGTCGACTCCAGCCAACCGAGTCGCTGTCCACCCAACGCAGACTACACATCATTCCCGCCATCTCGCTACTGGAGTCTATAGCCTGGAATTTGCATACTGAAGTTTGCAGTCTGGAATCTATAGCCATCGTCGTCAATCGCACACGTCACACTCTGTCGATGTCAAATGGGGAATAAAAACATGAGCAGCCTTTCGGAGCGCCAACGCAACATCCTGCAATTCATCATCAAGTTCTTTAACGAGAACGAATTTCCGCCGACGATCCGTGAAATCGGCGAAGAAGTCGGTATCTCTAGTACCTCGGTCGTCAACTACAACCTGGCAAAGCTCGAAGAGTTGGATCTGATTGCGCGGCGCAAAGAAGTGAGCCGGGGTCTTAGCCTCAACTGGGATCGCATCCAGGAGATGAACGCGACCTTGGCGCTTGTGCCCGACGACGTTCTGCCTGTGCCCGCCGTCCGCAATGGCAACGGCGATTCAGCCTTGCATGAAACCGCGGCGCAACTGCTGCGCGTCCCTGTGCTGGGGCGCATTGCCGCGGGTGAACCAATCCAGGTCGAAGCACGCACACCGCAAGACCCGGACGGGTGGGTGGAGATCCCCGATGGTCTGATCAAGAGCCGTGGGCCTTTCTTCGCCTTGCGCGTCAAGGGGGATTCCATGGTCGACGCCAGCGTGCTCGACGGTGATGTCGTGGTGCTGCGCCACCAAGAGACCGCGGAAGACGGCGACATGGTGGCGGCTTGGGTAGAGGGCGACGAGGAGACAACGCTCAAGTACCTCTATCGCGAAGGGCGCAATGTGCGCTTACAGCCCGCCAACCCCAACTACGAGCCGATCATCCGCCCGGCCAACCGGGTTCGCATCAACGGCCGCGTGGTCTTTATCATGCGCTCGCTCGAACACTAGACCGGCCACAGCCACTCACGGCAGCGATACTTGAAAACAAACAGGCTGGCCGCGCGATGGCGCGCGGCCAGCCTGTTTTTGGATCTCCCCAATACCCAATGCGTAGAGCCAGCGGCAAGATCATAGCCCGCAGGCGCTCTCACCGCCGGGGCCTAGCCACTCTGCGCTAGGAACGCCTCCCACTCTGCCGGGGTGTTCACGTTGGCATAGGGCCGCCCATCTGCGTCTGGATCGACCACAAAATCCGCGTCGAGCGCTTCCAGCGCAGCGATCACGCCCAATTCGCCTGCCTCGATGCGCGCAGCCAGCAGCGGCACAACCGCAACATGCCACAGCGCATGAAAGGGCTGTGCCCTTCCCCCCCAGACAGGCACGACCGCGCGCCCGCCAGCTCGCGGCCTTTGCTCGGCCAACCAGCGAAATCGCTCCGGCGCGACCCAGGGCATATCACACGCCACGACCATCACCCAGCCATCGTGCGCCAAACCACTCTGCGCCGACTCATCGTTGGGGCTGGCGTCCATCGCGCCCAATCCCGTGGCAATGCCTCCCAGCGCGCCCCCTTCCGGCCAGCGATCGCCCACAACACGAACATGCGGCAGCACACCCACCGCGGCGGCGACCGCTGGATCGTCAGCGACCACCACTGTCCGTTGGGCCAGCGGAACCAAGCGCGCCACCACATGCCGGATCAGCGGCTCGCCGTTGGGCAGCGTCAACAGCGCCTTGGTCTGCCCCATGCGGCGGCTCTTGCCCCCCGCGTTGACCACCAAGCCGAGCCGTAGGCGATCCACTGTCGAGCCAAGCGTCATTCAGACCCACCCAATCAGACACCCACCCAAACAGCCCCAATCAAAAAGGCGAGTCCAATCAAATGACCGTGACTCGCCCCTTTGTTCATTCCAATCAATCGCCCGCGGCGCTGAACAGCGCACGCGCGAGCGCGAAAAATCGACGTCCTGCTTAAACTGCGTCCAGGAAACGCACCGCATCGCCGACTGTCTGGATCTTCTGTGCTTCCTCGTCGCTGATCTCGCCGCCAAACTCCTCTTCGAAAGCCATGATCAACTCCACCAGATCCAGGCTGTCCGCTTCCAGGTCGTCGCGGAAGCTCGCCTCCATCGTCACGTCGCTCGGCTCTACGCCCAGTTGATCGACGATAATGTTGCGGATGCGTTCGAAAGTCTCTTTTTCAGCCATGATAATTTCTCTCCTCTACCTTTTTTTTGCCCAAGGGTATCTGGACTTGGGAATAAGCTGGAATGGTCTTACTGCATGAAGCGTATATTTAGGCACCGCAGCACAACGACGGTTGCTGCGCATGATCCTTGCACCATTAAAACCTGCAAAGCCGAATCCTGCAATTCGACAACCTTTTCACGCGCTTCACAGGCGCGCACATGGTCTCCACCAGGCGCGGCCTCATGTGTGAAGGGCAAGCGCCATTGTAGTGAATGGCGTACCACCTGTCAAACATTTCGGGCGAATAACGCACAACAACCTCTTTGGTCGCCATACTGGCTCGCGCCGCCCCACTGGCCTTTCACCGTCTGCTTGCGCCTCGCGGCAGCAGCCGTACCGACAGCCGCGATAATCCACCATCACGATCCACGGCGAAACAAAGTTATTGAACACCTTGCGATCCCAAAAGTTGCGATCAAGTTACACTCATGGTATGGTTGAGATAGTTCGGAACTTCACAACCGTCCGGCAAGCGACTAAGGACGACAAAAGGTAAGTAAGGTAAGATTGAAAAAATTCGGCAGCCTCGCCGGAGAAAAAAAGCTTAGTCGCTTGCCGGAGTTGTGAAGTATGAGGGGAGCTTACTTCGCAGCATCCAATTAGTTCCTCCTTTGGTTCCTCCTTTGTACGTGCCCACCACTGCACCTCTGTAGTGGTGGGCAGCCCTTTTTAAGAGCGAATCATCTTCCTAGCAGACGAATCTCCGGGTAGACGAGGATCTGGGTGTGGACGGCGCGGCGACCGGCAAGAACAAGCCATCTGTTCGAGTTGGACTTTGGGGCGGCGCGCTGCTGTTCATGCTCATCCTACAGGTAATGCTGGCGGGCTGCGCGCCCGCAGGCCCATCGCCCGCGGCATCCGCTGCCGACGAGCCGCCGGTCGAACCCGACCAGCCGACGCTAGCAGACTTTTGGCAAGGCACGGCGCAGTTCGTGATGGATGTAGCGGACACAGGGCTGCCCATGGGCGAATCCGACACGGTGGTCGGCGCGGACGGCACGCTCACCAGCTATGTCCATGCCAGCCATGCCTCGCTCGGCGTATACGATCAATGCGGCGCGCCCGTGCCCTTCCCTGGCTGTGTGGTGCGCTTCACCAGCACCGACCGCGGCCAGAGCTTTACCCCGCTGCGCAATGATGCCGGTATGCCCATCTGCGATCTGCCCTGCGCGGCGTGCCCGTGCGATTCGCGGCGCGACCACATCGACCAGCAGCAGTATCCGCGCGTCGATGTCTATCGACCCGGCGAGCCGCTGCCCGATAGCTGGGTGATGGTCTATGAGTACCGCGCCAACACCATCCTGCGCACTGGGCAGGATGGGATAACCTGGTCGCCCCCGCGCGAAGTGCCGCTTACGGGCATCTGGCGCGATTGGCACATGAACTGCCCGCCCGCGGCACGGGTGGGCGATCACCCCCATACGCCAACCGCCTACGACTGCCTGTTGGGCAGCCCGCCCGGCGTGTTGATCGACACGATGCAGACGCCGCCGGAACTCTACCTCTTTGTCGGCATGGGGCAGAATCCAAGCCACATGGGCTGTTACCGCGGGCCGTTGGGCAGCGCGGCCGGAACCCTGCGCGCCTGTGATCACAACCCGCTCTTCAGCGGTGCAGCGGAATATGGGCCAGTGGATGCGACCGGCCCCAACGCCAATCGCCACTTTGACTTTCGCACCATCAGTTCCGCCGATGTGCTGCGCGTGGACGATCGTTATTATATGTTGTATGAAGGGGTGCGCGGTCCCCAGGCGGGTGATGCCGGAGACACACAGTTTCTGTTGGGGCTGGCACGTTCAGAAACAGCCCAGGTGGATGGCCCGTGGGAGACCTATCCCGGCAACCCGATCTTGCTTGACTTGCCGGGCAATGTCGGCGTCGGCCATGCTGATCTAGTCGTGCTAGACGGAACCACCTACCTCTATACCTCGCTCGACGGCATCCACCGCAGCCGTCTGCGCCTGGCGTGGCACTAGGCAGCACCGCGTTCAGTCGCTAGTCACTCAACAGACCAATGGGCTTGGGCGGCCCCAGCGGCAGAGGCCGCTTTTCGACACGACGGTCGCTTCCCTGGCCGTACATCAACACAAGCGTGAGTTCATCCACAAGAAATTTCGCCTCGATTGGCTCGGCCTTCAAATTCCGCACCATGCGCGCCGCTTCCGCCTCGCCGATGCCCAAGGCCAAGGTGACATGCGGCAAGAAAGGCTGCTCGGCCAAGCCCGCGTGGGTGTCGCCCATCATGTCCGAAACCGCAGCATTGACCGCAGTATAGGCGGCCATAAGCCGGTTGTGGTCGATGTCCTTGGTCTGGTTTACCGTCAGAAAGACAGCGCAATAGCCGGGCCGCGTCGCGTCCTGCACTGCCACCGGCTCGGCAAGCCGCACCCGGAAGAGCGACAAATTCTGACAAACAGGCAGCAAGCGCTGATAAACCTCGTCCGCGGGCACGGAGGGGACAAAGGGCGGAACCAGCGTAATATGCCCGCCCCACCCCGGCCAGCTTGCGCCGGGCACTTTATCCGTCCAACGCTCAATGCGCCGGTCCGCAGCATCGGGCAGGAGGATCTGCACACTCGCACGCAGTTCCGCGGGCTTCACGCCTGGCTGCGGAATGGCTTGTTCAGCCTGCGCCAACTCCTCCGTGCGCGCCGCCAGCATCAGATGTTTAGCGGCAGCAGTCTCCTGCGCTGCGCCCTCTTGTTCGATTTGTTCAGCCTGCTCCGTCTTGCCTTGCGCCCTGTCTTGCGTCTTGTCTCTTGCCGTATCGATGGAATTGCTTTCTATTGGATCGGCTGTCGTTGTAGAATTTATCTTACTAGAAGTCATTTTGCCTCGACCGTTGGCGGCGGTCGCCGCCGATAGCGGAAGTTGCAGAAAGGCGCACCTTCCATAATCGTTTGCGTACGTGACAGCTCGACCTCCCCATTGAACCCCTCGATCAGCGCGCCGTCCCGGTTGCAGGAAAAGACCGCGCCCAATTCGGGCACACCCAACGCGCGGTAGAGTTCTGCATAGCGGCAGCGCGTCACGTTGAAGTCAAAACGATCTTCGTCCAGCGCCAGCACATCGATCTCCAGCGCGTTGTCCTGTGTCCAATATTGGAGCGACTCGGCAAAGTGGCCCAATGTGTCGCCGCCCATGTGCTTTGCTAGGGCTTCGCCTTGTTCGCGTGCAATGCGAATAATGGCCCGTCGCACGACCTCGATCACGGCTTCGCGGCCAAACTCGGCGCTTAACTCCTCGATGAGCGGCGCCAACAAGCGCGCCTCCACCTCACGCCGGGTCAGCACGCCAATGCGCTCGTTCAATGTGTCCGGCGGCAGATCCACGCCGGTCTGCGCGCCTTCTTTTTGCTCTCGCACGCTCTTATCTCCTCGCACCTCTCTGCTGTAGCCCTTTTGCCAAACCTTGATGCCTCTATTATTAAAGCGTAAATAATCTTGGTGTTTGATCCCACCCGTGTAGGGATTCACCTTCCCGGAAGCTGCGAGCTTCATGCCCATCTCGCGAGCAGATGGGCGTTAAATGACATTCCATCTCGCGAGCA
>CAZZNG010000102.1:0-17704 GCA_964655505.1 uncultured Litorilinea sp. | reverse complement strand
CATTCAACTTCCCATTCAATAGACTTGTAAGACCTAGGTATTTGATTTGCATTACACAGCGAGACGGCAGCACGTTTATTGGGCTTGTCGTGCTACCGTCTCAAAAATCCAGATGCGCTATTCGGCTAAAGCTCAATCGCTTCTTATGTATAACTCACTAACCTAAAAGTCCCTTTCTGCTGTGACCACTGTTTCTACAGTGATCACTGTGTGCAGCCTTGCGCCTGGCGCGATATGCCAATGTGCCATGCCGCTACGCCCACGCGCAAAGCTGCTCGACATAGGCGGCAGACCCGTCGCGCAGCCACCCGTCCAGTTGGGCCACCTCCTTGAGCTGCCGCCCGCGCCCGCGATCCACCACCACAAAGCGGCACGCCAACTCCGGCAGCGCGGTCATATCGCCCCACAGCTTTTCAAACTGGGCGACAGGAAAGATATCCTCCTGGCCGCGGCCCCAACGCTTTTTGACCTCTTTGAGCGTGATGTAGGTGGGCATACGTGCGGCCAGGTTGCGAACTGCCTGGGCCACCTTTGTTTCGTCGCGCAGGTCGCCGCGCGTCAGCCCAAAACAGGCCAAGAGCGGATCAATGCGAATCCAACTTGTGCCCGTGTTGTAGTAGGAGAGCTTGAACTCGATCTCCTCGCGCGGGAGCGCCAGCCCTTCGACCAGACGCACCTGCCCGTCGACGCGCGCCAGTCCGCCGCCGCGGTCGTCGATGCGCCGGGTGATCACTTCGCTCGTCCACGGCACGCCAGAGGCCAAGTGCGCGCCCAGCATCAGCGGGTCCAGGTCCGCGCCCAGCGTATCCACGTTGTGCAGCATCAACACGTCAAGCTGCGGCTGCGCCTCCAGTAGATCGGCCAAAATGCCATTGCGCAGCATATTGGGGAATTCATACCAGTGGCCCACAGGGTGCAGGCACTGCATGGGCACGTTGTCGGTGTAATCTGTGCCCTCGCCGCTCTGCTGTGCCCAACCGATCAGCGCCGCGCGCAGGCTGTCTTGCACCTTCTGTGCCTGCTCATCCAGCATCTGCTGCGACATCTCCTCCCAGGCAAAGCGCAGATCGCGCGCCATGGGAACCAGGCGCAGCCCAATCGTGCGCCCTGGCGAGAGGATCAACGGCCCCCCATAGCCGTAGTTGTCCACCGCTTCCAGATGCGCGGCAATGGGCGCGTGGGTAAGGTAGCTAGTCGTGATGAGATGGGGCACGTCTGCACCGGCCAAGCGGCTGATGCGACGGCTCTTGGCGACATGCACCTCAAAGAAGGTCCTGTAATCACCGCCAATCCGGGAAAAGGGGTGCAGCGCCTTGACCACGCCCGCGCCCTGGGTCCAGCGGCTGCCCGCGCCGCCGGCCAATGTCACCACAGCCGCGCGCCCTTGGGCCAGCGCGTCCAACCCTTGTTGGCGCAGGTCGTCGTGATCGGTGGGCGCGCGCAGATCGACCACATCCTGGGGTGTGACATCTTCGATGCGGCTGCTGACAGGGAGCCGGTTTTGCGCCAAGCCGATACGTCCGCTGCGCATGTCGGCGCGGATTTGCTCATGCTGCACCGGGTCGAAGCCATAGCGCGCCAGGAGCGCGCCCAGATCCTCGCCCGCGGCGGCTTGAGGGACTGTGCCGGGTAGAAGCCGGTCAAAGAGCGCCTGCACCATGCCCACCAGCCGCGGGTCTGTGCGGCTGGCAACGCCAAAACGGTCTAGCTCGGCGCGGCGAAAGGGCGTCAAGGCACGCTGCTCGGCGCGCAAAAGGGCGGGCGCGGTCAGCGTGTAGTAGCCGGGCGGCATCAGCGCATCCTCGCCTGTATGCAGTTCGGCCCAAGTGCCCCGCTCGTTGATGGCAAAGTCGTAGACCACCGGGTCCATGGCAAAGGGGACGGCGTGTTCCAGGTCGGATTTGGCCGCGGCCATGATCTCGCGCATCCGGGTGAGCGCCTGGGGCTTGACGTGCGGGTCGAAGATGAAGCCCATGCCGCCGCCTGCCATGCCGCCCATCATCCAAAAACCCCAGAAGTCCTTGCCAAATTCAGCCTGTGCCCGGTGGATCAGCGTCTCGGTGTAGAGGTTGCTGGCCCAGGGGATGATAGTCTGGATCGGCCCGTGAAAGTTGCGGTGGGTCGCCGCGCCCACGGCATTTAGATCGCCTGCGCGCAGGTGGTTCAAGATCTCGTCAAAGAGGCGAATGGCCTCCTGGCGGCCCTGCCATTCGGCTTCGCTGCGCAGCAGGTACTTCTCGGTCACCATCTCCAGAATCGGCCCGACATCTTGGGCCATGCCGCCATGCACCATGACCAGGCTGTCTTGCAGCGCTTGGCGCGTGGCCGGGGCGACGTCGCTTTCGTCCAAGATGCGGTGGTTGGGCAGCAAGCGACCGCGGCTCACCCCATATTCCGGGTCGCCCAGCCCGGCCTCGACCCCCTGAATCAGCTTGATGCCAGGCCAAACGCCGCCTGAATCCTGCCAACCGCCGCCGGAACCGCCCAGCCATTCGCCCAAGATGGCGCGCGCGGCAACAATGCGCCGCTCATCCTCCTGCAGCCCGCCGGTCAGCGACGCGGTTTGGCCCGTGGCGCGCATACAGACCGCGATCAGCGACGCCAATAGATTGGTCGATACGGCCAGGCGCGAGCCTTTGGGGATGCCGTTGACCTGGCTCACCAGTTCGATGCCATAGCCCGGCGCAATCAGCCGCGCCAGCACATCGGCCAGGGGCTGATCGGCCCCTTCCATGCCCGGCGGGACAATCCCCGCGGCGATGACCGCGGCCTTGAGCAAGCCCAGGTAATCCTTGGCAAAGTCAAAGACTTCGGCCAGGCTGGCGATCTCTGCGCTCGCGCCCAGATCAACACTGACCAAACGCAGCACCGGCTGATCAATGACGCGGAAAAAGGTTTCAATGGGCGGGCGCGGCGTGTCGCCGTGGATCAGGTCAGGCTGCCCCTGCACGCTCAAATCGACCGAGATATTGAGGACGCGCGCGCCCTCTGGAAAGTCCATGCCCAGGAAGAAGATGTCGCTCCAACCGCTGTGGCTCAGGTCGAGCCGCACGGGTGTGGCCTCATGCAAGATGGGAAAGAGACCGTTCACGCGTGCATCGGGCGCATAGAGTTCAGGGCGCACACGCAGCGGGTGATCGGCGGGATGGCCGATGCGGAACATCCACTGGTTGCCGCGCACCGAGCGCACGCTGCGCCGCACCTGGTCGGCCAAGGTCTGAAAGCCCAGCGCATGATAGGCCGCGGCCAGCGTGCTCGCCAGCGCATCGTTGGGGCCGCCCTGCTCGGCCTGGGTGTGCAGCAGGAGATCGATGGCTTCTTCAAAGCGGCGGCGCAGCAGATGGTTGTAGGCAGCAAAGGGGATCAGCCCCGGCGCTTGCCCTGACTGCCCCGACGCAGGTTGTGGCAAGCGGTCGGGCAGGTGATAGCGGTAGATGGCATGCAGAAAGAAAAGGGCGCGCACCCGCGCATAGAGATTGTCGTTGGTGCGGCGAAAGCGGTCGAGGCTGGCACATTCGGCCATCAGTTGCGCCGCGTCCATGCCGCGGCAGACGGCATCCAACGAACGATTGCGCTGGGCCGGGTCGGTGGCAGTGATGATCTTGACCAGTTCGCTCATGATGCGCTACCGTCCGCCGGTTAGGTCACGTTGGGCCAGGAGTTCCAACAGCCGGGCCAATACTTCATCCCGATCCGCGCCGTTGAGCGCCAGCGCCAACTGCGCGGTCAGCAGCCCATAGCGCACCCCTAGATCATAGCGCGAGTTGTGCTGCTCCAGCGCCAGATACTGCTCATGTTGGGCCACCTCTGCCAGCGCGGTCGATAGGGTGACGCGCGGCATGGCTTCAGGCCCGGCTTCGTGCAGTTGGCGCGCCAGCGTATCCATGACCGAAGGCGTGAGCACATGCATGCCAAAGAAGCAGAGATAGTGCCCGGCGCGCAGCCCCGGCGCAATGAGTTCTTGCTCGGCGACGGTGGGGGTGGGCTTTTCGATCACCCGCTCGACGCGATAGAGGTCGGGTCGACCGGCCACGCGGCGCACCCCGACTGTGCCGTAATAGGGCAGCAGGCTTTCACGCGTGGCTTGCACAGCGGACACGGTACACGCTTCGGCCTGGGCCACTTCGACCAGCCGCTGGGCATTGCTTTTTGCGCCGCTCTGCACATAGAGATGGTCGCCGACCAGATGCAGGAAGGGATCATCGCCCACAAAGTCACGCGCCCTGGCGATGGCATGGCCGTAGCCGAGCGGTTCGCGCTGCTGGACAAAGTGGAGCCGCCCGGCATGGTCGCCCGCCACATCGGCATAGGCAGCCTCATCGCCAGGCTGCACGACAACGGCCACAGCATCGATCCCGGCCTGCACCACTTCGTTGAGCAGGATATGGAGGACTGAGCGTTCAACCCCGTCCCGGTCGATCAGCGTTTGCAGCGGCAGCGTGCGCTGTTTGCGCCCGGCTGCGGTAATCACGGCTTTGGTAATCTTCATGGATGGTCCCGCCTAGATGGATGCGATGGGGCAGCGTGGGGCTAGGCACGCAGCGTTTCAAAATTGCCGTCGACGGCCAGCGCCTGGCCCGAAATCTTGCTGCCTGCGTTGGTGCATAGAAAGAGCACGAGATCCGCGATATCTTGGGCCTGTACAAAGGTATGCAGCGAATTTTGGCGCAGATAACGCTCGCGCATCTCCTCGAAGGATACCCCCTGCGCGTCGGCTCGCGCCTGGATCACACCGTCGATGCGCGGCCCGGCGACCAAGCCGGGACAGATGGCGTTGACGCGAATCTTGTCGTCGCCCAGTTCCATCGCCAGCGACTTGGTGAAGCCGATCACCGCCCATTTGGACGCGGCATAGGGCGTGCGCAGCGGATAGCCGAAAAGCCCCGCAGCCGACGAGAGGTTGACAATCGCGCCGCCGCCCGCAGCCTTGAGCAAGGGCACAGCGCGCCGCGCGCAGTAGAATTGGCTGTTGATGTTGACCGCCAGGGTGCGATCCCAATCCGCCGGGTCGAGCGATTCGACCGGCCCGGTTGGCCCGGCAATGCCCGCGTTGTTGACGAGCAAGTCCAGCCCGCCCAGCGCGCCCGCCGCCGCGTCAAAGAGCCGATCCACTTGGGCCACATCAGAGACATCGGCTTGCATCGCGCCCACGTCGGGCCACGCGGCGCGGCAGGCGTCGACGCGGCCAGGGTCAATGTCGCAAATGTAGACGCGCGCGCCGTTGGCGCGCAGCGTTGCGGCAATGGCATGGCCGATGCCGCTGCCCGCCGCGGTGACCAGCGCGCGCAGCCCATTCAGATCGGTTTGCATAGCAGATACGCTCCTATTGTGCGGGATGGTTGTGCGGGATGGTGGATCAATCGATGCATTCCCTATATTGCCGCGGCCGCGACCAGGTTGGAAACCCGGCCCAAGAATCCGCTGCGCCCTGCGGTCGGTTCGGTGGTGAAGAGCACGCAGACCACATCGCGCTCCGGGTCGATCCAGACCACCGTGCCTGTTGCTCCGCCATGCCCAAAGGTGCGTGACGAGCAGAGATCGCCAAAGAAGGTGCGCCCAGCCTCGGCCACGCGGCGGCCCACAATCGTCCAACCCAGGCCCCAGGTCTGGCCCCAGTCCAAACGCCGATAATCGTCGTGCATCAACTGCATCAGCCCGGTCGTCTGGTCGCTGGTCATCTCGGCCACGGTCGCGGGGCTTAAGAGCCGCGTGCCGTCAAACTGGCCGCCGCCCGTAAAGACGCGGCAGAAGCGATAGAGATCGCCCGCGCTGGTGAACATACCGCCCCAGGGCGCGCCGAAATTGCGCCAGTAGGCTTGATTCCACCCCCACGACTCGCCCCGCTGTTCCGGCGGCACGTTGACTTCGGCAATGCGCGACGCGTCCAGTCCCTGCATCCCCAGGCCGGTATCGTGCATCCGCAGCGGGTCAAAAACCTCCCGGCGCAGGAAATCGGGCAGCGATTGGCCGGTCAAGCGCTCGACAATCTCGCCCAAGATGGCAATGCCGGTGCTCTGGTATTGAATGCGCGTGCCCGGCGCAAAGTCCAGCGGCAGCGCGCAGATGCGCTCGACGAATTTGGACAACGGCGCATGTTCTCGGCGCAGTTCCACGTTATCGGGCAGCATGTCGGGCAGCCCCGACGAGTGGGTCAACAGATGGCGCACGCGCACATCTTCTTTGCCGTTGGCTGCAAATTCGGGAATGATGTCGCTCACGCGGTCGGTCAGCATCAGCAGTCCCCGCTCGACCAACATCATGACCGCGGTGGCAGTGACCGGCTTGGTAATGGAAGCGACCAGGAAGATCGTATTGCTGGGCGCGGCCGGCTCGCTGTGGTCCAGGTGCAGCCGCCCCACGGTATAGGGCGCAACAGCGCGCTCCCCGCGACCGACAAGCAGCGCGGCGGCGGGAACGCGCCCATCGGCTGCCGCCTGATCGAGCAACAGATAGGCGCGCTGCAGCCGCGCGGCATCAAAGCCGGCTTCTTCCGGTGTGACATAGGTTAACACGGTGGCTCCTTCCGGCGCTGGCAAGGGAAATCGTCTGATGGCAATCATACGCAGAGGCCATAACCCTTGTCAATCTAGCCCCTGCGCCGCTTTTTCCCAAGCGGCAAAAAAACCGGGGAACCTTGATAGGCTCCCCGGCTGAACGGTCAAACGGATGGCACGTGACGTTGGCTGGCGCAGGCTACAGGTCGGTCACACAGCCTTGCGAAGCCGACGCAACCGTCTTCAGGTACTTATAGAGCACGCCCTTGGTCACCTTGGGCGCGGGCGCTTGCCACTCGGCGCGCCGCCGCGCCAACTCTTCATCGGAGAGAGCGACGTTGAGCGAGTTGTTCTCCGCGTCGATGGTGATGACGTCGCCGTCGCGCACCAGCGCCAAACCGCCGCCCTCGTAGGCTTCGGGCGTGATGTGGCCCACGACAAAGCCGTGGGTGCCGCCGGAGAAGCGCCCATCGGTGATCAGCGCCACGCTCTTGCCCAAGCCTGCGCCCATGATGGCCGAAGTGATCGAGAGCATCTCGCGCATACCGGGGCCGCCCTTTGGCCCTTCATAGCGGATGACCACCACGTCGCCGTGGGTCACATTGCCCTGCTGGATCGCCTCCAGCGTTTCTTCTTCCGAATCAAAGACCTTGGCCGGGCCGCTGAAGCGTGTGCCTTCCTTGCCCGTGATCTTGGCGACTGCGCCCTCGGTGGCGAGATTGCCATAGAGGATCTGCAAGTGGCCCGTGGGCTTGAGGGGCTTGTTCACGGGCGAGACAATACGCTGGCCCTCTGCCAAGTCGGGCAGTTCTTCCAGGTTCTCGGCCAATGTCTTGCCGGTGACGGTCAAGCAGTCGCCGTCCAGCAGCCCTTCTTTGAGCAGCAGCCGCTGCACCGCGGGCACGCCGCCCACCTCGTAGAGGTCTTCCATCACATACGCGCCCGACGGCTTGAGATCGGCCAGCAGCGGGGTGCGGTTGGAGATCTCTTGGAAATCGTCGATGGTCAAGGGCACATCGGCGGCATGTGCCATCGCCAGCGTGTGCAGCACGACGTTGGTCGAACCGCCCAGCGCCACAGCCACGGTGATGGCGTTCTCGAACGCCTTGCGCGTGAGGATGTCGCTGGGTTTAATGTCATTTTCCAACAAGTTCAGGATGGCCGGGCCGACCTTGCGGCATTCCTCCAACTTCTCCGGGCTTGTCGCCGGGTAGGAGGAGCTATTGGGCAGGCTCATGCCCAGCGTCTCGATGACCGAAGCCATGGTGTTGGCAGTGTACATGCCGCCGCACGCGCCCGCGCCGGGGCAGGCATTTTGCAGCACGGTCTTGAGTTCTTCCTCGGTGATCTCCTTGGCGAGCCATTGGCCGTAGGCTTCGAAGGCCGACACGATGTCGAGCTTCTTATCGCCCAGGTGGCCGGGGCGGATCGTGCCGCCATAGACCACAATGCTAGGCCGGTTGACGCGGGCGATGCCCATCATCACGCCGGGCATGTTCTTGTCACAGCCAGGGATGGAGACGTTGGCGTCGTACCATTGGGCGCGCATGACGGTCTCGATGGAGTCGGCAATGATGTCGCGCGAGAGCAGCGAACACTTCATGCCCTCGGTCCCCATGGAGATGCCGTCGCTCACGCCAATGGTGTGGAAGATCAGCCCCACCAAGTTTGCATCCTGCACCCCGGCCTTTACTTCCCCGGCCAAGTCGTTGAGGTGCATGTTACAGGTGTTGCCTTCCCAGCCCATGCTGGCAATGCCCACCTGGGGCTTCTTCATATCTTCTTCGCTCAACCCAACACCGTAGAGCATGGCCTGGGAGCCGACTTGCGAACGCGTCTGGGTCAAGACACGGCTGTATTTGTTGAGGCCGTTCACAGTTGTCACAGCCATTGTGCTGCTTCTCCTCTTGCTAGGATGTATGCCTAAGATGTATGTCTTACAATGTATATCTTACATAGATTGCGTCGGGTGCGGATTGCGATGGGTACGCGGTCGGTGAACGCAGGCGGCGCCCGGCTGCGCGGCCATGCTAGGTCATACTACAGCGCCGTTGGGCACGCCGGTGTGCGTCTGGGCCGCCTGCTGCTGCCTGGCCTGGTCTGTCCAGATGAAGTACTCGACCCCATCGGCCAGCGCGATCCAACTGGCTTCGATGATGTTGGTGCTCGCGCCCACGGTCGTCCATGAGCGTTCGCCGTCGGTGCTGTCGATCAAGACGCGCACCATAGCGGCTGTGCCGCTGGCGCTGTCCAGAATACGCACTTTGTAGTCGGTCAGATGCACATGGGTCAGCCGCGGGTAAAATTGCAGGATCGCCTTGCGCAGCGCCACGTTCATGGCGTTGACCGGGCCGTTGCCCTCGGCCACTTCGTGCAGAATCTCGTCGCCCACCTTCACCTTGACCGTCGCCTCGGAGAACATGCCCCGGCCAAAGCGGTGCTCCACGTTGGCCGTATAGTCGATCAGTTCAAAGGGGGCCACATAGTCCTTGCGGATGCGCCGCAGCAGCAGTTCAACGCTGGCCTCTGCGCTTTCAAAGGCAAACCCCGCGTTCTCCAGTTCCTTGATCTTCATCAAGACCTGGCGCTCTTCCTCTTGGCTCAAGCCGTCCAGCCCAAATTCCTTGCGCTTGACCGCGATGTTGTCCTTGCCGCTCAACTCGCTGACCAGGACGCGCGTCTCATTGCCCACCAACAGCGGGTCGATATGCTGATAGCTCATGGTGTGCTTGACCACGGCGTTGACATGGGTTCCGCCCTTGTGGGCAAAGGCGCTGCTGCCCACGAAAGGCTGATGAGGCTCTGGGCTGAGATTCGCCAATTCGCTCACAAAGCGGCTCAGATCGGTCAGTTGAACCAGCTTTTCAGGCGACACAACGTCATAGCCCATCTTTAGCTGCAAGTCGGGGATGACGCTGACCAGGTTGGCGTTGCCGCAGCGCTCGCCGTAGCCGTTGATCGTGCCCTGCACCTGGACACAGCCGGCGCGCACGGCTTCGAGCGTGTTGGCGACGCCCGTCTCGCTGTCGTTGTGCGCGTGGATGCCCAGCACCACCTGCGCGGCGGGCGGGCGGTTGGCCGCCTCATCCAGACCTAGCACCTCGCGGCGCACCGTGTCCACAGCCGCGGCGATCTCCCAGGGCATACTGCCGCCGTTGGTGTCACACAGCACCACGCTGTCGGCTCCGCCGACGATAGCCGCCTGCAGCGCGGCCAGCGCATACTCTGGATTGGCCTTGTAGCCGTCGAAAAAATGCTCGGCGTCATAGACCACTTCTTTGCCGTGGGATTTGAGATAGCGCACCGTCTCTTCGATCATGCGCAGATTCTCTTCCAAGTTGGTACGCAGCACCTCGGTCACGTGCAAGTCCCACGTCTTGCCAAAGATTGCCACCACGGGCGTATTGGCCTGGATCAGCAGTTGCACCTGCGGGTCGTCGGCAGGGTCCATCCCTGCGCGGCAGGTCGAACCAAACGCGGCGATGCGCGCGTGCTTGAGGTTTAGCTCGGTCTGGGCGCGTTCAAAAAACTCCATATCCTTGGGGTTGGAGCCAGGCCAGCCGCCTTCGATGAAGTCGACGCCAAATTCGTCCAAGCGGCGGGCGATGCGCAATTTATCGTCACAACTCAGCGAGACACCTTCACCCTGCGTACCGTCACGCAAGGTCGTATCATAGAGCGAAATCCGTTTGCCGTTCATGATGTGCTAATTTCCTATTGGTATCGCCGGGGCCGCACAGGCTGCGCTTCCGGCGGAACGTCGTGTCAGCTTGGGATAGCGGCCGCAACCCTGATTGAGGGAATGGCTGCGGCGCTTGGTCTTTCCGGTTCCTTACAGTCGGGACAGGACCAACCGGGACAGTCCTAGGCAAGACAGTTGCCTGTGGATACAGGTCACTGCTGCATCAGGTCCGCAATGCTGCCAAGCAGTTGATCGGGCCAGATACCGCGGCCCAGATCTTCACGGCGGAACCGGCCCGACTTGACCAACCACCCCTGCATGCCCATCAGTTGCGCCCCCCGCACGTCGATCTCGATGTCGTCGCCGATGACGGCCACCCGTTCCGGCGGCAGTTTCATCTCGTCGAGAACCATGCGGAAGTAGGCAGGGCTAGGCTTGCCGATGACAATGGCGTTGGCCTCGGTTGCATACTCCAAAGCCACCACAAAGGGACCTGCGTCCAAGAACATGCCCTCTTCTGCGCGCCACGACCGCTTCTTGTGCAGCGCCAACAACTGCGCGCCGTTCAAGACGGCCCGAAAGGCCCGGTTGAGCCGGGAGAAGGTAAAGCTCGCTCCCATATCGCCGACGATGACGAATTGTGGGTTCTCCTCGTCAACCTCGAACTCGGCAAACTCCAACTGGGCATCGGGCATCAGCAGCGGGTAATAGCTCTGCGCCCCTTGATTGTGCAAGTAGCGCGCCGCGGCATAGGTCGTGGTAAAGAGTTCATGCTCTTCAATCGGAAAGCCCAAAGCCACCATCCGCTCCAACAAACTCTGGCGGCAGTAGATGGTGGTGTTGGTCAGAAACCGAAAAGGAATCTTCCGGGCGCGGAGAAACCGGATGGTCTCTGTCGCGCCCGGGATCACCTCGCTACCACGAAGTAGCACACCGTCTATGTCGATAAGCAGACCGTCGACCGTGGTCAAAAAGTCGCTCATCGCATGCTCCTTCATCGAAATACTCATGGCTCCAACTTCGGCCCCGCGCAGTTGGCGTGATCTTGCAACCTAATCTTCCGGGAAGCTGCGAGTTTCCCGGAAGTTCGCTCATCGTTGCCGCTGGAACTGCGCAAGCCCGCGAGAGATTAACAGGTTCGGTTATGCCGATCAGCCCGTATTTTGCAGCCCTGCCGCCACCCCGTTAACAGAGAGCAGCACGGCAGTTCGCAGGCTATCGACATTTTCAGGGTCGGGCTGTTGGCGCATCCGCTCCAACACCGCCACCTGGATATAGTTCATCGGGTCCACATAGGGATTACGCAGCTTAATGCTGCGCTGGAGCCACAGTTCATTCTCCAGCAGTTCGCTATAGCCGGTAATCGCCAAGACCATTGTCTTGGTCTTTTCATACTCGTCCAAGATGTCCGTAAAGACCTCTTGGCGTGTCGCTTCGTCGGCTAGCTGAGCATAGAGCGACGCGATGGGCATATCGCCTTTGCAAAGGCCCATCTGTACATTGTCCAACACAGTGCGGAAGAAAGGCCAATTTTCATACATGTCGCTCAACCGATCCAGCCGCTTCTGGCGGGCCGCGGCCTGTGCATCCGCGTCAGCCGGGCGATTCTCCAGGCCATCCTCCGCGCTGTCCTCGCCTGCCTCCACCCAATTGGCAAGCGCAGTGCCGACGCCGTACCAACTGGGCAGGTTGACGCGCGATTGTGTCCAGGAAAAGACCCAGGGAATGGCGCGCAAATCGGTAATCTCGCGCGATGCCTTGCGCCGGGTGGGCCGCGAACCGATGTTCAGACGGCTAATCAGTTCAATGGGCGTTGCCTCATGGAAATAGTCGAGGAAACTCTCCTTTTCGATGAGACTGCGATACTTGGCAAAAGCCGCCTCGCTCATCTGGTCCATGATCTCGGCCCATCCGTCCGCCAGTTCGCTCTGGGGACGTCGCCCGCTGGTCAACATGATCGCGTTGATCAACTGTTCCAAGTGACGGTGGGCCAAGTCTGCGTTGGAATAGCGCCCGCTGATCACCTCGCCTTGCTCGGTCAACTTGATGCGCCCGCGCACCGATTCGGGCGGCTGGGCCAAGATGGCGCGGTTGGCCGGCCCACCGCCGCGCCCGACTGTGCCGCCGCGCCCGTGGAAAAGCATCAATTTGATCTGGTGCGCTTCGCAGACCTGCGCCAAGTTCCGCTGCGCCTGGAAGAGCATCCAGTTCGCCATCAAATAGCCGCCATCCTTGTTGGAGTCGCTGTAGCCGATCATGATCTGCTGGCGGTTTTCGCGCTGCTGCAGATGCCGGATGTAGGCGGCATTTTGGAAGAGCCGGGTCATGATGCGCGGCGCGCTGTGCAAGTCCTCAATCGTCTCGAAGAGGGGCACGACATCGATCTGGCCCAACAACCCTGCATCGCGCGCAAAGAGCAGCACCTCCAACACATGGCTGACCTGCGTCGTCATGCTGATGATGTAAGTTGTGATGCTCTCCGGCCCGACGATCTGGCGCGCATCGCGGATCAAGCGGAAGAGGCGGATCGTCTCGTTGGTTTCCTCGCTAAAGTCGAGGCGCGCGGTCAGCGGTCGCGGGTTCATGATCTCGCGGCTCAACAGGGCAACGCGGTCAGCCTCGCTCATCTCCGCATAGTTCGAGGCGATGCCATAGCGGGCCAGCACCTCGGCCAAGGCGGCACGGTGGCGGTCTGCATGTTGGCGAATATCCAACGTCGCCAAATGGAAGCCAAAGACCTCCACCTGCCGGATCAAGCGTGCCAGCCGTCCCCGCGCCAGCCGTTCACCCTTGTTCTGGATCAAGCTGGTTTCGATCTGGCGCAGATCGTCCAACAGTTCTTGGGCCGAGCCATAGGCGCGCGGGTCTGGGACGTACGCGCCCCAAGGCTTGCGGTTGTCGCGCAGGGTCGCCTCGATGCGCCGGAACATCATGATCAGCTTCTGGCGATAAGGCTCCAGTTCAAAACGATCCAGCACCTCGCGCTCGCTCTGGGGCACTAGCTCAAAATCCCGGCGCAACCCTTCGAGGAACTCCTCGCTAAAGCCCACCCGCGTGGTCGATGAACTCAGGTGATTGTAAAGCGCCTCAACCTCACGCTCATATAGCTCCAACACCGCGGCCTTCTGGCTGCGCAGCGTCTCCTCGGTGATGGATACCGTCACATAAGGGTTGCCGTCTCGGTCGCCGCCGACCCAAGAGCCGTAGCGCAGGAAAATCGGCACATCGAACTGCTCACCGGGGTAGTTGTCGGCCAGCGCCCGCTCCATCTCACGATAGATCTCCGGCAGCAGATCAAAGAGGGTGGTTTCGAAGAAGTAGATGCCGTTACGCACCTCGTCCATCACTGTGGGCGGGCGGTCGCGCATCTCGTCGGTCTGCCACAGGAGCACAATATTCTCACGCAGCTGCTGCTCTTTGTCCGCGCGCTCGCTGGGGATCAGATCCACCAAGTCCATCTCGCGCAGGATCGAGGCAATGGTTTTGAGCTTCAACAGCACAGCGCGGCGCTTCGCCTCGGTTGGGTGCGCGGTAAAGACAGGCCAGATCAACAACTCCCGCAGCAGGTCGCGCATCTCGTCGGCTGTCACCCCTTCGGCGCGCAACCGGCGCACGGCATGGGCAATCGTCTCCTCGACCGGGACGCCCCGCTCCTCGGCTGCCATTGCGCGTTGGCGCAGGACATGCACGCGCTGATTCTCTTCAGCCAGGTTGACCAACTGAAAATAAGTGCTAAATGCCTTGAGAACGGCTAACGCGCGCGGGATATCTTCGACCAAGTCTGAAACGAGATTCGTGATCTTGTCTTGGGCCTGGCGGTCGCCGCCGCGCCAGGCTTTAGCAAGCGCGCGAATCTCCTCTTCCAGGTCGAAAATCTCTTGTCCCTCCTGCTCGATGATGGTTTCACCCAGCAGGTTGCCGAGGGTACGAATCCAGTAACGCAAACGCTCTTGCGAGTCAGTTGCCATGTTGCGCCTATTCCAGATAGCTCATCCACATGCCGCCGGTAAGCGGGTGCGCGGCTTAGTCCATGCCCCGCTCACCGGCAGCAATTCTTGCCCTAGTAACAGCGATAGATTCAGTGATGGTTATTGCAGCAGTTTCTCCACAACCAGATCGCCCATGACCGTCGTCTGCACGACCTCATTGCCGGTGTGGGCAATGTCGGGCGTGCGCACCCCTTCGTTCAACACCGCATCCACCGCGGCTTCGACTGCCGCGGCCTCCTGCTCCAGCCCCAGGCTGTGACGCAGCAGCATGGCCGAACTGAGGATGGCCGCCAGCGGGTTTGCCACACCTTGACCGGCAATGTCCGGCGCGCTGCCGTGGATCGGCTCATACAGCCCCAACGGCAGATTTTGCGCGTTGATAATGTCGCCCAAGCTGGCCGAAGGCAACATGCCCATCGACCCGGCCAACATAGACGCTTCATCGGTGAGAATGTCGCCAAAGAGATTTTCGGTCACGATCACGTCAAAGGTGGCGGGGCGGCGAATCAAATGCATCGCCATCGCGTCGACCAGCACATGCTCCACCGTCAGTTCCTTATACTCGGCCAGCACCTCGACCGCGACGCGCCGCCACAAGCGGCTGGATGCCAGCACATTCGCCTTGTCGACGCTGGCGAGCTGCTTGCTGCGCGCCAGGGCCATCTCCGCGGCCAGGCGCAACACGCGCTCGATCTCCGGGCGCGTATAGAGCATGGTGTCATACGCTTCATAGGCCTCGTCGCCCGCCTCTTTGCGCGGGCCAAAGTAGACGCCGCCGGTCAATTCGCGGATGACGATCATGTCCACGCCTTGCAGCACTTCTTCCTTGAGGGTGCTGGCGCTGATCAACTGCGGGTGCAGCTTGACCGGGCGCACATTGGCGAAAAGGTTCAACGCCTTGCGCAAGGCCAGCAGGCCGCGTTCGGGCCGGTCGGGCGCGTTGGGGTTGTCCCATTTGGGGCCGCCCACTGCGCCGAGCAAAATGGCGTCTGCGCGCTTGCACGCCTCGACTGTGGCGTCGGGCAGGCTTGTGCCCAGGCTGTCGATGGCGTTCCCACCCATCATCTGATTTTCAAAGCTAAATTGATGGCTGTACTTTTTGCCCACCGCTTCCAGCACCTTGCGCGCTTCGGTGGTCACCTCCGGGCCGATCCCGTCGCCGGGCAGCACGACAATCTTGGCTTGCATCGCAATCTCGTTTCAATCGTTTGATGGCGTTAAAAATTTTGAGCAACCCTTGCCGGAAGCATGGAACTTCCGGCAAGATCATCTACTTGGTCTATTCGTGCAGGTCGGGCTGGCGCGCGGCTACCGGCTGCATCGCCACCACCGGCGCGCCGTTCTCCTCCACCCACACGCCGCACTCGCCGCCCTGCTCACTGATGTCCAACGTCACCGTGCTGCCGTCCATGCGCAGGGCCGGATGGTAGAACTTGGCGACCTTTTGCGCGTCGCCCACGATATAATGGCCGATCAACGAGCGGCGGAAGCGGTCTTGGCTGGTGTTGGGAAAACTGCCGTGGATCAACTGGCCGTTGAAAAAGAGAACATCGCCCGCGGCCATGACCACCGGAACCGGCTCCATCCCCGCGCCCAGGGGCACGGTCACATCGGTAAAGCTCTGTTTCGTGTCCGCGGCCACTGTACACAGCAGGGGCAAGGTGTGTGTACCCGGCACAACTTGTAAACAACCATTTTCCTCGTCGCAATCGTCCAGCGCCAACCAAGCCGCCATGCAGGTTCCCGGCTGGACGCGCAGATAGTACTGATCTTGGTGCAGCGCCTGGCCGCGCGCGCCCGCGGGCTTGAAATAGAGCATGGTCTGCACCGCGTAGGGTTCAGCCCCCAACAGCCCGGTCAGCCAGTGATTGATGCGCGGGTCGATCAACCATTGCAGGCTTACATCGTCCCAGCGGTGCATGTGGATCATGCGTGGGTAGCGCTTGAGCGGATCGTCGCTGGTAAGGTCCACACCGGCATGGTCGCCGGGGTAACTGCCTGCTTCGCGCAGTTCGGTGTAATAGTCGCGATAGCGGGCAACCTCGTCAGCCGAAAAAAGACCGCGCGCCACAGTGTAACCGTGCCGGTTGAATTCCGCCTTAGCCTGCGCAGTTATCTGCTTGCTCATCTGGCATTTCCTCCCACGGGGATTCCCATTCGAAAAATCCTGTTGCTTGGATCAACTGTTCAGCCAGCGCCTGGGCTGCGGCCAAACGGTCCGGCCATGCTGCCGCGTAGTAGCGCCGGGCCAAGGCTTCGGCGGCCGGGTCGATCTCGCCCAGCTTGGCAAGCGTCTCTTTTGGCCGGGGCAAATGGCGGTTCGCCGCCAGAAACGCATACTCGATCATGCGCGCCACGGCATCATGCAAAATCAACGTAGCGGTTGCGGGATCGCGTTCGCCAACGTCCAGCGCATTTTCCAAAGTATCGGCGGCAAGGTAGCGCCGCATGGTGCGCTGCACCGGCGATAGATCGGGCAGCGTGGCGAGCCAGGTATGCGCTTCGCGGCGCAGCGCGTCCACTACCGGGTCGCGTGCCAGCACTACAAACCCATGAGCCAGGATATGCGCTGTGACCGGACGTGCGCGCTCCTGTACAAAATAATCACGCACCACATGGGGCGGATTGACAAAAATCTCGGCAGGCACGCCTTGAAAGCGCCGCTGCACCCGCTGCCGCCGGGGCTGCGGCTGGATCACATACAGGTCAAAATCGCTGTTGGCGTCGGGCTGCCCGCGGATGATCGTGCCCGCAGCAATCAGGCCAAGCACCTCATAGCGCGCCACGATCCACGCGACCGCCTCGCGCAGCGCCGCGTCATACCACGGCGGCAGTTCAGGAAAGGTCGGATTCATCGTCGGCAGCAAAGCAGACAAGCTCAAAGTTTCTCTAGGTCATGGCGAGAGGGCTGCTGGCCGTGCTTTGATCTTCAACATCAGTCCGCTCTCTTTCATCCATTCCACAGCAACCGCTCAAGCCAGCAGCCTATCTTCTTAGACAAGTGCTAAGGCGATGCCACACATGCCGCACAAAAGGGAAACAAGCCAGAAACGCTCTTTGATTTGCGTTTCACTCCAACCCAGCAATTCAAAGTGATAGTGCAGCGGAGCCATGCGAAAGACGCGCCGCCCTGTGCCATAGCGCAGCCGAGTCCACTTAAAATAGTAGCGCTGGATGACAACGCTGGCGGCTTCGGCAACAAAGACCAGGCCAATCACGGGCAGGAGCAACCATTGTCCAGTCATCAACGCCACCAGGGCAAGCGTCGCGCCCAAAGCCAAACTGCCCAGGTCGCCCATGATGACTTGGGCGGGATGGGCGTTGAACCAGAGAAAAGCCAGCAGCGCCCCCACCACCGTAAAGCAAAAAGCCAGGATGTAATACTGTTCCTGCATATAGGCAATGATGCCATAGCTGGCAAAGGCCACCATACTCAAGCTGCCGGCCAAGCTATCCAGCCCATCGGCGAAATTCACAGCGTTGCTAAAGCCGACAATCACCAGGACAGCAATGGGAATGATCCACGGGCCGACGCGAAA
>CAZZNG010000101.1:0-17815 GCA_964655505.1 uncultured Litorilinea sp. | reverse complement strand
GGTTTTCTGCATTGGTAGATATTTATAATTTGGGTAGCCTTATCGGCGTAGACCGGTTGCATAAGCGACACTCAAGCGTACAGGCTGCGTCATCGAGCCGGTAACCTGACGCTTATGCTGCGCGCGCTCAACTCGGAATTGCGCCCGCTTCAGCCAGATCGAGCAGGGGCGAATCCTCAATTGTCAGTGGCAGATCGACGCGTCCGCGCCGTCGGCTCGATTCATACGTGCCGAAGATCAACTCCGTGGCGCGCAGCGCCCGCCGTCCGCTCAACTCCGGTTCGCGCCCTGCCTTGAGCGCGTCGATCAGGTCGAGCACGCCGCGATGCACAAACTCCATCCCGTGGATCGTCTCGCCTGTATCGATGATGCGCCATCCGTGGCTGCTCTTGCCCAGCACGCGCAGCGGGTTTTCCCGGCTCAGGCCGACTTCGATAATGCCCTCTTCGCCGATCAGCCGGGTAAAGAGGCCGTTTGTGCCGTGCCCTGTGGTCAACACCCCTTGCACGCCGTTGGCGAACTGGAACCAGCTCATCCCCTGCCCTTCCACCAGCGCGCCAAAGATGCGCTTGCTATCGCGCCCATCGATCTGGCCGATGACCCATTCGGCGGGCGTTTCGTCGTTCAAAAAGAAGAACATATCGAACCAGTGGGTTCCCCAGTCAAAGAGGTTGCCGCATGACCCCTCTAGGCGCTGGAGCGCGCCGATTTCGCCCTCTTTGAGCAGCGCCTTAGCCCGCCGGAATGGCGCAGCAAAACGGCGTTGATGGTTGAAGGTCAGTTGGACGCCGCGCTTCTCGCAAGCTTCGACCATACGCACTGCTTCGCCAAAGGTGGGGGCCATTGGCTTTTCGCAGTGGATGGCCTTAACGCCCGCTTCCGCCGCGGCGATCACCATCTCGGCGTGGAGGTGGGGCCAGGTACAGATACTCACAATGTCGAGTTCGGCTTCCGCCAACATCGTGTGGTAGTCGTCAAAGAGCAGGTCGCCGCCATGCTCACTCTGGAACGCGCGCGCGTTGTCGAGGTTGATATCGGCGAGCGCCACCAGCTTGGCATCCGGCGATTGGCTGTAGCCTTCAGCATGATAGTGCGACATGCCGAATCCAGTTGCGCCTGCCGTCGTGCGCGGTCGTCCACAGCCGATGATACCGACTCGATACATAGCAAGACTCCTTTGGTCTATGGGTTTGGGCTACGTGTTTGATCTGCGTGGGTTTGGGCGCTGATCCATTCCTCCTGCGTTCTTATGCCATGTGACGGGGTTGTTGGCAAGCCGCCATTCGCGTGCCCGCTGCGCCGCCTGCACTGAGCAGCCGGTGTGTGATGCAGCCGGTGTACGATGATGTCACGACCGTCTGATCAAAAGCAGCCAGGTTGCGAAACACTTGGGGCAACCTGGCTGCTTGGACGGCTCATTGCGCGTGGAGCGGTCGCGCCGAGGGTGCTAGAGGCCGATACGGGTGAGATACTCTCGGCTAATCTGCGCGCTTTGCAGCGGCGTTGGCTGCTGGGTTACATCTGTCTCCGCGATCAGCCAGCCCTGGAAGCCAACACCGTCGAGGATGCGCACCACCGCGGGAAAGTCGACAAAGCCCTGGCCCAATTCGGTAAAGATGCCGTGGTCGGAGAAGGTGCGATAGTCCCAACGCTTTTCCCGGCCCTCGGCCAGAACCTGTGGATCGATGTCTTTTAGGTGCATGGTTTTGATCGATTCGGCATAGTCGCGGCAGAACTGCACAACATCGACCCCGGCCCAAGCCAGATGGCCCGTGTCCGGCCCCATAAAGACCACATTATGATCCAGCATGTCCCACAAGCGGTCGATCTCAGCCCGTGTTTCGATCACGCTGCCTACGTGGTTATGGAAGCAGGCGCGTACCCCCTGGCGCATCATGATCTCGCCGGTTTGGTTGAGCACCTTGGCAAACTGGCGGTATTCGTCCTCGCTCATGGCGTCATCCGGGTGCACATGGCCCGACACCTGGCGGCGCGTCAGGCCGCGGGACGTGACATAGTTGTCAAAGCCACCCGCGGCAACGTAGACCTCTGTACAGCCCATAGCAACGGCAAAATCGGCATGGCTTTGGGCGCGGCTAAGGATCGCCTCCTCTTGGTCGGCGCGCCAAAAGTCTGCGCCCAGGTAGCCAGGCGCGGGACGCAGGTCAAACTCGGCAAAGAGCGCCAAGGTTTCCTCCGCTCTGCGATCCGGGCGGGGGCCGGCGGGCGCGCCGTCGTACCCGGCCAAAGCGATCTCCGCTAGGACCACTCGCTCTTCGACATTTTTCCAAGTGATCTGACCGCATCCAATCCTGATTGGTTTCATGTTGACGTTCCTGGTCTCTCGCTGCAAATGTTGCGCCATGCTTAGGCGCGCCATCTGGATAGAGTTAAATTGATAGCGTTAATTGATTAAGAGATAGGGGGACGTGGTTTACGTAAAGTGGTTAGGTCGCTAAGCGGCTGCTGTATCGGGCACGCAAACTCCTGCAATGCCAAATGCTTATCCTCTAGTATACACACAAGGGGGCAAGCGCGTAAGCGACAAATGACCGATGGCCTCCACCTCTTGGGTAGCGCCCATCTCGCGAGCAGATGGGCATGAAACAACATTCCATCTCGCGAGCAGATGGGCCTTGTCGATCTTCCGGGACGCTTACGCCGCCGTTGCCTCAAGTGGCGGCGAGAGAGTATATGAGCGCCCCGGACGTTTTTGGTCTGTAATTGAGAAATTGTCTCAATCAATACGGAGATTCGCCCGTTGCTGTGATACAATCTTCACAGCCGGTTGCCCGGCCTAGTTTGCGCGATTTGTCGAGAAAAAGGAAGGTAGCAATGCCCGGTTTTTTGACCCATCCGGCGCTCCATACACCTGCTGCCCCCACGCTGGAGTTGGACAGCGTGAGCGTACACTATGATGGAACTCCTGCCCTGGTGGATGTCTCGCTGCGCGTTCATCGCGGCGAGCATGTCGCCGTGGTCGGCCCTAACGGCGCGGGCAAGAGCACGCTCTTTCAGGTCATCACCGGCATGGTCAAACCCAGCCAGGGCAGCGTGCGGATTTACGGCAGCGGCCCCGGCGGGCATATCTGCATTGGCTATGTGCCCCAGCGCAACCGCATCGATTGGCGCTTTCCCGTCAGCGTGCGCGATGTGGTCATGATGGGGCGCACCAGCTTGATCGGCCCCTTTCGCCGCCCTAAACGGGCCGACTGGGAGCGGGTGGACGCGGCGCTGGCCCAAGTGGATATGCTGCCCTTTGCCAAGCGCCAGATCGGGGAACTCTCCGGCGGCCAACAACAGCGTGTCTTTTTGGCGCGTGCATTGGCCCAGGAAGCCGAACTGCTCCTGTTGGACGAGCCGCTTGCCGGGCTGGATATCCCCAGCCAAGAGGCCATCCTGCGTATCTTGGCGCGTATGCGTAACGGGGGCATTACCCTGCTTGTCGCCACCCATGATCTCAACCAGGCCGCGGGCCACTTCGACCGCATGTTGCTGCTCAACCGCCGCGTGATCAGCTATGGCCCACCGGCAGAGGTGCTGACGCAGGAAAACCTGCTGCGCGCCTACAGCGGCCAACTGCATGTCATCCGCACAGACAAGGGCGACGAGATCATGGTCGCCGACACCTGTTGCGGCGGCGACGAAGCGCCCACACCCGAAACGACTTGGCCCGGCGCGGAGCAACACCCTGTCGAGCATCACGCTGCCGACTGATGCGCGGCGCGCCCGATGCCCATTCAATGCTATCCCTTTCAAATCTATGTAGATTGTCTATATAGGTTGCGTTATCGGTTGCGTTTGATTCGATACGATTACACGATTAGACAGACCCGCTAAGACACAGCCGTCAGGACAGACGATGTTGGATTGGTTGATCGACCCGTTGAGCTATGGGTTTATGTGGCGCGGATTGCTGGCCTCGTTGATGGTCGGCGTCATCTGTTCGGTGCTTGGAACCTATGTGATTTTGCAGGGCATGGCCTTCTTTGGCGATGCGCTCGCCCATACGATCTTGCCGGGGGTGGTGATCGCCTATCTGCTCGGCTGGCCCTTGGCCGTTGGCGCGCTGCTCTTTGGCGTGCTCAGCGCGGTGGGCATCGGCGCGCTCAGCCAGCGCGGGGAGGTGCGCGAGGATACCGCGATTGGCGTCATCTTCGCGGGCAGCTTTGCGTTGGGCGTCGCCCTGCTCAGTACCGTGCGCAGCTATGCCGTCGATCTGGCCCATATCCTCTTTGGCGATGTGTTGGGCGTCTCGACCCAAGACCTGTGGCTCACCTTTGGTCTGGGCGCGCTGGTGCTGCTGACCGTCATTGTTCTCTATAAAGAGTTCCTGGTGATGGCCTTTGACCCGACGCTGGCCGTTGTGCTGCGTCTGCCGGTCACATTCTTGCGTTATCTGCTCCTAATCCTGATCGCGGTGACCATTGTCGTGTCGCTGCAAACCGTGGGCGTGGCGTTAATGCTCGCCATGTTGGTCACGCCCGCGGCCGCGGCCCAACTGCTCACTCGGCGGCTGCCCTCCATGATGCTGACCGCGGCGGCCATCGGCGCGTTCGCCAATGTCACCGGCCTCTATCTGAGCTATTACATCAATGTTGCCTCCGGCCCGGCCATGGTGCTGGTGGCGACCGCGATCTTTGGGCTGGCCTTTCTGTTCGCACCGGCTCGGGGTCTGGTCTGGCGGCGTTTGGCCCTACGCACCGCGTAGCCGCTTGCGGCTCTATTATGTGCTTGGCTGTTGCGTGCTTGGCCCGATGGCGTGCTTGGAATCTAGCGGCGGTTCCCGGTATGATGGAACCACAAAGCGCCGCAATGGGCGCGCACTGCACCGCAAGCACAAGACAGCACAGGGCAAGGAGCCGTAATGAGCATCAAACCCGACCATTGGATTCGTCGCATGGCACAGGAACACGGCATGATTGAGCCGTTCGAGGAGCGCCAAGTCAGCCGCAACGCTGTTTCGTTCGGTTTGAGCAGCTTTGGCTATGACATTCGTGTCGCCGACGAGTTTCGCATCTTCACCCCAGCCACCGGGCGGCTGACCGTCGTCGACCCCAAAGCCATTGACGAAAGCGCCATGGCCTTTTACCAGGGCGATGTCTGCATCATCCCGCCCAACAGCTTTGCCCTGGCGCGCACGGTCGAATACTTCCGCATCCCGCGCAACGTCATCACCCTCTGCGTGGGCAAATCCACCTATGCCCGCTGCGGCATCATCGTCAACGTCACCCCCTTTGAACCGGCATGGGAAGGCTTCGTCACGCTGGAGATCTCCAACACGACGCCGCTCCCGGCCAAGATCTATGCCAATGAGGGGATCGCCCAAGTTCTATTTTTTGAAGGGGATATGCCGGAGATTTCCTACGCCGACCGGCAGGGGAAGTACCAAAAGCAGGTCGGGATTACGCTGCCGCGCATGAAGGAGTAGGCGCGGGCTTGCCCTGAATCGACTGGCCGTTAGGCTGGCGCATTGGGCATGGCTGTGGCAGTGGGGGTCGCGCTAGGGGTAGGCGTGGGCGTGACCGTGGGCAAGAGAATGGGCGACGGCACGAGTGTCTCGGTGACCATCGGGCCAATCGCTACGCCGATCCCGCTCTCGTCCAAGCTGTCCATGGACGATTGGAGCGGCATCTGTGTCGCGCGGCGCGGGCTGCGTGGCAAAGCCTGAAACGGCGTATCCCCTGCCGCTTCTTCGATGGTTTCGATCACATCGGATGCGGTTGTAGGCGTCATGCCTCCATCTGTTTGTTGTTCGTCTTGTTGTCCCTCTTGCTCGTCAGCTTCCTCCGCGCCATCCCCCGCTTCACCCTCTGTCTCATCTTCATTTGTCCCATCTTCATCTGTCGCGGTGGGAGATGTTTCTGGCATCGGCGTGGCCGTCTCATCTTGTGCCGGTGGTTCCGTTGTAGCAGTAGGCTCCTCTGTAGCTGTTAGCTCCTCTGTGGCGGTAGGCTCCTCTGTAGCGGTAGGCTCCTCTGTGGGGGTTGGCTCTTCTGTGGCGGTAGGCGCTTCTGTGGGGGTTGGCGCCTCTGTCGCAGTCGGTTCCTCAGTAGGGGTAGGCTCCTCTGTGGCAGTAGGTTCTTCTGTCGGGGGCGGTTCCTCTGTAGCGGTAGGTTCCGCGGTCGCCACAGGTTCGGTCGGGGGTGGTTCTGTCGGGCTGCTTACCGGCTCGCTGCCACTGGAATCGCTCGGCGGCTGATCCAGTGGCGGCTCTGTCGGAGATTCGGTTGGCGGCTCTGCGCTCGGCGTCGGCTCTGTGATTGGCGTTGGCTCCGGTGTGTCCGTTGGCACGGGGGTAGCGGTTGGCATGACCGTCGGCGCAGGTGTTTCGGTCGGCGGCTCGGTTGGCTCCTGCGTAGCCGTCGCCGTAGGCGTGGCTGTCGGCATGATGGTCGGCGTTGCCGAAGGCGCTAGCGTAGGCGCCTCAGTCGGCGTTTCGGTTGGTTCCGCTGCATCCGTCGGCGTCACTGTCGCAGTGGGCGCTACCGTGGGGGGGACCGTAGGCGGTGCAGTAGGCGGCACTGTGGGCGCGACAGTCGGCGCATCTGTCGGTACCAGCGTGGCCGAGGGCGTGACCGTTGGCGCTTCTGTGTTGGCCGGTGGCGGCGTCGCCGTGATAGTCGGCCCTGGCGGATTGACGACTGCCTGGGTTGCTGTGGGGGGGACGGTTGGCGATTCAGCCGGCGCAGTCGCAATGGCTGTGGCGATGGGGGTGGCGATGGCTGTGGCTGTGGGCCGCGGCGTGCGCGTCATCAACACAGGTGGGTTGGTGGCAGACGGCGTAACAGGCGGCACGGGGGTCATGCTCGGCTGCCCTGCTGTCGCGGTCGGCTGCACAGCAGGCGGCTGTGACGTTGCAGTTGCTTGTCGCGTCGGCTGCTGCGTCGGATACCATGTTGGCTGTTGTGTGGGCTGTTGCGCCGGTTGCCGTGTGGGCTGTGATGTAGGCTGTGATGTAGAACCTGGCTGGGTCGTCCAGGTAGGCGTCGGCTGCTGTGTCGATAGGGTGGCCGTAGGCGAACCGGACGGCTGCGTTTCCGTGGGCGCTGCGGTCGCGACAGTCGGTACGAGGGTCGGCGCGGTTGCCGTAGACAGCACCGTTGGCACGGTCGGATCCGTTGCCCCTGCATCGGCTGCTTCCGGCACAGCGATAGGCATCTCTACACGCGTTTCCGCCGGTCTCTTTGTCGGTATCTCTGCTGGCCTCTCTGTCGGCGTCTCTGCCGTTGTGCCGTCCGGCGTTTCAACCGGAGGCTCCTCCATGACGACCATGTCCGCTGCCGCCGTCACGGTTGCGGTCGCGCTGGGCGTCTCGGTCGGTGTGCTGGTGGGGATCAGCGGCGTAGGAGTGGGCGGCGTGCGCGCCATATCCAGCGCGGCATACACCATCGCGTTGACTTCTTCCAGCGCGGCAGCCGCTTCGCCCGTTGGCGGCGCATCGCTCCACAGCAGCGATAACTGCTGCATCCACTCCACCAAGAAGCGCGCCCGTTCGCTGGGCGGCAGTTCGTTGACCGCGGCCATAGCCGCGGCCATGCTTTCGTCGATCTCCGCCAAAAGCTCGTCGCTCACCGGCTTGCCCTGTGCTTCCAGCGCAAGGGCTTCGTCCAGGCGGCGCGTCACCTGTTCAGCTTGCCAAGCGGCCTCTTCGCCCGCAGCGCGGCGGATCAACCCCTCCAGCCCTTCGCTGGCGCGCTTGAGCGTGTAAAGCGGCGTGCCGGGCAGGCTGCCGCTGTTGCCCGCGGCGATGAGGATCACCAGCAGCGCCACCGCTGCAGCCGACAGGCTGCCCAAGACCGCGGGCCAGATGCGGCCGCGCCGTTTGCGCCGGGTCGGTTCATCGGGCAAGGCGGGCTGCACTGCGCCCGTTGCGGGCGGCTGGCCGGGCGGCCCGTTATCGTCCATTGGGGTTTGTGTTGCCGCCAAGGTGGGCGGCGTGGCAGCCGATGTGGCCGTTGGGGAGGTTGTGGGCTGGGGGGAAGCAGTTTTGCCCAATGTTGCTTGGCGCGCGGCCACAGCTTCTTCAACCGCACGCCGCGCCCGCATAAAGCCTGCTCCGGACATGGTCGGCTTGGGCGCTGCGCGCAAAGCCAAGACAGCGCGTAAAATCGGTTCGAGTTCTGCTGCATGGTCGCGATGACGCGCTAGAATGGCTTCCAGCGGTTCGCCCGCTTCGACCGCAGCGATACAGCGTGTAACCAGCTCTTCGGGGGCCATGACCCTCTACAATCCGCCTCTAGACTTCAAGATGACGACGGAGGCTTTCCAACGCACGGTGTTGTAATGCCTTGACCGCGCCTTCACTCTTCTGCATGATCTGGGCGGTTTCGGCGATGCTCATCTCCTCGACGAAGCGCAGAAGGATGACTTCGCGTTGTTGGTCGTTGAGATACTCCAGCGTTGCCAAGACTCGCTCAAAATCCAAGCGCTCTTCGACATCGTCCAGCAAGCGCCCGGCGCTCACATGCATGGCATGTTCCAGCGGGGCTTCCTGGGTACGTTTGCGGCTGCGCAAAACATCCACCATCTTATTGTGCGCTAGGCGATAGAGCCATGCGGAGAAGATGGCGACATTGTCGCGCGGGGCAATGCGGAAAATGTCGATCTTTTCGATTAGACGTAAAAAGACCTGCGACGTGATCTCTTCGGCTAGATCTGGGTCGCCGATACGCGCCAACAGATAACGAAAGACGCGATCAACGAAGAGCAGGAAGAGGCCGTCAAATGCTGCCGGATCATTGGCCTCCTGCGCCCGTCGCAGCAGATCGACCAGGACGGTCTCTTCGACAGGGTCTCCGCGTTGGATCTCGGCCATTCCGCTTCTTACGTCAATATCTATACGTTGAAATGGAAAAAGAGGATACGACACAGGGCGTTATACCTGCCCACCACAGCGGCGCGCGCCTACGCGCCGCCGCCGAGCCGCGTCTTGAGCGCCTGCCACGGATTCGGCTTGAGGGCCTCTTGCGGCAAATCAGGCGCAGAATCTCCGGCGTTGAAGAAGATGTTGAGCCGTTCCCCTGCATACTTCGCGCCTTCGATCTCCAATTTGGCGAGACCCAGCGGCAGCGTAATGTTGCGCTTCCAGTTGCCAATGTGGATCACGAGTTCGTCAAAGACGCTGCGATGCAGTTGTACCTGCTCACGCTCGACCAGCGGCAGCGGAACACTCAAGACATAATGACCATTGTCGCGGTAGATGTCTTGGGGCTTGCCCCGATAGAAATACTGGGTGGGGTCGCCCTCCCCGCCGCGCGTGGTTGTTGGGCCAAACAAGGCGTCGGCCATACGCCGGATCATCTCCATACCGGTCACCTCCCGGCCAAAGAACGGCACGACTAAAATAGGCAGCGGATGGAAACTCTCGCGGATCAGTTCCATGTTGGCGCTTTGCGCGCTCTTCCAGTCGTCAAAGTAGCTATCAGTCAACTCCTGGGGAAAGACACGATTGACCACAATGGCATCCACTGCATAGTCGTACAGGTTCAGATACGTATAGGCGCGCTGCGCCTCTTTGATCACCATCTTTTCCGGATTGAGCACCACGCGTATACTGCTGACCTCTGGATTGGTCAGCAGGCGGCTGGTGCGCTCCAAGTAGTCGACCAACTCATGCACGCTGTCAAAGACATCATCCCCCGGCAGGGGCATGTCGCTGACGCGGCGCATGACCGGGCGCACTGCCTGCATGGTCTTGCGTTGGAAAGGGAAGATCTTTTCGATGTACCAGCGCGCCATTTCAGGAAAGCTGAGGAGTTGCAGCGTTGAACCGGTGGGCGCGGCGTCGATCACGATCACGTCATAGTCGCCGCTGTCGGCCAGCAGGGTGATCTGCATCAGGCTCGCCAACTCCTCCATGCCGGGCAGGACCGATGTCTCCTCCGCGATCAGTTCATCCATGCCCTGCCAGGCAAAGAGCGCGTTGAGATAGCCTTGAACCCGCCCCCAGTATTTATCCATTTGGTGAAGCAGGTCGATCTCTTGGCCCCACAGGTTGGGGGCCAATTGGGTCAATTCGCTCCCGATGCGCTGGTCAAAGCTATCGCCCAAGCTGTGGGCCGGGTCGGTGCTGAGGACCGCGGTACGATAGCCCAACTCGGCACAGCGCAACGCCGTGGCCGCGCTGGCGCTCGTCTTGCCGACGCCCCCTTTTCCTGTATAAAGCAAAATACGCATAGTGGCCTCTAGTACAAACGGCAACCGCGCAGGCTGGGGGTGCGTGCTGCTTTGTGTACGCTACTTTGCGCGCGGTCGCCGTCAACAGTCAATCCGGTATCGTTGACAGGTTGAGTATAACACAATCGGGAACAGGCAATTCAGACGATGCGCCGACGCCTAGTCTTGCGCCGTGGTTCCATTGCCGTGCAGCATGGCTGCGTTCCATCCCGGCTGTGAAACGATGCACAGACCAAACGTCGGCGACGAGAAGAATGTTTCACCAAGTGGCGGTTCGCATGCCCTCGCGCGCGCGCCGCGGCATCTGCTACATCCGCCTGAGCAGCGCGCTAGACGAGCACGGAGAGCGCCTCCGGCATACTCGCTTCCGGCTTCACGTCATAGCGCACGTCGGCGAGCCTGCCCTCTTCGTCGATGACAAAGTGGCTGCGGATGATCCCCATATACGTGCGTCCGAAATTGGTCTTCTCCCCCCAGACCCCATACGCTTCAGCAATAGCATGGTCTTCGTCGACCAAGAGCGGAAAGGGCAGATTGTATTTTGACTTGAACTTGGCGTGTGATTCTGCGTCGTCCGGGCTGACACCCAGGACAACGGCATTCTTTTTCTCGATCTCCGCATAGCTATCGCGGAAGCTGCACGCCTGCTTGGTGCAGCCGGGCGTGTCGTCTTTTGGATAGAAATAGAGGATCACGCGCTTGCCGCGGAAATCGCTCAATTTCACCGGCTTCCCTTCATCAGTTGTCGTCGAGAAATCGGGAGCCATCTCTCCAACTTTTAACTCCGCCATGCCGTATACTCTCCTTGTATAGCGTTGTATAGCGCAATAGAACAGTAAAGCGCGATGGAACAGTAAAGATTGACAGCAAAGAGGGGCTGTCGCAATCGCTCTAGGATGTTTTAACATCTTACGAACTGATTTGAAAAAACCAGCTATCAAAGGTATTGTGTGCCATTGCGGCGGCCGCGCTCCGCAACTTTGCACCCATTCCCTGTCCTGCCCGGGCGAAGGGCTGGCTCGCGCACGCTTGTATCGCACTTGTCTGGCAGTTGTGTACCGCAGTGGATGACGGATAACACGGTTTGAAGCCACAACTCTCTAAAGTGCAGCTATCGAGGGCGCAGGGCGCACGCGCTGCCCTGCCTATCATGCTCGCAGCCGTCGACCAGCGGCGGGCTGCCTCCTTGTACGCTTACCGGGTTCTATGCGCCTTGACGGTGAGCCTGGTTGTAGCGCTCTGCATAGGCGTGCCGCGGTCGCTGCTTGCCCAGCCCGTAACGCCGCAGCAGACCGACCTGGCGACGGTTAGCCCCTACCTACAGGCTGAACTGGCAGCGACAGACGGGCCGGTGACCTTTTTGGTCATCCTACGCGATCAGCCTGACTTGGCTGCTGTGGCGCTGCACGCGCGCCGCGCCGGAACCGCTGCCCTGGACGCACAAGCCGCGCGCAGCATGCGCGGCCAAGCCGTCTATGCCGCGCTCACCGCGCACGCCCGCGCCACCCAAGCCGATTTAATCGACTGGCTGACCGCGCAAGGCGCTGCCTATCGCCCATTTTACATCGTCAACATGCTGGAGGTTCGGGGGGATTGGGCGCTGGTCGAGGCGCTGCGCGGCCATCCTGCTGTCGAACGTATTGTCGCCAATCCCCTGGTGGCTGGGGTGGAGGCAGCCGCGCCGCCAAGGGCAAATTGGGCTGAACCGCTCATCCTGCCAACCGCCGCGTCGCCCGTCTTTACCTATGGCTTGGCCGATGCCAACGTGCCTGATGTATGGGCACAGGGGGTGCGCGGCCAGGGCATTGTCGTCGCCGGTCAGGACACGGGCGTTGAATGGACGCACTCTGCGCTGCGTGACAGCTATCGGGGGTGGAACGGTGCGGCCGCGGACCATGACTATGCCTGGTTCGATGCTTGGGCCGGGGCGAGCAATGACCTTTGCGCCGGGGTGGTGGGGCCATGCGACGATACAGGCCACGGAACTCACACGCTTGGAACCCTGGTGGGCGAGGGCGCGGAGATGGCCTTTGGCGTTGCGCCGGATGCCCAGTGGATCGCTTGTCGCAATATGTTGCGCGGCGCGGGAACACCGGCCAGTTATACCGCCTGTTTCCAGTTTTTCCTTGCGCCCTATCCGCTGGGTGGCGATCCCTTTGTCGATGGGCGGCCCGCCCTTGCGCCCCACATCATCAATAATTCGTGGAGCTGCCCGCCCTTCGAGGGCTGCGATACCGAATCGCTGCGCGCGGTCACCGCGGCCATGCGTGCCGCGGGCCAACTGGTCGTCGCGTCCGCGGGCAACAGCGGCCCGCGCTGCGCCACAGTCAACGTTCCCATCGGCATCTATGCGGACGTGTTGACGGTGGGCGCACATGGTCAGAGCGGGATTGTGGCCTCGTTTAGCAGCCGCGGCCCGGTGAACGGCAGCGGGCTGCTCAAGCCCGACCTCACCGCGCCCGGCCTGGGCATTCTCTCGTCCCTGCGCAATGACAGTTTGGGCACGCTTTCGGGCACAAGCATGGCCGCGCCTCATGTGGCCGGAGCCGCCGCGCTCCTCTGGTCGGCTGTGCCCGATCTGATCGGCGAACCTGAGCGCACGATCCAACTCTTGATCAAAAGTGCTACCCCTGTGCTGGACAGCGCGTGCATCGGCATGGCAGGCGACAACCCGATGCCCGTTTCGCCCAACCCGACCTATGGCTATGGGCGGCTGGATGTGGCGGCCGCGCTGCACATGGCGCAGACGCCGTGGCAGGTGGCTGTCAAGGTGTCCGATGAAAGCGGCGCGACGGTTGACGGCGCAACTGTGACATGGATCGACGCGCACACCGGCTACACGCTGACCGCGACGACCGCATTCGACGGCATTGCCCACTTCGCACCCGTCTACACGGGCCGCTACACCCTGCAGGTGCAGCATGAAAGTGGCGGCATCGAGTTGGCGGATATCCACCTGGCCGATGACGCAGACCATGCACAGGGCGAGGTTGACGGCGCGCCGCTTTCCGCTGCCTACCATGCCCAACGCACCGGCCTCGTCGACCCCGAACCGACAGCGCCGTATCGTTTCTATCTGCCCGTGTTGTCTGGGCCGTAACCACCCGTGCAGTTCGGCTGGTCTAGTTCGGTCGATCTTGGCAGTGATCTAAGTAGTGAACTGATAGTATTGATCGAAGAAGTCTCTGGAAATATCGCTAAATGATGCAGTCCAATCAGCATTCGTCACAGGCAGCGCTCGCACGCGCAGCGGGCGAGTCTACCCCGCGCCCCGTCGTCCTTGTGCCTGGGATTCTCGACACGGCGCGCAAGATGCGTTTTGTGGAAAAGGCTCTGACTCGAGCAGGTTTACAGCCCTATGCCCTCTCGCCCCAGCCGACCAACGGCACAGTCGGCATCGACGAGTTGGCGCGACGGCTGGCGCGGCAGATCGATGCGACCTTTGAGCCAACGGTTCGCTTTGACTTCGTGGGCTTCAGCATGGGCGGCTTGATTGGCCGCTACTACCTCCAGCAGTTGGGCGGCACAGACCGCGTCGGGCGCTTTATCACGGTCGCCTCACCCCACCGCGGCTCGCTAACGGCGCAGCCCTTGCGTGCCTTGCCCGCGCTGGGCCAGATGACGCCCGACAGCGACTTTATCGATCAACTCAACAGCGACTTGATGCACCTGCGCCAGACCGATTTTCGCGCCATCTGGACACCCTTTGACCTAAGCGTAACCCCGCCGCACAATGCCTACCTGCCCGGCTTCCCCCATTACCGCGTCTGGTCGCCCTTCCACGCCACCTTGCTGATGGACCCCTCCGTGATCCACCTGGTGCTCGATCTGCTGCAACCAGAACGAGCGGCCCAGCCGCATCTCTCCGCCACATAACGCGAGAACTTGCCGCAAGACCAGCCCAGCGCAGCCCTTATCCCGGCGCTTGCAGATAGAGCGGCTGCAGCGACGCCAGATCATCCACCGCGCCCGCGGCCATGCGCCGCGCGGCCACCTGTGCCAGCGCCCCGGCGCGGCGCAGCCCGCTCACCGTATCCATCAGCGTGAGGTGGGAGAGGGGCGTCAGCGCCGCGCGCAGATCGGCCCCGATCTCGCCCACCAACCAGACCGGCGCGCCGGCTTGGGCCGCCACGGCAGCCGCCAGGTCCGCGGCTGTGCCTGCCTGGTGCGCATCCACACCCGGCCAAGCCGTGTGCAGCGGGTCGCCGTCCGGCTCAAAGCGCACCCAGTTATAGCGCCCGCGGCCTGCCTGGATCAGCGCCCATACTTCAGCCCCGGCGGATTGAGCCGCGGTCAACCACGGCGCAGCCGTGACCACCAGCGTCGGCACACCTACCACCGCGGGCGGCGCGGCCAGCCCCACGCCCATCCCCTTGACCACGCTCAGGCCAATGCGAACGCCGGTGAAACTGCCGGGGCCGGTGGTCACAGCAAGCGCGGTGATCGCGTCGGGCGTTAACGCCAAGCCCTGCAAAAGGGTCTGTGTCGTCACCAACAGGTCTTGCGTGTGCCGCCGCCGCGCCAGCCAGGTCACTTCAGCCAGCAGCGTGTCGTCGGTCAAGTCGTAGAGCGCCACCGACGCGGTGGTCGTGGCCGTATCAAAGGCAACCAGCATGGTCAGCGCGCGTCGGGTTGGGGATCGGCCTGGCCCAGCGCGGCCAGCACCTCGTCCAGGCCGGGCGTTTCCGCTGCGTCTTTGAACCCAGCCAGCCGCGTATAGACATCGTGCGCGGCCTGGTGAAAGCCGCCAGGCAGACCGGCGGATTCAAAGGTCGCCGCGATCTCCTCCATTTCCCCGGCAAAGCGCCACGCTTTCGCCGTCACCTCGCGCACGCGCCGCTCTGTGCTGGCGGCAAAATCGGATCCATCACGCTGCCACTCTTCCATGAGCGCCTGGCGCACGCCAAGCGACTCGGCTGTGCCCAAGATGGCTGCCAACAGCGCGGTCGTGCCCTTGGTGTAGGCCGCGTAACACATTTTGAGCGCCGAGGCTTGCCCCGCTTCCGGCCCCAGCACCGCGGTTTCCAGCGGGCCTGCTGCAAAACAGCCCGCCACCGTTTGGGCCTCTTGGCCGGAGAGATAGAGCCAGGTCGTGCCCGGCTGCCAGGCCGGAAGGCCGATAATGCCGCCGTCCACAAAGGTCGCGCCGCCTGCTTCCACCAGATCTGCGATGGCTTTGGCCCGCTGCGGCGCAATGGCGTTGGCGTCGACATAGAGGCCGCGGAAGCCGGTATCCATCACCTCCCGCGCTACTTCCTCCGCGGCATGGGGCGGGCACACACTGAGCAAGATGCTCACCGTGCGACACAACTCCTCCAGCGTGCCCGCGTCGATCAGGCCATGCTTTTCGGCACGGGCGCGGGTTTGCGCGCTGCGCGCTGCGCCGACCCAATAGACCTTGTTGCCGCTGTTTTGGGCCGAAGCCGCCACCGAGATCCCCATTTGGCCGGGGTGCAAAATGCCAAGTTCCGCCATTTTCGTCTCCTTGTCAATTCATGGTCAATTCGTGCTGTAAGGTCGGCGCGCTCGCCTAGCCTGCTTGGGCCAGTTGATCGCGTGCAAACGCCAGCAGCGCATCGGCTTGGTCAGCCGCCACGCCGCCCCCCTGGGCAAATTCCGGGCGACCGCCGCCCCTGCCGCCAAAGGCTTGCAGCGCCGCGCGCAGCAGATTGCCCATGTGCGCGTCCACATCGGCTGCACGGGCAAAGACCGCGTTGGTCTTGTCGCCGTTGGTCGTCGCCAACAGCGCCACCGTGCCCGGCGTCTCGGTGAGCAAGTTGGCCGCGGTCTTGAGCGCATCCACGCTGCGCTCTGCCCACACCTGGCGCACCAGGTGGAATCCGCCCACCGGCTCGGCTTGGGCGCGCAAGGCCGATACCTCATAGGTCAGCAGGTCGGTCGTCAACTGGTCGACGCGGCGCTGCAACTGTTTGATCTGATCCTGTGCCTTGGCGACCAATTCGGGCACTTGGCTGACATCGGTGCTGTAGAGCGCAGCGGTTTCGGTCAGCAGATCATGTTTGCGCCGGTAGTCGGCCAGGGCGCGCCCCCCGCACAAAAAGGTCACGCGTGTCTGATCGCGCCGCCGCTCGCCGCGCAACAGCTTGATCGGCCCGATCTCCGCGGTCGTGTGAACATGGGTTCCGCCGCAGGCTGAATAGTCATAGCGCTCGATCTCCACGATGCGAATCTGCCCGCTCACCTTGGGCGGACGGCGCAGCGGCACTTGTCCCAGATCGGACTCATCCACAAAATAGGCGCGGATGGGCAGCGCAGTATAGACCAACTCGTTGGCGGCTGTTTCGACCTGGGCGATCTGCTCCGGCGTCAATTCGCCGTCCAGATCCAGCGTTGATTCTGTCGCGCCAAAGTGGACGGACACCGTTTCCAACTCAAAGAGCCGGTAGCAGATCTGCGACAGCAAGTGTTGGCCTGAATGCTGCTGCATATGGTCGAAGCGCCGCGTCCAGTCGATGATCCCATGCACTGCGGCCCCTACCGCGGGCAAGGGCGCGCCCGCGGCCAGCAGATGGCGCACCGTGCCATCCTCCGCCGCGACCACATCGACCACAGGCGAACCGCCCAGCGTGCCCAAGTCGTTGGCCTGCCCGCCGGAGGTGGGATAGAAGTAGGTCGCATCGAGCAGCACCACCGGCCCGTCTGTTTCTGTCTGCGCCGCTTCGACCGCGACCACAGTGGCCTCAAATTCGGTGGTATAGGCGTCGGTATAGTAGTGACGAACGGTCATGAGGTCTATTTCCTGTTGCGCTCCTATTGCGAAATGTGAACGCGCGGCTGGCGCGCTGCGCCCAAGTGCGCTAAACTCAGGGACTACCGAACGTGCCTGCTGCGCTGCCCGTTGCGGCTTCCTCCGGCCCAATCCTGGAGCGAAATCTTGCAGCAGCAAAATCCAAGAGGCGAAGCGTGCATCTCTATCTGATTCGACACGGACAAAGCTATGTCAACTTACGTGACTGGCCCAATGGCAACACCGACGAAGGGCTGACCGATCTGGGCAAAGCCCAGGTCGCGCGTTTGGCCGCCTGGTTGCCCGCCCATGTGCCGCAGGTCGATGTGATCTACGCCAGCACCATGCGGCGCACGCGTGAAACCGTGGCGGCTGTGGCTGAAGTCTATGACCTGCCCATTCGCTTTGACGACCGGCTGCGCGAGATCGGCAACAACCGGCTCGACCATACGCCGTGGCCCAACGACGCGCTGCCGCGTGACTTTGCCGACTATTGGGCCAGCGCGCGCCCGTTTGCGCCGCTGGCGCTCGATGTGGAAGCAGGCGAAACCTTCATGCATTTTCGCACCCGCGTCGGCCTGGCAATCGAAGAGATGGTGACCGACCACTTCCAGCAGACAGTCTTGATCGTGGCCCACGGCGGCGTGGTCGAAGCAGCCTTTGACCATATCTTCAACATCGGCCCTTGGCGGCGCTGCGAAGTCTGGGACCACAATACGGCCATCACCTATTTCGAGTATGTTGCGCTGGCCGGTCGCGAGACATGGCGGCTCCACTTTCACAACCGCACCGAGCACCTGATCGACCTGGATGACTCGCAGTACAGCCAATAAGCGCCCAGCCGGTCGCGCGCTTAGAGTTCGAAAAGCTGTGCGCCCGGCCCGGCCT
>CAZZNG010000100.1:0-17901 GCA_964655505.1 uncultured Litorilinea sp. | reverse complement strand
GTCTGGCCTGCTTGGCAGCGGGCGCTCAACGCGGAGACGTTTGCCTGGTGGCCCGCGGGGGCGCATGTAGACCGGATGATCGGGCCGCGCTACGCGGTGATCAGTACGGCTCTGGGTGTTTCAGAAGCGAATGGGATCGCACAGCCCGAAGCCGGTACGCTTGAGGCGCTGCTCATGGCCGCGCCAGGTCCAGGGCGCTTCATCCCCACCCACCGCGGGCAAGGATTGCCCCAGACGGCCATCGCGTCGCTGCCGGTTCGCTCCGACAGCAGCAAAAATATGAGCTATGTGCCGCTCACCCAGCAGAGCTTTACTGATTTTGATTGGCTGGCTGTCCTGGATTCTTCGACTTATCAGCGCGGCGGCCCACCCCTGCCATAAGGAAGCCATAGGGGACGGGTGCGTTGAGCGGCAGCCGTCGCAAACGTTAACAGCGCCACAACGGGACGATCATGGTTTGATAACATCTGCGATCTAGGCTGTGGGCGCAAAGGGGAAGCGGTGAGCCATGCGGTTGGCAGGCAGCGGACCCGGCATGTGAAGATTGCCGGTGCATCGCCCTGAACAACCGTGTGTCACAGAAACCGGCGAGGGCCGCGGGCGCAAAGTGCGTTCCGCGGCCCTCGCCATTGGCAGGCAAGTTGGCGCGCTTAGGCTGGTCTGGGGGGGCGGCGCGTCTCCCATCCCTCTTCAAAGAGGCGCAGGAAGTGGGTTTCGTTGTAGGGATGCTCGGCCGCGGCTTCCTCGTTGAGTTCGACGCCCCAGCCGGGCGCGGTGGGCACAGGCAGATAGCCGTCTTGCACGCGCGGCACGCCTTGCAGCACGTCCCAGGTCCACGGTTCGGCTGAGTCATCGAAGTTCTCTTGGATGAGAAAGTTGGGAATCGAGGCGTGAATGTGGGCATTCATGGCTGTGCAGAAGGGACTTTGGGCTTGATGACAGGCGACAAGCCCGGTATAGGCCAGCGCGATGGCACAGGCTTGGCGTGCGCGGCTGGGGCCGAGTTTCTGCGGCTCCGGTTGGACAATGTCGATCACGCGGTAGGCGAGCAAATCGGCAAATTGGCGCAGTTCGCTGAAGCCTTCGCCCAGTACCACGGGAAACTTGATCGAGCGCGCCACCTCCACATGGCCCGCCAAGTCGTAGGTGCGCACGGGCGTCTCGAACCAGAAGGGGTTGAATTCCTCCAGGCGGCGACCCAGGCGGATCGCGGTGCTCAAGGTGAAGCGATCGTGGCCTTCGATCAGGAGATCGACGCGCGGGCCGACCGCCGCACGCACCGCGCGCACGATTTCGACCGAAAGCTCTTCGCTTTCCGGGGTGATCTGCTGGTAAGCGCCGCCAAAAGGATCAAATTTAAGCGCGGTATAGCCCCTGTCGACCATGGCTTTGGCTCTGGCGGCAAAGTCTTCGGGCGTGCGCTCGCCTTTGTACCAGCCATTCGCATAGACGCGCAGCCGCTCATGGTGCTGCCCGCCCCAAAGCTGCCAGATGGGCACGCCCAGGCTCTTGCCCAATATGTCCCAACAAGCTTGCTCGATGGCGCTCATGCCGATGGTGACGCCGTAAAAGCGCGCCTTGTGCAGCTTGTACCACATGCGTTCGGGGTGCAGCGGGTCTTCGCCAATCACATGGCGGCGCAATTCTTCCACATCGCCGACGTTGGGCTTGGTCGCCAGCCCGCCGGTGGCTTCGCCCAAGCCAGTCAGTCCTTCATCGGTATGCAGTTTGACAAAGACCCAATTTTTCCAGGGGTTGCCGACAACAAAGATCTGGAGATCGGTGATCCTCATAGCGTCCTCCGCCAAGCATGGAATGCGTGGCATGTGTGGTGATAGTTGGTTGGTGGGTGGGGCTTCGTGGCCGCGGCCATTATACCATGCGGCTGGTTTGAGGCGCGGGAAAGGGTAGGTTGGCGGCTCTGTTGCGTAATTTTTTGTGCTGAATTTATGCATCAGAATCATAAAGTTGGCATTTTTTGTAAATTGGGTATTGACAACGGCGCAGAAGTGGGCTACTATGTTAACGTAATAAGTTTTCATCGCAGAGACACCTAAGGATTCATGTTGGTTTGTCATTCTGGTTGGCGAGACCGGCGCACGTTGGAATGAAAGGAGGCGGACCTTTTCAGTGCGCTGCTTGCCCAAGCAACAGTCAAAGGAGGTTTAGCGGCACAAGATAGTGGCTCTGGTTGAACCGTCGCTTGCCCGTTGGGAACCGGGCGCGGCGCGGCCAGCCTAGCCAAGTGGTTGGGACTGCGTTTCCCGATCGACGCAGCCTAGACCGAGTCCTAGACGAGAGTGGACCCTTTATCTTGCGTTCGTTCCGATTGTTGGATCCAGACCAGAGACAAGCAGGCAGCAGGGCGGCTGCTTGTCGCCGATAGACTCTGTGGGAGGTGTCATTCGATTTTGCGACGCTTGTCGCAATCGGCGCTGTGGTTGTCCGGCCCAAGCTGGTGGTGTGGTATTCGTATCGTGCGAATGGCCTTTGCACACTATCGCTGCCGCATGACCGGCTTGGATCACCGGCGCATTTGCCACTAGTCCGATAAAAACAGAGAAGCCAGGCTAGATGCCAGCGCTGACCTTGAAACTGGCGCGCGGCAACCGCTAGCCTGGCTTCTCGCTTTTTTGTGCGGATGCACCTGTGTTGTAGAGGGATGCGCCCGCGACAGGGGAAAACAAGGTCCGCAGCCCCGCAAGGGCTGCGCTTTGTTGTAAGGGAGGGAGAAGCGGCGTGCAAGGCAGCCCGTACATTGTGGGGCGGTGGGTGCGAGGGGATGAGCATTACGACCGCCAACGCCTGATCAACTATCTGCTCAGCGCGCACGATACCGCAATCTGGGTGGTCGGCACGCGCCGGATGGGCAAGACTTCACTGCTGCGCCAGATCGAGTATCTAACCGCCCAGCCTGGTTCCCCCTATGCGCCCCTCTTTTGGGATTTGCAGGGCTGCGCGACGCCGCTGGATTTGACCCAGGAACTGTGCTGGGTCATCGAACTGACGGGCGAACAACTGGGGCTTGCCGGTGCGGAGATCGAAACCCTGACGCAGCTTGACGATGCGGTCACGATCTTGCGCCAATTGAGCCGCCTCTTGCTGCGCCAAGATCGGCAACTCTTGTTGCTGGTCGATGAGGCCGAAGTCCTGCTCGACATCAGCGACCGCGATCCGGCCTGGCTGGCGCGGCTGCGCAAGGCCATGCAGGAGGGGCATTTGCGCACGATCATGACCTCGACACGTCAGTTGGGCCAGTTGACCGAACGCAACATGGCGTGGACCACAAGCCCGTTCCTGTTTGGGTTTCATATGGTGGTCTTGTGGCCGCTCAAGCAGGAAGGCGCGGCCGCGCTGGTGCGCCAGTCGCAGGCAAACGTGCCGGTGCACGTGGACGGGGAGGTGCTCGACGACATTCTGCGCTACACCCACCATCACCCCTATTTGATCCAATATCTGTGCGAAAAGCTTTACACGGTCGATGCCGCGGGCGTGGGCCATTTGCGGCCTGTGCGCGAGGAGGATCTAGCCGTGGATTCGCTCTTGGCCGGTTATTTCAAGCTGGACTACCAGCGCTTGAGCGACCTGGAGCAGCGTGTTCTGCTGCATGTCGCGCGGCAAGGTACTGTGGCTGATGAGGAGTTGGTCGCTTATTTAGGGGGACAGCACGCGGCGCGGCTGCCGGGGCTGCTGCAAGGGCTGCGCGAACTGGGCCACCTGCGCGAGACGCCTGACGGGTGGACGGTGGGCAGTGAATTTATGCGACGCTGGCTCTTGGTCGAGATGGACGATCTGCACCAGCAACCAGAGACGACCCCAGCCAAGACAGGCGCGGTGGAGACGCAGCGGCTCGACGAATCCAACGTCGAGGCCATTGCGCGCAGTTTGGGTGTTTCCGCGGATCGCGTGCGCGGCCTGACCAACTTTCAGATCCGCAGCCAGGCCGAGTTCTTTGGCGTGGTACGCAGCTTCTTCTATGAGATTCGCCACTTAGTCGAGCAGGACGAGGGCTATCGGCTGCTGGTAACCAGCAGCCCAGAGGGCAAGCCAGTCCTGCGCAGCGAAGAGGAGATTCAGATCGCGCTCAAACATTGGCTGCGCCCCATGTGCCGCAGCCTCAATATCGACATGGACCGCGAGTCGATGACCGGCCGCGGGCTGCTCGACTTTAAATTTTCCATCGGCCACGATTTCCGCTGCTTGGCCGAGGTCAAGCTCTATCACAGCGCCAAGCTGCAAGATGGGCTTTCGCTGCAACTGCCCATCTACTTGATGGCCGACAAGGCGACTTACGGCATTTATGTGCCGATCTTTTTGGAAACCGACGACCACAGCGAACAGGTGCGTACACTGCAAGCGCTGGCCTCGGCGCGGGCGCGTTCGCACGGCGTTGTGATCGACGTGGTCGATATTCGTGCCGCGCGGCCGCGGTCTGCGTCCAAGGCGGCGAGCATCGAAGATATCACGCGCTATCAGTCTGCTGTGCTGCCCAATATCAATGCCCTGCCTGTGCTGGATGGGCAGGCAACCCCTGATCAAGCGCCGCTCGATACACCGTCCGATACACCATCTGATGCACCACCCGATGCGCCCTCTGATGCCCCGTCAGCCGATTCGCCCCTGCCGCCGTCGCGCCGGCGCAAACAAAAGAAAGAGAAACCGGATTCGTAGAGATGGCACGTTCTAAGCTGCTGACCAAATCGAGGTATCTGAACGGTCTACAGTGCATCAAGCGGCTGTGGATCGAAGTGAATGCGCCGGAGCGGCAGGGGAGCGCTTCACCGGCCCAGGCGCAACTGCGCGCCCAGGGGGTCGAGGTGGGCATTGCCGCGCGCACACAGTTTCCCGGTGGGGTGCTGATCCGCGGGACGGGGCGCTATGCGCTCGCCAAGACGCAAGCCGTGTTGGCGCAGGGTGTGACCTGTCTCTTTGAAGCCGCGTTCCAATACAAGGGCGTCTCTGTACGTTGTGACATCCTGCGCCATGACCCGGCGCGCGGGTGGATCATCGTCGAAGTCAAGGCGACGACCCAGGTCAAGGCGCATCATTTGCACGACCTGGCGATCCAGCAGTGGGTTCTCCAGGGGGCGGGCGTTGACGTGGCCGCGGTCGAACTGATGCACCTAAACAGCCAGGGGGGACGCGGCGATCTCTTTCGGCGCGTCGATGTGACGCCGCGAGTGGCCCGCCTGCTGCACCACATTCCACAGCGGGTTGCCCGCTTTCAGCGGCGCATGGCGCAGCGCAGCGTCCCGCGCATCAACATCGGCCCCCACTGTTGGCTGCCCTATCCCTGTCCGGTCAAAGCTCACTGCTGGCAGCATGTGCCGCGCCATTCGATTTTCACCATTCCGCGGCTGCCGCCCGACAAGGTGCGGCGGCTGCTGCGCTGCGGCATCCTGGCCGCGCGCGATGTTCCGGCGGATTTTCCGTTGACGCCGGCGCAGCGCGCTTATGTGGAACAGGTGATCGCGGGGCGCGCGGCCATCGACCATGCGGCGATTGCCGAACGCCTGGCGCAGCTTGTCTATCCGATCTATTTTCTTGACTTTGAGACGTATGCCTTTGCCGTGCCCCGCTTCGACGGTATGCGTGCCTATCAGCAGCTTCCTTTTCAGTACAGCTTGCACCGGCTGGACGCGGACGGGCGTTTGACCCACATGGACTTTCTGTATACCGGCACGGGCGATCCTCGCCCGCTGCTGGCGGCGCAGCTGCTGGAGCAGATCGGCCCAACCGGATCGGTCGTGGTCTACAACGAACATTTTGAGCGGACGGTGCTGCAGGAAGTGGCGCATGATTTTCCTGAGTACCGGCGCGGCCTGCGCGACATCGTGGCACGGCTGTGGGATCAGCTTGAGATCTTCCGCAACCATTATCTTGACCCGGCTTTTGAAGGGTCGAATTCGATCAAGGCAGTGCTGCCGGTCTTGGCCCCAGGGTTGAGCTACAAGGACTTGGCTGTGGGCCGGGGGGATCAGGCACAGGCTGTCTGGCGCATGTTGATCGGCAGCCGCGACGCGGCGCTGCGCGATGAATTGGCGAGCGCGCTGCGCGCCTACTGCCAACGGGATACGTTGGCGATGGTGGCGATCCACCAGGCGCTGCTGCGGCTGATCGAAGCCGCGGATGTGTAGGCCGACCGGTTGGATCTTTCGGAATCTCGCCGCAGCATTGGATGGTTATCGACTTGAACTTCCTGCAGTTTGGGCAATGGAAGGATGCAAGAGACCGTATGCGGGTACGCGAGGTACGTATTTCGGGGCTGCGCGCGGCTCCCGTGGCGGCCCACATTGAGCCGGAGGAAGGGACGCGTGGGCGCGTGGTACGCATTTGCTGGACGGGGGCGGAACTGCGGCTGCGGCTGCCGTGGGATCATGGGGACGGGCAGCCGCTGCTCGGTGCGATTGTGGGGGCCAACAGCGCGGGCAAATCGACAATCTTGCTGGCACTGCACCATTTCTTTGGCACGACGGTCAAGCTGGACCCGTGCAATTTTCATGCCAAGCGGAGCGACCGGCCTATTGTGGTCGAGGTGACGCTGGCAGGGCGCATTGACAACCCGACTGCTTGGCACATGGCCCACTGCACGCGCCAGGGCGACCAATGGCAGTTGACTGTGGCGAGCGTGTGGCAGGGGGAACGGCGCAGCCGCTACACGCGCCGCGCCGATGGGCGCTACGTCCGCCAGACGCCGCGCGACCGGGCCGCGTGCGAGCGTCTGCTGCCCGAATGGCGCGTGATCTGGGCCGACCGGCGCTTGCAGCAGGAGACGAACCTGGAGCGCAAGAGCCTGTTGAGCGACCTGATCGACGCGACACTGGCCGCGGCGCAGCCGTCCAGCGCGGTGGGGCGGATGGTGGCCTTGCTCGACGAACTGGCCGAGCTTTCGGCGCAGCGACACACGGCGCCGCCGGATGGGGGCGAAGACAGCCGCGCAGGAGGTGTGCTGGACGAGCTTGAAGCGAAGTTGAGCGCGGGGCTAGGCGCGATCACGCCGCAGCCCAAGCGGGTGCATCTGGATCTGGCCGCGGGCGTTCCTTCTCTGCGCCAGCTATTCGCCCAGAGCGTGCTGCAGATCGACGATGGGGTGGCGCTTGATCTGGATCAGCATGGCTTGGGCATGCAGCGTTCGCTGGTGGTGTCGCTGCTGCATACCTGGTGCGAGGTGGTGCGGCGGCGCGAGCGAGATTACCTATTTGCGGTCGAAGAGCCGGAACTGTACCTGCACCCCCATGCGACGCGTGTCCTGCTTAACCTGCTGGAGAAGATCGGCGCGCAGGATCAGGTGCTTTTCACGACCCATGCCCACGAATTCGTTAACCGCACACCGTTGGCCAATGTGGCGATTGTGCGCCGCGTGGGGTCTGTGCCGGTGAGCCGCGCGTTGCAGCTCGATCTGGGGCGGATGCAGCCTGAATTGGTGCAGCGCGTCAACCGATATTTGCAGGAAGATCGCAGCGACATGCTCTTTGCGCGTGCAGTGCTCTTGGTCGAGGGGCAGGCCGAGTATTTCGCGCTGCCCGCCTTTGCGCGCACGCTGGGGCTTGATCTGGATGGGGCCGGTGTGTCGGTGGTCTTTGTCAACGGCATCGGCAACTTTGGCATCTACCATGAGATTCTGGCCGGATTTGGGATTCCCCATGTTGTGATCCTGGACGGCGACGGCCAGCGGCGCGCGCGGCAGCGTACCTATGCAGGTGTGGCCGATGCGCTCTTTGTGCTGGATGTGGATTTTGAACATGCGTTGGCCGCGGCGCTTGCGCCGCCGCGCCTGTTGGCGTTGGTGAACGCGTGTTTGGCGCGGCGTGGACAGCCGCCGCGGGACACATTGGGCAACCCGCGGCGGCATGTGAAGGAACTTGTCAGTTTGGGCAAGCCCTTGGTGGGACGCATGGCGGGCGAGATGATGACGCCAGACGAGATCGAGGCCATGCCGGAAGTAGCGGCGGCGCTCAGAGCGGTGCTGGCGCTGGCGCAGACCGGCGCTGGCGCAGAGCGACACAGTGAACCTTAACAAACTCATAACCATGCACGATACATCCCTTAATCTGCCCCTTCTATCTTTCACTCCATTGACCTTTCACTCCATTGACAAAAACGGCGTGCTCTGTTAAGTTCGGGAGAGTATTTCCCCACTTAGGAGATGACCCTATGACACAGGCTGTTCGGCGGCGGTCAGCGGCGGAGCGCAGAGAATGGCTTCTCTTTGTTCTGCTGGCGGCACGGTGACCAGCTCAACGGTGACCAGATCATTGGTTCAGGGTTGGAGCGCATCACGGTGCAGTCGGACGATGTGGCGACCGCTTTTGCCGATGTGCAAGCTGTTTTGGAGGAGGAAGCCGCGCCGGTTGTCGAGGCGCTGCGTGCTGTCGAGGGCTAAGCCGGCTTTGCATTGGCTAGATCTTGTTGTCTTTATCAATTTACCTAACGCAAGTGAGGAGAATTCGCATGATGTTACGCAAAATCACCATGGGAGTTGCGACGCTGGTACTGGCGACCGGTTTGGCAGCCTGTAGCGTCGGCCAGGGAGTGACTGTCCCGGACCGTGAGGTTCCCATCGACATTAATACCGCGTTGGCGGCCCAGGACAAAGGGGCCACTGCACTCTTGGCGGGCGAGGTGACCTGGACCGAATCCGAGTTCAGCAGCCTGTTGACCGAACTGCTCAAGGCCAATTCGGGCGAAAACAACCCGGTCGAGGCGATCACAGCTTGGTTTGAGCCGGACGGCCTTTATTTGCAGGTTGAGTTGGTCGATGGTGTGCTGCCTACGGCCTTCGGCAATACGCTGACCGTCGCTGGCGACCTGACAGTGGAGAACGGTATGCTCCAGGTTTCACTCGACCAGGCGTCGGCGGGCACCTATGCGGTCGGCGCTTCTATGCTGGCGCCCATTGCCGAACAGATCAACGGCATCTTGGCGAGCCAGGTGGGCGGCGTGCCGCTGTCAATTGAGATGGAAGAAGGGTCATTGACGGTTTCAATGCAGCAGTAGCGCACCCATTGCGCGCAGAACTAGGGTCATGCAGATTGATCCAGTGAAGCAAAACGGGGATGCCCACGCCAATGGGCATCCTCGTTTTTTTTATATGGCTTGCAGATGGGGTGGGCTAATCCCCCACGCCTGGATCAGCCTGAACCGGCAAGATCACATGAACTTGCGTGCCGACATCCGGGTGGCTCTCCAACTGTATTGAACCGTGGTGGATCTCGACAATCTCTTTGACAATCGCCAGCCCCAGGCCCGTGCCGGGGATGTGGTCGGCCTGACGGTGACTGCCCCGGTAGAAACGTTCGAATACATGGGGTTGATCTTCGGGCATGATGCCGATGCCGGTATCTTTTACCTTGAGGCCAATCGAACTGCCGCCATTGGGCAGATAGGTGGTGACTTCGACACAGCCTGCGGGTGTGTAGTTGAGCGCGTTGACCACCAGGTTGGAGACGAGCTGCGAGAGCTGGTTATAGTCGCCATAGATCAACGGCAGTTCCTCATCCACGTCGAGCTGCAACGTGACGCCGTTGGATTCAGCTTGGGGCAGGTGCAAGTTCACCGTCTGGCTGACGATGGCGTTGAAGTCGGTCGGCGCAAAGTCGCGCGGTTGGTACTGGGCGATCTCAAGCCGCGAGAGGTTGAGGATGTCTTCGACCAGTTGCCCAAGCCGCTGGACGCTCACTTCGAGCATGGCTTCATAGTGGGCGCGCTTCTCGCTCTTGCCGCGCTTGAGCAAGGACATGTAGAGCTTGAGGTTGCTGATGGGGGTGCGTAGTTCATGCGACACATTCGACACAAACTTGGACTTCAACCGATCCAACTCCAGCAGCCGCTGATTGGCCTCGGCCAATTCCCAGGTGCGCTCTGCGACGCGGCGCTCTAGATCCGCGGCATAGGCTTGCAACTCTTCGTAGAGCGCGACACGGTGCAACGAATTGGCGGCCATTTCGGCCAGGGCAAAGAGGATATCGCTGGATTTCTGCGAGATCTTGTGTACGCTGCCGATCCAGATGACGCCGATGCCGCGCTGTTCGACGATCATGGGCACGCCGAGGAAGGCATGGACAATGTCCGCCTCGCGGATGGCTGCCGGGACTTGGGGCAAGTGCAGTTCGTTGAGCAGGTAGGGCTGGCCGGTGGAAAGAATCTGCTCCATGACGCCGGTCGGCTCTTTGTAGCGCGCGCCGGTCATGTAGCTGTGTTCGCCCACCGCTCTTTCGATAACGGTTTCGCCTGTCTCGCTGTCGAGCGTTGCCAGCGCCGCGCCTTCAACATTGAGCATCGCCATGATCTGGTCGAGAACGACGGTGACGATTTCATCGCGGGTGGTGGCCTTGCGCAGCGCTCCGGCAATGGCGAGCAGGGCTTCGCGCTCGCGTTCGCTGCGGCGGCGTTCGGTCAAGTCGCGCAACATGCCAACGAGGCTGGTGATATTGCCGTGGATATCGGTAATCGGGAAGATGCTGGCTTCGACCTCACAGCGTTGGCCGTCTGCGCGTTGGAAGTACGAAACCCCTTCCCAAGATTTTTGGCCGGCCTGGACCGCGGCAAAGTGCTGCAGGATGTTGTCTTGATTTTCGTCTGCCGTGCCCAAGATTGCGCCGATGGTCTGCCCGATGCAGCGCTCATCACAGCCGGTGAGCGTCTGAAAAGCTTGGTTGATATATTCGATCATGCCATGCTGATCGGTCATGACGACCGGATCATGGGTCTGCTGGACAACGGCGGCCAGCCGGGAGATGACTTGTTCGGCGCGAATGTGGTCTGTGAAATCACGCAGCACGGCGAGGATCGAGCTTACGCTGCCGTCCCGGTTGAATTCGGGCACAAGCCGCGCGTCCATAAAGCGCAGTTCGCCGCCGACCTGGTGGGTCACGTCGATGCGCTGCTCTTCGCCGGTCAATGCGATCAGTTCACAGGCTCGACGCAAGCGGCAGACCATATCAGCCGGCATTTGCAGCACCTGCCAGCCATGCGCCAGGAAGTCAGCCGGGTCTACCTTGAGCAGCGAGCGAAGGCGCTGGTTGGCATAGATGGGCTGCCCGGCTGGATCGAGCCGTATGATCAAGTCGGGCGAGTTCTCGGTCAAGGTGCGGTGCTTGGCCTCGCTGGCTTGCAGCGCCCATTGAGCCGTTTTGAGCCGTGCGGCGACGTTGACGCGCGCCAGCAGTTCGCGTCTGCCGACCGGCTTGACCAGGTAGTCGTCGGCCCCGGCTTCCAGCCCGCCCAACCGATCATCATCGCTTGTGCGCAGCGCGGAGACCATGATCACATAGGTCTGGGCGTATTCGGGACTGCTTTTGATCCAGTGACAGATTTCGCTGCCATCTAGGTCAGGCAAAACGCGGTCCAGCAGCACAATGTCGGGGTGTTGCTCGCTGATAATCTGCTTGGCCGCTTGGCCTGAGCCTGCCTCCAGAACGGTATAGCCTGCTTGGTTCAGGAGGTGGCTGTACAGTTGCAGCAGGCTTAACGTGTCTTCTACGACTAGGATACGGACGCTGTTGTTGTTTGTCATCATGTATCTTCGTGCCTTGTTGCACTACGCCATTGATGGCTTTCGGGGGTCTTGGGCTTGACCGGCACCTGCCCACCTTTCAAGCGACACATCTAGTGAATTGATTGGCGAATGATCTGTTCCGGTTGTGCTAAGCACCCAGCTATGCCGCCGGAGCGGCGCTGTTCATAAAAGAGCGTATACAGCCCGCGTCACGATGTGGGACTGTGGTGTGGGGCTGTGATGTCGGACTGTTTGGCTGCGTGTATCGGCGAGAAACTCGCATCGCCGGCAGGACGATCGGCTGCGCGTCCCGTGTGTGCCGGTAAATGCTGCTTCTGCCGCATTGTGATCGGATTGGTTGATCGCGGTGAAGGAATTGACGGAGCCAGAAGCATCTATCACCGGCTGATTGGTCATCGCTCGGTGTGCTGCGTCCCGTCTTTGCACCGGTTTGCAATCGCATCGGTGTGGCGAACCGCATAGGGTGCGTGTGATGACCTTATCCAAGGTATACACGTTTTGCTCAAGCCATGTAGGATTGACCCATACAATCTGCCTGTGACCAGCAGGGATCGCCCGGGCGCGCACAGTGGCGCGCGCTGCAGCGACCGGCAAACGGCCACAAACAGCCAGCGCGACCGTCTCGATGACGAGGCTGTGGCGGAATGGTGCGATGAGGCCAATCGGGAGCGTATTAGACATAGATTCGTTGGATTGAATGCCAATATTGCGGTGGTCAGGTTCAAACAGCTTGCGAACCTGCGGATGACGCCAGCCGGGGTACAGGCTGACATTGCGTGCTTGATAACGGCGTGGTTGGCATAACAACATGACGGGCAGCAAAGTGTATCGCCGACAGGATGTTGCCGCGCCATAGGGCGGCTGCACCTGCCCCAATCAGCTAGGACAAAAGATAGATGGGATGACCATCTTGTCTATGCTAGGCTTGTCCTGCTCGGTAAGACAAGGTCTCCAGACCGCATTCGGCAAGGAACGCGGCGCAATGATCCTGTTTCGTCGTTTGTCTCGGCGATACGGCAGATGATTGGTGTGTAGCCACGGCAACGATCACGCCGGAATTGGGTGAATCCTTGTGCGGACAGGATGTTTGGCAAACGTCATACACAAACTTGCCGGTTTTTACACCATACGGAGCAGCGGTGAAGGGAGTAGTGTGTTCTGCCGTCTATAGTGTACCACAGGATATTCGAATCGCGACAATCAATCGTCAGGCATCCCATCGGGTAATCGTCTGAATTTGGTCTTGCTTTCGTAGCCTAATCGTCAGTTGTCGCTAGTTGTTATACGGAGGGAAGACACGAATAGTTATGCGACATTTGTTGTAGGTGCGGAATATGCGCATTCCAGCACGGAGCCAAGCAGGTTGGCGCCGCGGCGGCGCGCTGCGTGTGAATGCCAGCGCGCTGCCCAATCTCATGGCGATCTCCTAGACGGTTCTAGGTCGTTGAGGCGGCTGGACAACGCGCTGGGAGAGGAGCGTGGGCAATAAGCCGTCAGGCTATGCGATTGGGCAAGGGTGTGCCTGCCAGCCCGGCCAAGAGGTTGTCCACGGCGCGGCGGGCCATGTTGTAGCGGGTCTGGCGGGTGGCGCTGCCCAGATGGGGCGCAATCACCACATTGTCCAGGGTGAGCAGGGGATGGTCGCGCGGCAGCGGCTCCGGCTCGGTCACGTCGAGCGCAGCCCCGGCGATCCACCCCTCGCGCAATGCTTCCACCAGGGCGTCGTGATCGACCACGCCCCCGCGGGCCACATTGATAAGAAAGGCGGTTGGTTTCATCGTCTGGAGTTGAGCGCGACCAATGAGGTGGCGCGTCTCCGGTGTCATGGGCACGTTGAGCGTCACATAGTCGGACTGGGCCAGCAGATCGTCTAAGGTCGCATAGGTGACGCCAAGGGCTTGCTCGGCAGCCGGGTCGCGCCGCCGGTTATGGTAGAGCACACGCATGTCAAAGCCGCTGGCGCGGCGGGCCACTTCTTTGCCGATGTTGCCCATGCCGATGATGCCAAGCGTCGCACCGTGGACTTCGTAGCCGTGGAGAATGTTGGGGTCATAGAAGGTGAACTCCGGGCTGCGCGCGTAGCGGTCGCCGATGATCAGGTTGCGCGCCGCGGCCATGAGCAAGGCGAAGGTCATATCCGCGGTTGCGCCATCGACCAGGCGCGGTGTATTGCCGACCGCAATGCCGCGCGCGGCGGCATCTTCGAGGTTGATGTGGTCGACGCCGACACCAAAGTTGCTGATCACACGCAGTTTGGGCATCCGGTCCATCAACGCGCCGCCGATCTTGGGGTGACCGTAGACAAAGAAACCCTCCACATCGGCCAGCATCTCATCGGGGGAATCCGGCCCCTGCCAGATGGTGACTTCACAGGTGGGGGATAGCATTTCGAGGATGGTCGGTGAAAGCTCTGTGTTGGTGAGAACGCGATAGGCCATACGACATTCCTTTGTAAATAAGCGGCTGTAGATAAGCGATGAATGTAGATAGGATATCGGTTGATTAAGCGTTATTGAATAAACGTTATTGAATAGACGTTGTTGAACAGACGGCGCGCGGCAGGACCTGGGCGCGGGCTAGTTGGGTTGACGGGGTGGAAAGCGGGCAAGGGTGCTGCTCTGGGCCAATATACCAGAGGTTGCGCTTGCGCCGCAATGCCTGTGATAGGTGCAAAGCAGGGAGAGGGCAAGCGTGGTCGAGTACGCAGCGCCGAGGGTGGCTCTGTGGTATGACCAATTGATCATTTGCACTCAGCATAAACTTATGGTGTAATCGAGGTCAGTCCAAGAAACTTTTCTCCAAGTTCCACAAGTTTTGTGGCCGATTTGAAAGTCTGCGCCCGGCGCGGCGTGATCCTTGTAAGGGGCGAGTAGATGTGCGCCCACGGAGCCGGCTATCCCTCTGGCTGGTTCATGCTTTACCATCGGTGGCGTGCCGCGTGGCATCGTAGGCTGGCGTCTAAGCCTATGCAGCCTGCCTTGCTGCGGGATGTTCTCTGCGGTTTAACTCCCAATGGCGCGCGGCGCTACAGATAAGGAAACAGTTAAGCAATCCGTTGCACGCCCGTGCAAGAGTTGTTCTGATTCCCACGTTTGTCGCTGTCTGCGCGCGAGCAATCGCTCAAAGCGTATCGACAACTACCAACCAGTACGATTACCAACCCGTACGAACATCAGCTAATACCACTACCAGCCAGCATAACTATCAGGAGGAAACGGAATCATGGCGAAAGCAATGTCGCGGCGCAATTTCTTGCACCTGAGCGGTGCAGTCGCAGCCGCAGGCGTGTTGGCCGCGTGTGGCCCTTCATCTGGGCCGGCCACCGGCGGCCAAGGGGGCGGAGAGGCCGCTGCCGACACCAAGAAGCTTGTTTGGGATACCTTCCGCGCACCCGGCACCGGCTGGAATGAGGAGCGCGTGGAAACCTTCCAGGAAGAATATCCCGATGTCACCGTTGAGTTTCGCCCGCTGACTGGCTCCAGCCAGCAGGACAACTATGGCAAGATGTACGCCATGTACGCGGCGGACGACCTGGGCGACATCGTGGCCTTTGACCCGTCCCACTTCCATTTCTGGCGGGCGATCAATGGGGGCATCATCATGCCCATCGAAGATTTGGTCGATGCGGATGATACCGATCTGTCCCAGTGGTATGATCAGTTCATCGCGCTGCAATACTTCCAGGGTTCGCTCTACGGGCTGCCGAGTTGGGGCTGGGCCGGTTGGGACACGCTAGTGACGAATGCGGCCCACTTCCGCGAGGCGGGCATTGACCTGCCGGAGCCGACCGCGCACGACACGTCGATGGAGCAGATCGCCGAATGGGCGCGTGCGCTCTATGTCCAGGGCGAGCGTTTTGGCCTTGCCGTTGGCATTGGCGAGACGTCGCTTACGGTGCTTACCCGTGTCTTTAACTCGTTCTTGATCAACGAGGATGGCACTCAGTGCTTGCTGCTCGAAGATGAGAATGCACAGGCCGCGCTGCGTTGGCTGTATGACTTGGCTGTAAACGATAAGGTGCTGCCCGCGCCTGGCTCGGTTGAGGATCTGCCCGCCGCGCAGTTGGAAGGCCGCATCAGCATGAACTGGGCTGGTTCGCTCAATGTCCGCAACCTGGATCGTGACTTGGAAGATCCGGAGGTGGGCGAGGCGTGGCAAATTCTCTTCCCGACGCGCGAAGATGGGCGCTTCCCGTCCCAGATCCGCGGCGGCACATGGAATATCCGCACTGGCACACAGCATCCGACCGAGGCCTATAACTTCCTGAAGCACATCACCAACCAGGAAGGTTGCTACAGCTTCAACCTGGTCGCGGGCCAGGGTGCGTTTGTGCGCCCGGATGTGATGCAGCAGTTGATCGAGGATAACCCGGTCCACGAGTGGTTCCTGCCCAACCTGGAGAACGGCATTCCGGCGCACGCCCCGGCCAACTCGCGCGGGCGTGAATACACGGATGCTGTGGCGCAATATGGCGCGCTGCTCTTTGACCCCAATCAGCCGGTTGAGTTCGAGCAGGGCCTGCAAACCCTGCACGACAATATCCAGGCTGTGTTGGACATGGACCCGGCCTAGTCTCTGGAGAGCAGGAGGAGCGCGCGCGCGTGTTCCTCCTGCTTTTGCTCGGTTTACACGGTTTTCTGCTCGGAGGAGTTTGCAATGGCTACGCTTGCCAACAGGGTAACGTCACCCGCGTCCAAGCAGCGGGGCTCGCGCATCAAACGGCGTGAAAATATCTACGGTTACCTGTTCCTGACGCCGTGGTTAATTGGCTTTTTGGGTCTATTTGTCGGGCCGGGGCTGGCGTCGCTCTATCTCAGTCTGACCAAGTATGATGTGTTGAGCGCGCCGGACTTTATCGGCGCGGCCAACTACGTCAAGATGTTCACGAACGACGATCTCTTTTGGCCGTCGTTGTGGCGCACTTTTTACTTTGCGGGATTAGGTGTGCCGCTGGGCGTACTGGGGTCAATGTTCTTGGCGATCCTGCTCAATATGAAGATTCGCGGCGTCTCTTTTTACCGCACGCTCTTCTTCATGCCTTCATTGGTTCCGCTGGTTGCGTCGGTGGTTTTGTGGAAGTGGCTGCTCAATACCGACTTCGGCATTGTCAACAGCGCGCTGCGCGACCTGGGCGTTGAAAATCCGCCTGGCTGGTTCTCGGATCGGCGTTGGGCGATTCCGTCGCTGATCTCCATGCGCCTGTGGGCTGGAATCGGCGGGACACAGATGATCATCTTCTTGGCCGGGTTGCAGGGCATTCCTGATTCGCTCTACGATGCGGCCTCTATCGACGGGGCGAATGCATGGCAGCGTGTGCGCCATGTAACGATCCCGCTGCTGACGCCCACGATCTTCTTCAACACAGTGCTGGGGATTATTGGCGCGTTGCAGACCTTTGCCGCTGCCTTTGTGGCGACGGAAGGCGGGCCTGGCTTCGCCACCTGGTTCTTCGCCTTGCATATCTGGAAACATGCGTTTGACTACTGGAATATGGGCTATGCCGCGGCCTTGGCGTGGTTCTTTGCCATCATCATTATCGTGCTGACAATCTTCCAGATGTCTCTGTCCAAACGCTGGGTTTTTTACTACGGGGATTAAGTTACGGGGATTAAGACGATATGGCAACTACATCTCAACCGGCCACTGTGTCCATGGGCAGTGCCAACCGGGTCTATTCGGATGCCCAGCGGCGCAACAGGTTGATCGGCAAGATCATCGCGTATATCCTGCTCACCCTTGCCAGCGTTTCGTTTGCCTTTCCGCTTTTTTGGACGGCTTCCAGTTCGCTCCAGACGTGGCAGGAGCTGCGCTCGTTCACGCCGCACCTGCTGCCGAGCGATCCGCAGTGGGGCAACTACGCGCAGGTCTTTGAGTCGGTTCCCTTTGCGCGCTGGATGTTGAACAGCTTTTTGATCGTGGCGATCACGATTCCGGGGACGATCATCACCGCGACGTTGACCGCGTATGCCTTTGCCCGCTTCAACTTTGTGGGCAAGAACGTCTGGTTCATCCTCATGCTGGGCACGATGATGATCCCGTCCACGGTGACGCTGATCCCGCAATACCTGCTTTTCTTCAAGCTAAAGCTGATCAACACCTTTGTTCCGCTGACGATCGGGGCCTGGCTGGGCGGCGGCGCGTTTATGGTGTTCCTCTTGCGCCAGTTCATGCTCAGCATCCCGCGCGATCTGGATGAGGCGGCGACCATTGACGGGGCCGGGCCGTTCCGCATTTTGTGGAGTGTGCTGATGCCGTTGATGAAGCCCGCGCTGACCACGGTGGCGATCCTGCAATTCCTCAACGACTGGAACGACTTCTTTGGCCCCTTTATTTACCTAAACCGCATTGAGCTGTTTACAGCCGCGGTGGGGCTGCGCTTCTTC
>CAZZNG010000099.1:1971-18414 GCA_964655505.1 uncultured Litorilinea sp. | reverse complement strand
GATGTACGATTGGCGCATGACCACCGTCTTCAGCCCGTAGATCCGCGCATAGTCGCGCACATACTGGTCGCCGCACCCCTTCGAACAGCCATAGGGCGAGTGGAAGTCGAGCAGTTGATCTTCCGGCACGCCAAAGGGATGGTCCTGGTAGTAATAGCGCGTTTCGCCCTCGGCCACAGCCAGGTTTTCGATCCCGCCATAGACCTTGTTGGTCGAGGCAAAGAGCACAATCGCCTGCGGCGCGCGCTGGCGCACCGCTTCGAGCAGATTGAATGTGCCCAGCGCATTGATCTCGAAGTCCTCGCGCGGGTCTTTCACCGACGTGGTAACGGCCACTTGACCGGCCATGTGGTAGACGCGCTCCAGATCGTCTGACATGCTGCCGAGCATCGCCTCGAAGTCACGAATATCGCCCTGCACAAATGTCAGCCGGTCCCCATGCAGCGACCGCAACCACGCCAGGTTGCTGTCGGTTCCCTTGCGTGACAGATTGTCAAAGATCACCACGCCATCCCCACGGCGCAGATGGTAATCCGCAAGATTGCAGCCAATGAAGCCGGCCCCTCCGGTAATCAGCACGTTCATGTTGAAATCCTCCCGTTTAAAAGTGTAGAACCGACTCGACCTTCCGGGCCTTATGTCGCCTAGCGCCCGTTTCTTGAAACAGCGACCTCGCGCAGTTGCTGCATACGCGCATCCCACAGACGCCGGCTTTCACGCCGGAACATATCGATCTCCGCGGCCAACTCATCGACGCGCTCTCGCATCGACACGACCGCATCCCGAATCCCCTCGGCTGTGTTGTCGCCAAAGACAGTCCCTTTCCAGAAAAGCTCGCGCAAGTATGGGAAGTCAGAGGTGATCAACGGCTTGCCGACCGCCAACGCTTCACAGCCGCCCAGTTGCAGCGTATAGTTGCGCGTGGTCAACACCATGACCGCATCGACCGCGCGCAGCAGCCCCAAATATTCGCCGTTGAGGTCCAAGAACCCCGTAAAGGTGACGTTGGGCGGCGCGCTCTCAAAAAAGCTGGCTGGTTTCTTCTTCTTGTTGCCCGTGATGTAGAAGTTGACGTCGGGCAGTTGCCTGGCTGCTTCGATCACCTCCTCGACCGGCTCATCCTCGGCAAAGGTGCTGACAAAGGCCACGTTGAATCCGGGCTTGACAGCAAACGGCCGCCCCTGGGGCAGATCCAAGAACGGGTCGAACATGACCAACGTCTTGCCGCCCCACGATTGCACCACATCCGCCCAATGCTGATTGGTGACAATGTTGGTCGCGGCGCGGCGCACCAAGAACTTCTGGATGGGCAGCGCCCAGCGCCAGGGCGGATCAAACGTGGCGCTGTGATGCTCAAAGACAAACTTCGCGCCCGTCAACAGGCTGTAGAAGTAGACCACCAGGCCGCAGACGAAAGGCGGGTTCTGCACATGAATGGCCTTGCTCTTCTCCTTGAACAGAACTTGCAGCGTGCGCAAGCCCTGCAACACATATTTCAAGGGCGCGTGGGGCGGAGACTGGAAACGCAAATAGTGGATACAGAACAATTTGCCGCCCAGTTCCCTGGCGAACATCTCACTTCTCCGGCTATACGGCGCCCAGGCTACGGCCACCCACGGCGTATCGTCCGTCTGCATAGCCTTCGTCTGTACGGTCTTTGTCGGCATGATCTTTGTCTGCATAGTCATCTGGATTAAACCTCACGGATAGGGGAAAATCGGTGAACCATTCGGGCCACAGCGTCGCCGCAAAGCGCCGCACATTCCGCTCAACATCAAAGGTCGCAAGAACCGTCTCACGACCGTTCAACACCAGTTCATGGCGCAGCGCCGGGTCGTCCAAGAGGCGCGCCATCGCGGCCGCAGCCGCATCAATATCGTTGGGCGGCACAAGCAGCCCATTGACCCCGTGGCGGACCAACTCCGGAATGGCGGAAACCGGGGTCGAGACAACCGGGAGCGCCATTGCCATCGCCTCGGCGATCACGTTGGGAATGCCGTCCACATCCCCGCTGCTTGTCACCACGCAGAGCAGGGCAAAGAGCGTCGCCTCCCTGCACTTTTGGATCACATCGCCATGCCCCATTGCGCCGCACAGGGTCACCCTGTCGCCCAGGGAGAGTTCATCAATAAGCGCTTCCAACGCGCCGCGCTGGGGTCCCTCGCCCACAATGTGGCACTCAAAGGCATAGCCCTGATCGCGCAGCTTGGCGCAGGTCCGCACCAGTTGGGCAAATCCCTTGCGTTCCGCCAGTTGGCCGATGGACAAGATCAGCGGGCGGCCATTGGCCGGGCGCGGCTGGGGCGCTTCAGGCGCGGGGTGGTAATGGGCCAACTCCAGCCCATGCCGCACATGCGTGATCTTGTGGCGCAGGTCTTGCTGCAGCAGCGCCTCGATGTGCGTCCTGTTGTAGAGCGTGCAGGTCACCGCGTGCCTTGCCTCTTGAATCTTTTCACGCAGCAGCACCGGCTCGACAAAGACATCCGCGCCGGCATGGATCGAAAGGCTGTAGGGCTTGCGCAGCAGCCTGGCCGCGACCAGCGCAATCGTCGCGGTGCGATCCACAAAGTGCGCGTGCAGTTCATAAAAGGTGCGCTTGCGCAAGAGAAAGGCTCCATAGACTGCCACGCCAAAGTGCATCACTGTCTTGAGCCGCGCCTTGTGCGAGGGGTGGGGCCGCGTCAGCAGATAGCCCAATGTCCCCCCATAGATATGGGGCCGCGTCAAGAGAAAGAAGAGATGGGCCAGCAGCAGCGGCAGCACCTTGGCAGGCAGCAAATAGGTGATCCCCTGCTGCAATGCCTGCTGTTCCGGCGACAGCGGCACACCCGCCGCAGGCCGGTGGATCGCCACGATCTGCAAGTCCACGCCCCACTGCCGCATCACCCGCACCTCCCGGTCGATGAAGGTCGTGGTGAGGCCCGGATAGGTTCCAATCAGGTAAACGAGACGGAGAGCCGCCGCGTTGGGTCGTTGCTGGCTGGGCATAGAAGCACCTGGATCAAATGGCTGCGCGGCTGCGTTCAAGGCAGGCGGCAGCAGAAATAATCGTCGCCGGTGACCAAAACAAGCGGCGTCGACTGGCCGAGCAACCGCTCGTCCTCGTCATACGCGGTCACCACAATCGAATATTGGACATAGGGCGCCAAGTTGGTCAGCGTATAGGCGACCGTATCGGGATCAATATCCGTGATCACAACCTCGTCCGCGCCGTCGGTATAGCTGATGGCGTAGGACGCGACCGCGGGCTTGCCAAAGTCGGGCCAGTGGAGCAGGATTTGGGTTGGCCGCGCGCCGCCGGAGAGCAGCGGGTAGTACTCATACGCGCCCATGTCCGGCTTGCCACCGCGCGGTCGGCCCAAAATATCCTCTGCCGGGGTCCATTGCGGGTCGGCCTGGGCAATGCCGGGGCTGTTCGCAGTCGTTCTGCCATAGGTCTCGACCAGCCGGATAAACTCATGGCGGATGGACTTGCTGCCGCTCAGAAAGGCATGACCATCCCAATGCGGCAGGATCAGATCCGTCTGGTCGGTGTTGAGCAGCGGATCGGCCTCGATGCGCCGCTCGTCGTCCTCGCGCGGGCTGACCAGATCGCCCGCGGGCACTTTGCGCTCGCCGTTCCAATAGAGGTTATTGTCCAAGATCAACCCTTCGACCGCGTCCTTATCGCCGGTGGAGAACTTGTTGGCCGACGCTTCATCGGCCCCCATTGTGCCGGTCGGGTCCGACCAGATGTTGTTGACAAAGGCCACATCCTCGTTGATCGGGTTCTTGTCTTTCACGCTGACCCACATGCCAAAGGAAGAGCCGGGCAGGTCGCCCACAATCGTGTTGTTGGCAAAGAGCAGATCCTTCACCCCGCGCACCCCAATCGGCGCATAGACCGGGTCCGGGCCGTTGCCAATCAGCAGATTGTTGGCAATCAAGACCTCGCGCGCCTCAAAATAAGGTTTGCCGTCGTTGCCGACCTGGATAAAGGTCTCGCGCCCCCCTTGCCAATTGAGAAAGACATTGCGCTGCACAGTGATGCGCTCGCTGCCCACCTGGTCGTCGTCATCGCCGTTGCTGTCCTTGATGGTGATGAACGACTTGGTGTCCTGAGCATTGGTTCGTCCGCTGCCCGCAAAGTCGTTGAAAAAGATATTGTCCTGAATGGTGATGTCCGTCACGCTGTTGATGTCGATATGCTCTTCACGGCTCGCCTGGTTGAAGAAGATATTGTGCTCGACCGTGACAAAGCGCACCCCGTTATAGATCTTGAGCAGGTCATCGTTGTACGAGTCGTGCAGGATGTTGTTACGAAAGACAATGTGCTCTGACCAATCGTCAGCAGAGCGGTCGATCTTGATCACCTGAAACCCCGCGCCCGGCCCGGAATGGCGAATGACAAAGCCCTCGATCGTCACATTGAGCGCCCCGTCGAAATTCAGCACCGTCCCGCGGTTCTCCAGGATCACTTCATAAGGCTCGGCGGCTTTGAAGGTCACGTTCTGCTCGAACCGCCGCACAAAATGTGTTTCACCATAGTAGGTTCCCGGCTCAACCCAGACGGTGCAGCCCTCGTCGGGCACATTGCGCGCGGCGTGTTCCAGCGTGGCCCACGGTTCGTCGGCAGTGCCCTCGTTGGTGTTATCCCCCACGGGATAGGGCGCAATCCAAGCCGTGCATCCTTTGGCGTGTGCGGTCTGCTCCAACAGCGCGACCATCACAGCCACCAGCATCAGCGCCAGCAGGCCGCTGACCGACACCCACAGCAGGCGCATCGGCTCGCGCGCATGGCTCTTGCTCAATCCCCTATTCAAATCGTGACTGCTGTTCGTACAATGTCGCATGAGTTGTTATACAGTTGAACACAGCGGCCCTATCCCCCAGCAGCATGTGGGGCCGGTTCTGTGCCGGGAACCAGTTTGGCTTCGGGAATCGGTTCGCTCCGCATCCGCCAAGACTCCAGCGCCTGCCAGCCCGCCATGCGGAACGAGTTGAGCGGCAAGCTCGACGCATAGAATTTCAACTGGCGGCTCAAGGGCAGATGCACCGGATCAAGTTGGTAGCCGTAGCGCGCCATCTCTTGCTTGGCAGCCATCTGGATAAAAAGAATCTCCGACTCGGAGAGCACGTCGCGAAAGCGGCCAATCGAGCGCGTGGAGATAACCGCCTGCTCAAATTGACCATAGGAACTGTTGCCGCCGCGCTCTTTCATCTCTGGAACCGCATCCATCTGCAGCATCTCCGGCGCATAGGCCTCGCCGATAAAGTCACAGACCATGCGCAGCGTCTCTTCGGGGCAGCTTGCCAACGTCTCATAGCGCAAGACCATATAGTTGTCGGGGTACTTCTTGCAGTTGCGCTCCCCAACCTGTACCGAAGTCAGCCAGCGGCCCGTCGCAGCCGCCACCCGACCCCGGTTCTTCTCGTAGCGCTTCATCATGGACGCGGCGCGGTCGCGCGGGTCGCGCACCATATGGATCACCTTGGCGTTGGGGAACTCGGTAAAGATGCTGTCGGCGTGGATCTCTGTGTGCAGCGACTTGTCTCCCCAGCGCGGTTTGCCCAGGCGCTCGGCGTTGTGGCTGTGAAAGAGCGCAAACAGCCGCCCATAGCTCGGCTCGCCTTGCCAAAACTCCCGGCGAATACGCTGGGGGTCGGGCTGCAAGTGGCGCATCCGCTTGTAGTGCACCATGCTGTACAAACAAAGCTCGAAATTCTGCGGGTTGTGCAGATCGCCATAGCGGTTGTAGAAGTAGCGCCACATGTTGGTGCGTCTCACCATGGAGATATTGGGGTGAGAAGCCAACAAGGCATAGATCAAGCTGGTGCCGCTGCGGTCTGGACCCGCCAGAAAAATCGGTTCATCCTGTCTCATGTAGTCGCCTCCGTGGAGCGTCTTGCTGCTCCTTGTCCACTCGTGCAATCTTCTGTCGTTCCCGCGTGTATAGGGCGATGTGATCGTCCGCCTGTTTCCTTGCGCCAAACCGGGCGGCAACCCTTGCCGGGGCCGCTTGGGCCAAGCGCTGCGCCAAGCCTGGATCAGACATCAGCCGCAGGATCGCCTCTGTCAGTTCATCGGCCTTGCCCGGCGCAACCAGCAGCCCCGATTCCCCATCGACCACCACCTGCTTCGAACCGGAAACCGCGGTCGCGATCACAGGCAAGCCACTTGCCATCGCTTCAATCAACGCCATCGGCAGCCCTTCCCACAGGGAGGGCAGGACAAAGAAATCACTGGCAGCCAACAAGTCTGGAATGTCCTGGCGGAAGCCCAAGAAATGCACATGCGCATCGACACCTGCCGCGGCCACTTGCGCCTTGAGCGTCTCGCGCTCCTCACCATCGCCGATGAAGAGAACGTGCAGGTTGGGAAACCGGGTGATCACCGGCGGCAGCGCCTCGATCAGATAGGGGTGTCCTTTCTGGCGCTTGAAGGTAGCGACCACTGCCATCACCGCTGCATCTTGCGGCAGCCCCAACGCATGGCGGATCGCCTGCTTGTCCACCGAGCGCTGATAGCGCCGCACGTCGACACTGTTGTAGATCACCGAAATCTTCTCATCCACCGGGCCGAAATAGGCCAAGAGCGCGCTGCGTACATCGTCCGACACCGCGATGAAGCCGTCGACCCAGCGGCTTGCCAAGCGATAGAGCAGGTGATACCCGGCCCGCTTCGCACCCAGCAGCCACTTGTGGCGCGCGAGATGGTCGGCGCGCAGGGTGAAAAGCGCGTTCTGAAATGTCCAAAAGACAAGCACGCGGCGGCTGGCTTTGAGCGTCGGCACAAGCAGATCCATCACCCGCAGCAACTGCGTCTGGATCACCTCGATCTCGTACCGATCCACCAGGTCGATCAGCGCCTGGCGTGTGCGCCACATCTCCGCGATGAAGAGGGGCAGGGCCAGAACGCTGTGGCGCTTATCAGGCAAGATCTCGACGGGGATGCCCAGCCGCTCGATCTCCTTGCGCAGCGGCCCATCCTCAAAGGAACAGACCACGGGCACACACCCGGCCTCGGCCAGATTCTCCACCAGCGTGCGCACCACTTCTTGCCCGCCGCCGATCTTCAAATCGTAGACCACTTGCATCACCCGCAGTGGCTCTTGTTGCATAAACGCCTCTTTTCGCATCCAACAGCTTGCTCAAGCGCGCATCTGCTCGCGGCGCTGGACAAGGCGCACCTTTGCCGGTCGTGTGCCCAAGCGTGCAAGCTCGGCAGGGTGGCTCAAGGCCCATGCCACCTGGTCAATGGCATCCCGCGCAGAGAAGAGCTTGCGCAGCGGGCCGCCGGTCTCAAAATAGGAATTCCAATACTGAACCGCGCTCTGCAAACGATAGAAGGCCCAGACCTGGGGGAATAGCGCCCACTCCTCGTCACGCAGCGCATAATGGGCCTGATACCCGTCCATAAACCAGCCGATGCTTTCAAAGTCATAGGCCAGCCGGGGCGGTTTGCCATAGCGGAAGCGCGACAGGCAGGAAACCAAGTCGCTCAAGCGCCATTCAAGCCGCGCCAACTCAAAATCGACCGGTACCGCGCTGCCATCCTTGCGAATGAGCAGATTGTGCAGGCCATAGTCGCCGTGGATGATCAGCCGCGGCAGGTCGGCGTTCGCCAATCCCGCGTCGAGCCTGCCAAGTTCCCCCAAGATGTAGCTGCTGTTCTCCACCAGCCACTGAGCAGCGGCGCGCTCGGCAGGGTTCGCCAGCCCCGCTGACTTCTCCCGCAGTTCACGCACCTTGTCTATGTGCCAGTTGAGATCGCGCCAACGGCTGCCCACATACCCGGCAAAGCCCATGTGGTGACGTCCCTCCGGCGTAAAGCCATTCAGCGTCTGGTGGAGGCGTGCCAGCGTCGCACCGGCCAGTTCCATCAGCCGACGGCGATGGCCGCGCAGGAGAAAGCGGCCCGCATAATTGGTTCCCGCTTCAAAGTCAAAGAGCGCGTAGTGCGTGCCCTGCCATTGGATAAAGGTGTCGCCGCTCAATGCCGTGTTCAGCCGCGGCGCGGGAAAATCAGCCGCGGCCAACGCCGTCAAAATCGAATGGCCGTAGCGCACCGTCTCCGTCTGCCATTGGGGTCGATAGCCCTTGAGCAGTTTGCGGCCTGCATTAGTCTCTACGGCCACATTTGTATTGCGCCTGCCCACAGGCAGGTTGCGAATCGGCTCGACCAACTTCAGCCCGAACTGCGCCAGGATTGCCTGCACAACCTCGGCCTCGATGTCGCAGGGACGCAGGCGCGCACGCCAGCGGGAATAAAGGGTTGAAGGCCGCGGCAGCGAGATAATGGATAAAGAGTGTGTCATGCGATCCCCCTGCTTACTCCTGGCGTAATGACAGCTTCGGTGCGTGGCATGAGCGAAACCTCTGCCAGCTTGCGGCGCAGTTCCTCTTGTGGCGGGCGGCCATCATCCCGGCTGTTGTCCACTTCGATCAAAGGCCACCCCGCGCCGCGCATTTGTTCAACCGTCAACGACACGACACGATGCGCGTTGTAGACATAGCCCGCTACTTCACTTCGGCTCTTGGAGCGAAAACGAGTCCAAAGACCGCGGCGATAGATGCGCGTCAAGCAAAGATGCCAGGGCGCATTCACCGCGATGACCAAGTCGGGGCGCGGAACCAGCGCGAGATAGGCTGCGATCCGATTTGGGTCTGGCTCCTCGGTATCCCATGCGTTCATCTGCACCACGCGATGAATAAAGCCTTCGTCCAAGATCAATGCCTCGTCGGGCCGCGCGTGCGCGCGCAGGAATTGATAGTGGCCGATCAGGTGAAAGAACCAGTGCAGCGCATGGTAGCGCGCCTCCGCGGCAATGGGCCGCTGTACCTGGCTGCGTACCACCTGGTCGATCAGCCGTGGGTGGGCCAGCATGAAAAGCACTCTGTGCGCGCTGCTGAGGTGGTAAAAAACCTGCCACAGCAGGGGCCGCTGCCAGCCTTTAGGCGCAAGGTGGACGACAAGCTGCCCCACCAGCGAACGCTGTGCATAGGGTCGTGCAGCATCCACCACCGTCTGCGCGTGAATCCCCTGTTCGCACAGATAGTCGGCCACGATGGGCAGCAAGGTTGTCTTGCCCGCGCCCGGCGTCCCAATAAACTCGATGATCATGCGCCCCTATCCTCGACAATGGCTCGACAATGGCTCGGCAGTAGCCTTGGCACAGGCCATCCCATACACCGGTTCAAATCAGCGCCCACACTCGGCTCTGGATTTGGGCCAACACAGTCTCAAGCGGCAGATCGGCGTTGAGATGAATCACATGGATGCCCTGCTCCTGCAGATGCCCCATGCCAAGCAGTTCGCCGATGGCCTGCGCCTTGGCTTCCACCGCGGCCAACTGGTGGTCAGGCTTACGCAGCAGCGAAACGTCCGGGCTGACATCGAGCACCAGGAGCAGATCCGGCGGGCGCATGGCAAGATAGAGCCGTTCCTCCGCCTGGGCGAGCCTGCGTGCAACCGCGTTTGATTCGCCCGCGGCGAGCGCAATCTGCGGCCCATCCAGCAGGCGAAAGCCCGCGCCGCTGCCGATCGATTCCAGCGGGAAGCGGTCGAAAATGACAATCGACCCGGCCATTGCCTGCTTCATCCCCTCCTGATAGCGGCCAAAGCGATCGTGCCCAATCGACAGGTGGTGCAGATAGCGCGCAGTGTCGCGCGTGCGTGCCAGCCAACGGGCGGCCCAATGCTCTGCATCCAAGCGCCGCGTCAGTTCGCTGTGGCTGCGCCGCAACATGCGAAAGAGCATGTAAAGCGCCCGGCTGCGTCGAGAGGGCTGTTTGCTGCCCAGGTAGTAGGTTCGCACGTCGAGCTTCCAGCCCAACCACTTGCGCAGCAGCGCCGACATGGTCGATTTCCCCGCACCGTCCGCGCCGACCAGCGCCAACGTCAGCCCCCCATTGACCGGCGTCATCTGACGCGTGGGCGAGAAGCGCAAGAAGGTGTTGCGCCGACTCCACAACTCGTGGAAATAGGTGGTGATCGCCTGCACGCGGTTGCGCCGTTGATAGCGGTTCAGCGACTGGCGCACAGCCTGGCGCAGACGATAGAAGCGATACCCGGCGCGGGGCTGCGCAGTGACGGTCGTCAGAAACGCCAGCACAACCTCCGCCGGAACCAGATGGGCGATCTCGCCCAGCGTCTGCTCGATGCGCGACAGGGACGTTTGCCCCAGCAGGTAGTGAATCTCCTGCAGGATGTGGTCCGGTATGCCAGGGTAGCGAATCTTGAAGATGTCTTTGATCACATCCCGGTCGCGATACTTGAGCAGCGCGCGCATCGAAAGCACGATGATCTCCAACTCCGGCGACGGGATCGCCACCCCGTGCAGCCAGCGCACCGAGGCCAAGAAGTGCGTTTCCAGGGGCAGGCGATAGTTCTTGACAAACTGTTCGCCCAGCACCAGTTGATAATGCACATGCAAATGGAAGGATCGGCCGCTTTCGGCGTCGAACCCTAAGTAATCCTCGACGGCAGGATAGCGCTTGCCCGGCGCGGCCAACACCGGCTTGATCGCGTATTGGTAGAGAATCTGGCGGAAGCGTTGGCTCTGCTGCCGGTTGACCAACAGGTCGAGATCCGTCTCCCCGCGCAGCGCCTCGGCAAGCCGCACGTTGCTCTTCCAGTGGCAATATTCCACTCCCTGCTCGCGCAGCGCCTGCAAAAAGTCGTGGACGGTCTTTAAGCCGACCACTTCTTGATCGCCTGCACCCGCATCGCCAGGGTCGCGGGCAAAGACCGGCGGCTGCGCCAACGTGGAGGAAGCCGCTGGATCAACCTCTTGTTGCAACGGTTGTTGCAGCGATTGTTGCAGGGGTGAAAAGCCGTTGTCAGTTCTCAAAGGAGTAGCCTTCCAGAAAATCAACTTGTGCGATCTTCCGCTCGACAGCCGCGATCCACTCTGGCGTCCAGGGCACTCGTTCGCGCGTCCGATCCGGCGTTTTGTGCAAAATGCTCACACACGCCTTGAGGTAATCGTCGCCCGCGGCCACGCCCAAATAGCCACAGAGCCGCGTCAGGTTTTGTTCCGGGCTGCGAATGACATCCTCATAGCGCAGCATGAGCAGCTTCGACGGGTCAATCTGTTTGCGCGCCTGCACCAGCATCTCGCACGTTTCAAAGTAGCGATCCACCGCGTTCTCAATGCTGCGCTTGCCGCGGATGCGCATCACGCTGATCGGGTCAAAGGGGTTGCGAACCAGATGAACGAACTTGAGATCGACCCCCCGCATCATCCTTTGCAGATCGTCGAACAAGGCCGGATCGCTTGCCAAGCGCCGCACAGCAGTTTCCGACGTGGTATCGCCGATCACCTGCAAGGTGGTGTAGCGCCCCTGCCACTGGTCCGGCACTTCAAAAGAATAGGGAGAGAGCCGCCGCGCGGTCACCCGGCCTTTCATCGCCTCCCGCCGGGAACATTTGAGCAGAATGTGAAAGAGTTGCTCCTTCCTGAATCCAAGCGGCACGTACTGCAAAGCGTCGGCCCCGTCTGCAATGATCATGTTGGGGTGCGCGTCCAGCATTCCGCCCAGCATACTGCTGCCTGTCTTGGTGTGGCCGATGAAAATGCAGCACGTCCGCAGATCGCGAAAGAGCGCCGGCTCCCTGCCGATCTGATAGAGCGATGTCACATAACGCCGGGTCATGTTCAGCTTCTGCGCGGCGCGGCTGCGCAGCAACGGAGCCGCCAACGACGAAGCCGTGAACCGACGAACTCGATTGGAATTGATGAGCGAAACCCAAAGCCGCTCGGATGATCCACCCACGGAAAACTCCTTCGCTGTCCTGAAACCCAACCACTAGAACGATCGCTCAACCGATGACCGGCTGGCTGCGCCATAATCTCCAGCTACCTGGTTACGACTTGTAATAGAGGTGCAGCAGCCGTTCCCGCGTCACAGCGGCCAAGTGGCCCTGCTCCGGCAGATGGTGGTGAACCATCGTCGCAATCAGCGCCAGCGTGATCCACCACAGGCCCAAAGCGTAGACCACGATCACATTGAAGAAATTGGCGATGACCACCATGAACGCGATGATGAGCCACAGCACGCCGAGCAGCTTTCGGCTCCAAAAGCCCTCCGTCTGCATACGCGGTAGCACCCGGATCGAGAGCAGCAGCCACCAGAAGAACGGCGTCACATAGAGCAAGAGGCCCACCGCGCCTTGCTCGGCCAGGATGATCAAATAGACATTGTGCAAGGTGTGATCCTTCACAGGATTCACCAGATCACCCACTCGCCCCTGAAACTGGCGGTCATACCGGTCAAAGTTGCTGTATCCCCACCCGAACATCGGCTTGGCCGCGAACATACGCAGTCCAGCGTAATAAATGGGCAAGCGGCTCAGGGCGGACTCCTCCGACTCCTCGGAATAGAAACGTTGGCTGGCCCATTCAAGCTGATCAGCCAGGAGAACCCCGCCGACGCCGCCCAGGACAAGCGCAGCCACCAACAGCAGGCGGATCATGAACTTTGGATAGAGAACCGTAAGCCCCAGGGTCGTGATAATTGCGCCCAGCCAACTGGAGCGCGTAAACGAGATAAAAAGGCCGTAACCGGCAGCGATGTACGCGCCGATATAGAGCACCCGCGTGATCCCGCCTCGCCAGTTCAGCCCGGCATGGAGCAGCAACAAACTGACAAACGTCAGCGTGTCCGTGTAGACGCCGGGGTTGACCAATGTGCCGATGGCGCGATTGCCGGCATACCGCCGCGCCCACATGCTCGGCAGCGCGTCGGGCACAATCCAAGAGACGATGCCCACAGCCGTCTGCACAGCGCAGATGATGAGCAGATAGGGCATCATCTGCTTTAACTCATCTTCGGTTGGGGCCAGCAGCCGGATAATGATGTACAGACACATGGGAACAAATACCCGGTCATACAGCCAGTAGGTCGTCGCCAAGGCATTCGGGTTCAGATAGACAATTGAGAACTGAGTCATGACCAGATAGGCCAACATCGCCAGCTCCGGCCAACTCAGCTTCGCCAACTTGCGGTCGCTGAGACCCAACATCGAACTCGACACAATCACAAGCACGGTCATCGGCGGCATCGCGCGATGGATCAGCCAATAGATCATCCGCAGCGCAGAAGTTTCGGTGGTCATCAGAAATTGGCCGAGCACCAACCAGGCAAACAAGGCCAGCAGCGGATACTTATGCAGCACCACAAAACCCGGCAGCATCGCCATGAGCATGACAGCCACCATCCACATATCGTTCACCACCAGATGGGCCAAAGCAGTCCCTAGCACGATCGCCGCCAGGAAGTGATACAGGCGTAAATGGTGGCCCAAGTAATAGAGTGACAGGACCCTGTCGGAGAATGGTCGTCCGCTGCTGGTCATTGTTCGCTGCTCATCAAATCGAATTCGTCTCTGGCACAAGCCGGTAGGACGGAACAGGCCGCCCCTTGCGGTTTTGAACAGCCTCCATCATGCGCCACGCCACCATGCGCGCCGCGTTCAACGGCCAACCGACAAGCCAGTAGCGCGCCTGTTCATGCGCGGCAAAGTGGATCGGAATCGTTTCATAGCCGAACGCGCGCATCTGCTCCGCGGCATAGGCTTGGACAAAGGCGATCTCCCCTTTGGACAACACCTTGCTAAAACGGCCAATCGAATCAGCCGAAATCGTGCCTGGGGTGCGCGCCCCATAGGAGCTGTTGCCCCCCTGGTCGCGGAAGGTGGGCGCGCCCTGCAAGGAGAGCATCTCCGGCACGTAAGGCTCGCCGATGAACGCGCAGATCTCCTGCATGGTGGCTTCAGGCTCCCGCGCCAACGTCTCGTAACAAACAACCTTGTAATGGTCGGGGAACTGCTGCTGATTCTCCTGGGCCAACCTGACCGACTCCAACCACATGGCCGTTCCCGCGCCGATGCCGCCGCGCCGCACCTTCCAGCGTTTGATCACCGACGCATAGCGATCGCGCGGGTCGCGGATCATGTGCAAAATTCTGGCGTTGGGATAGGCGGCAATGATCGGCTCGGCATAGCGTTCCGTATTGAGTGACTTGTCGCCCCAGCGCGGCTTGCCCATGCGCTGCGCGTACTGCTCTTCCAACAGCGCAAAGAGGCGCGCATAGGTCTGTTCCCCCTGCCAAAACTCGCGGCGCAGCGCGTCCGCGTCTGGCTCAAGCACCAGCAAGCGTCTGTAGCGCATCATCATGGTCAGGCAGCGCTCAAAATTGTCACGCTGGCTGATGTCGCCATACTGGTTGTAAAAGTGCGTCCACAGATTCGTCCGCCGTGTCATGGCGATATTGGGATGGGAAGCCAAAATGGCATAGATCAAACTTGTGCCACTGCGTTCTAGCCCTGCGATAAAAATCGGTCCTTTGTTCATGGTTCCCGTACCTTCACTGATTCCCATATCTTGCTCATTCGCGTATTCTGCTGAATCGCGTTGACCGGGCGAGCGTACCGCTACGCTTGTCGCCCGCTTGCTTATCGACCGTCTATTCATCGATCTTTTATAGTCTGCCAAGCCACCATACCGGCGCGATTGACCGGCCAATCCAACAACATAAACAACAGGCGATCACGCAGCGACAGCACCGTAGGCTCCAGCGCATAGCCCAGCGCCAGCAGATCAGAGCAGGCATACGACTGGATAAAGGCCAACTCCCGGCTCGACATGGCCGCGGGTCCGGGTTTGGCAAGCGCCGCCATCTCCCCTGTGCGCGGCCGGATGCGCTCGGCGCTGTCCGTTCTGAGATCGCCCTCGCTCGCCTGCTGTGCCGTCCCTGCCGCCACAGTGTCCATCGCAGTGTCCATCGCGCTGAGCATCGCGGGGACAAAGTCCTCGCCGATAAAGGCACAGAGTTCGCACAGCGTTTCTTCCGGTTGCGCCATCAAGCGTTCATAGCGCACGATTTTGTAAGCGCCCGGATAGCGCTGCTGGTTCAAACGGCCCGTATGGACCGAGCCAAGCCAGCGGGCCAGCGTCCAGCCAACCTTGCCGGGGCGCTGGCGGCCGCGCCGCTTGGCTTCTTCATAGACGTGCCGCGGGTTGCGGATCATCTGGATCATTCGTGCGTCTGGATAGCCGGCAAAGATCGGGTCGGCGTAATCCTCCACCATGCCCAGTTGATCGCCCCATCGACGCTTGCCCATGCGCTCGGCGTGGTGGCTGTGAAAGAGGCCAAACAGCCGCGCATAGCTCGGCGGCCCCTGCCAGAATTCTCTGCGGATGCGCGGCACATCCGGTTCAAGGTCGCGGATATGCTTGTTGCGCAACATCTGGCCCAGGCAGCGCTCGAAATTGCCGGGCGAGCTGAGGTCGCCAAAGCGCCCATAGTAGCGCCGCCACATATAGGTCCGCCGCGTCAAGCACAAATCGGGATGCGCCTCCAACATCAGACGCAGCTCGGTCTTGCCCGAATTTGCCAACCCACCTATAAAAATCGGACCGGATTGCATGTCATCTCTTCCCACAGGGCTGATACAGCTTGAACTTAGCGCGTGCGCAAATAGTGCATGACCTTCTTCACATTGCCCCCCTTTTCCAGCGAGACCAACTGCTTGGAATCGATCCAGCGGAGCAATGAACTGCCGAAATAGATATGGGCTTGGGGAAAGGCCACGATGCGCCCCCCAAAGCCAAGTTTGAAAGAGCTGACCGACCTGGCGAGCTTTTCCGTCAGCGGTTCGTCCTTCAAGATCTTCCTGGCGAGGGTCGAACTGATCCCGCCAAAGTCGTAGTAGCGATACCCCTGCGCCTTGGCCCAACAAATCACATGCCACAAAAGCACTTCGTTGGGCTTCAAGTGGCCCTGTTCGCCCGACCAAACAGTCATCTTGTTCACGACCGTGTCGCCGAATAGAATCGACAGTTGCGCCGAGACCAACTCGCCTTCATGGTCCGCCACGAACAGCTTGAGGTTGCCCTGCGGCTCGAACACCTCGCGCAAGTGCGTGTAATAGGCTTCCGACGAGATCTTGAAATTCTGCCGCTGCCCGGTCAGTTCCAACACCCGGTAGAACTTGGCGTAATCCGCGTGCGTGCCCTCGCGCAGCGTCAGCCCCTCCTTGCGCAAGCCAAGCCGCGTGTTATAGCGCGTCTTGGGCTTCATCTGCGCCAGGAGCGCTTCCGTGTCCAGCGACAGATCCACCAGCAGGGTATACTCCGGCATGACCTTGCGCGTGGTCGGTCGCAGGCCCCAAGCGGGCAACTGCTCCGCCAGCCGGGCGCTGCTGCGCGCAGGCTGCACAATCAGCGCACGGCAGTGCTTCTTGGCCGCGCCCGCCAACATGGCGCGCAGCGTTGCCTCTTGCAGGCGGCTCTCTTCTGTGGCGAACACCGGCCCGCCCGGCACATACCCAATCGAACCCAGCAGCGGCAGCCCCCGGAACAACATCTGCGCGCCGCCCAAAATGCGCCCTTGCCGCATCGCGGTGACACGCATCACCCGCCATCCATTAAATGCCTTTGTCTGCGCCCACAGGCTGGA
>CAZZNG010000099.1:0-1961 GCA_964655505.1 uncultured Litorilinea sp. | reverse complement strand
GTATCCTTGAGAAACGTGTCCCAAACCGGGTCTGCTAGCTCCTGGGACGTGCGTATCTCCAGATCTCCTTCCACCGTAGTCCAGGATGATGAGTTGGCAACGAGACTCGGTTGCCGGATGATCTCGCTCGACATTGCGCTCTCTTTCTGACAGAACATCCTTATGGGTGGTTTGCGACCAGGCTGCGCCAGGCGACCGCGTGTATCAGGTCCGCCGGCCACTCGAAAAGCATGAGAAATAGGCGATCCGCCAGCGAAATATCGAGCCGATCCAACGAGTAGCCATAGGCCAACATCTCGCGCCCGGCCATCATCTGCATAAAGGCAAGCTCGCGGGCCGGAACAGAGCGTCGATAGCGCCCGATGTGTTCTGTGGTGATGGGGCTGCGCCCTGCCGAACTGAGCGACTTGAAGCGCGGCACATCTTTCATCAAGAGCATCTCCGGCATGTACGTCTCGCCGAGAAAGGCACAGACCAACGCCACTGTCTCTTCGGGCCGGGTCACCAACGACTCGTAGCGCACCACCAAATAGCGCTCCGGGTAATGCTGCTGGTTGCGCTCGGCCAGCCGCACCGAATAGAGCCACTGCGCCGTCGCGCTCCCCACCCCGCTGCGCCGTGTGAGGAAGCGGCTGGCCCAGGCTTCGTATCGATCGCGCGGATCGCGAATCAAGTGGATGATCTTGGCGTCAGGGTAGGCCGCCAGAACGAGTTCGGCGCGGCCTTCGATCAGTTCAGTCTGGTCGCCCCAGCGCACTTTGCCTTGTTGCTCGGCATAGTGTTCATGCAGCAGCGCAAACAAACGGGCGTAAGTCATCTCCCCTTGCCAAAACTCGCGGCGGATGCGCGCCGGGTCCGGGTTCAGGAATTGAACGTGCTTGGATTGCAGCAGCGCATTCAAGCAGCGCTCGAAGTTCGCCTCGCGTGCCAGGTCGCCATAACGGTTGTAATAGCGCGTCCACAGGTTTGTCCTCCGGCTGAACGCAATGTTGGGATGGGAGGACAATAGAAAGCGCATCCATGTCTTGCCGGAGCGGCCTAGTCCACCGATAAAAATCGGCCCGCGTCTCACAGTCAATCTCTCCCCGCTATCCTGCAATCATGTCATCGGATAAGCGCTTGCCTTTTTGCCCCTTGAACGCCCCCAACGTCTTGCGGTCGGGTTTGCGGCCAAAGTGGGCAGGCAGCCCGTCTTGTATTGCTTCGAGCGCGCGCCAAGCCGCCGCGCGTGCCAAGTTGATAGGAACCTCCACACAGGCGAACGCAAGCCGGTCCACGGTCGCAAGGCGCACAGGCTCCAGTGAGTAGCCATAAGCCACCATCTCGCGCCCGGCAAAGCGCTGCATAAAGGCAATCTCTCGCGCCGGAACCACGCCCCGATAGCTGCCGATGTAATCAGGCGTCACGGGAATCTGCCCAGGGGGGCGCGTGGATGAGCGCGCCAACTTATCACGCTGGTCGGGCGAGCCATTCATCAAAAGCATGTCGGGCCAATAGGTTTCGCCCAGAAAGGCGCAGACCGCGGCGACTGTCTCTTCGGGCTGGGTGACCAGCGATTCATAACGCACCACCATGTAGCGGTCCGGGTAGCGCCGCCGGTTGCGCTCGGCCAGCCGCACCGAACGCAGCCAGCGAGCCGTCGCGCCCCCGGCGCGGCCTTTTCCTTCGGGCGAGCGGATCAACGAAGCCGCATAGCGATCGCGCGGGTCGCGGATCATCTGGATCATTTTGGCCCGTGGATCAGCCGCAAAGAGCAGGTCGGCGTAACATTCGAGCAGGCCGGTCTGGTCGCCCCAGCGCGCTTTGCCCTGCTGTTCAGCGTAATGCTCATGCAGCAGCGCAAACAGACGCGCATAGGTCGGCTCGCCCTGCCAAAACTCGCGGCGAATGCGCGCCGGGTCCGGGTTCAAATACTGAACATGCGAATAGTCCAACATGGCCGCCAGACAGCGCTCGAAGTT
>CAZZNG010000098.1:0-18419 GCA_964655505.1 uncultured Litorilinea sp. | reverse complement strand
GTAGCGCGGATCTCGCCCCTGCTGGTAGGAGACAGGATAGATCTCCGGGTTCAGATGCGCTGGAAACGTCATGTAGCCGCTGGCGTAGATGAAGATCATCACCAACAGGAAGGATGACATGAAGAGCATCAGCGCATTGGCCGGGTCCACCTGGAAACCGATCATGATGTCGCTGGTTCCGGTTGGGATGCGGAACAGCTCCCCATAGACCGGGTGTTCGCCAAAATGGTCCGTCAGGAACGCAGCAAAGGCGATCGGCCAGCTCAAGACAAAGCTAAACCCGGCGCCAAAGATGGCGGTGAGCGCGCTGACCGTTTTGTTCCGGTTCAGAAAAAGAATAATCGCAACAAAGGCTAGGAAGGTCGGGACAGGCACTAGCCAGGCGATATTCAGAAATCCTTCCATTCGAGCAACCTCGCTTTGCGTTCAGGAATGGTTCGTGCCAACCATGCCGGACAACCGGCAGCATTGAATTCAATAAGCGTGCGGCAACCAGCGATTACGCCGTCGGTGCTTGACGCCGACTTCGGTAGAAGTTCCCGGCCAAATAGCCGAGTACCGCCCCCACCAAAGCCAACAACAGCAGAATCAGATCATTGCGAATCTGCAAAAGCGTGCCCACCCCGATCAAGATGGTCGCGCCGGCAATGGCAAACCAGAGCAAGCGGCTGTGCATCGCCTTGCGCTGCTGGGCAACCGCTAACAACTCCGCCGCATCGCGGTAGTCCGGCGCATACTTGACGACTTCCTTCAGCGCGTGGACCGCGCCGGTGTAATTCCCCTGTTGCATCTTCTCCTGCGCCAGGGTATAGAGGAATTCACACTGCTCATCGAGCGTGCCGGTGAGCAATTGCTTGGCCATAGCCGAATCTTAGAGAACTTACTTAGCCCTGGAGTGCGTCAAGCTCGTCCAGGTTCACCGTGCGGCGGCCGCGATAGACCGAAATGATCAGCGCCAGCCCAACGGCAACTTCCGCCGCGGCCACCGCAATCACGAAGAGGGCAAACATCTGCCCTTCAAGCAGGTCAACCGCCTCGCCATAACGCCAGAAGGCAATCAAATTGATGTTGACCGCGTTGAGCATCAACTCGATGCCCATCAGCGCGGCGACGGCGTTGCGCCGTCCTAAGGCTGTGTAGAGTCCGCAGCAAAAGACGAATGCGGCAAGACCCAAGTACCATGTTAAAGGAACCATAGCGTGTCTACCCTCTGTAATCTATACCTACGAACCCCGCGTGCTATGTATCCAACGTGTCGCGCACCCAACGGCTTGTGCTCGCCTGTTTAGCGATCACGCGCCAGCATGAGCGCACCGGCCAGCGCCACCAACAGGAGCAGCGCCATCATCTCAAACGGCACAAGGTAGCTTGTCACGAACATCTGCCCCAGGCTGGCGATGATTGCCTCACCGTTGCCCAACTCTGTGCCGACCTGTACCCACTCCACATTGGTCAAAATGCCCAACATGGTGAAGAAAAAGAGCGCCGCAATGATCGAAGCCGTCAACCAGTGGGCGTTCACCGGCGATGTGCCGCCGTACATCATGCCGCGGGTCAACATGATGGCAAAGGTGATCAGCGTCGAAATCGCACCGACGTAGATCAACACTTGGCTCACCGCTAGGAACTCAGCCTCCAACAGGGCGTATACACCGGCGGCTCCAAAAAAGGCCATTACCAGGCCCAACGCATTGTGATAGAGGTTGGGGGCAAGGGCGACGATTAGCGCGCCGACCGCGGTTAACAGTGCGATGCCGATAAAGACCACTTGGGGAATGGTCGGCAAAGGAAACGGTAGCTCAGGCATAGTCTTCTTTACCCCTCACTCAACAGGTTTAAGTCGTTCATGCAAGCCATGAATCTCTACAAATTTAAAAGGGTCGAGTCGAATCAGCCGGGCGCACCGGACGCGACGCGGCCTAATCACCGGCAGGCGAAGCAGGCTGCATCGTGCCGATCAGCGACTGAGGCTCGAAGGCACGCTTCGTGCGAATTTCCTCGGTGCGGAAGTGCTGGCCCAGGATCCTGCCCACGATGACGATAGCAATCACATTGCCGACAAAGATCAGCACGTACTGGATCCACAGCGCCACAGGCAGCTTCATCGCCACCATCTGCCACAGGAGCAGCCCCAGAATCATCGGGACCAACACCTTCCAGGCAAAGGCCATCATCTGGTCAATACGCACACGGGGGAAGGTTCCCTTGATCCACTGGGTCACTAGATAAAGGCCAAACGCCTTGGCAAAGAGGTAAACCACACCGAGCATCGGCACTTGGTCGACAAAGGGACCTTGCCAGCCGCCCAGGAAGAGCACAGCCATGACCGCGCCCAGGAAGAAAGCGTTGAGGAACTGGGCAAGGAAGAACATGGCGAACTGCATGCCTGAATATTCGATATGGAACCCGGCAATCAACTCCGATTCAGCCTCAAGCAGGTCAAAGGGGGTCTGCTCCGCTTCGGCCAGGGCCGAGACGAAGAAGATCAACATGACGCCGGGCATGATGAAGCCGATATAGCCCAAGCCCAAGTTAATGCCAAAGACCTCTAGCCGCTGGAACTCGGCGAGGCCGTTCATGCGCATCGTGCCGACCAGCAGCACCGGGCCAAGAATCGACAGCACCAGGGGAATTTCATAGCTCAAGAGTTGGGCCACCACGCGGAAGCCCGCCAGCAGCGCATACTTGTTATTGCTGCTCCAGCCTGCCATCAGCGCCGCCATGATCCCAACCGACCCCAACGCCACCACGTAGAGCACACCCACGTTCAGGTCTGCGCCGATCAACCCATTGGCAAAGGGGATGACAGCTACCGCCATGATCACGCCAAACACCGACAAGATCGGCGCCAGCGCATAGACCACTAGGTCGGCGTTATGGGGCGTGATGGTCTCTTTGGAGACCAGCTTCAGCGCATCGGCTACGGTCTGGAAGAGGCCATAAGGTCCAATGCGGTTCGGCCCAATGCGATCTTGGACACGGCTAATCACCTTGCGCGTGATCCAAATCAAGACCAAAGCCAGCACAGGCGCAACGCCCGCCAGCGCCAGCGCACCGACGAATAGGGTAATACCGATGGCGACAGCCTCCGGCAAACCTAACCCCACCAGAAATTGGGACAGGGCTGTTTTCCAGTCCAGCATCGAATCCTCCAGCGTGGTTCAATCCGGCTACATTCATTCAGGCCGGTATCAATCTACAGTCGATCCAGCTACCGGCACATTGGTGAGGCAGCAGGTAGAATTCAGAGCGTTTGCAGCCACAACAGACCACAGACCACGGCTGCAAACCACAGCCACAAACCAAAGTGACTGTTTGGCCCAACCGCCTAGGCTACTGCCATTCCAGCGCGCCCTTGCGCCATTCAAGGAAGAGGCCAAGCAGCAGAATCACGACAAATGTGACCGTGGCCCCGACCCCGAACAAACTCAGCTCATCGTAAGCCAGCGCAATCGGGAACAAGAACATCACTTCAACGTCGAAGATCAGGAAGATGAGACCGATCAGGTAATACTGCGCCTTGAATTGCACCCACGCGTCGCCAATCGTCTCGACACCACTTTCATAGGTGGTGTTCTTGATTGGGTCTGGGCGGCGCGGGCCTAACAAGACACCGGCGATCACGGCCACCAACGGCAACGCAAAGGCCAAGACGCTCAGAATGAGAATAAACGCATAGTTTTGCAGCATGTCGAATGTGACTCCTTGCGCAATACTGACCTGCGTAGAAAACACAAGCGTTAGAATACAAGCCGTACCACAGAGACGAGCGTCCTACCGTCACCCAATCTCCCCGCCATGCAATTCATGCAGTAGAGGGGAGTCTGTTCGGGCCGGCGGCTGCGCACCGTGCTTGCCCCGATGCGCTGGCAGGGCGAATGCACAGGCGTAGAGCCACCGGGAACACGATCCATCGATTAAGACATGTCTCGCTTCAAACATCAACAATGTGGCGTACTTCGTGCGTCCCGTCCCCAGCACAAGCAACAAAGCAGAAATAAGAGGCTGTTTCCGGTCGAGCGCAGCGTTTGTGTAGAACGGAACAAATACTGGCGTATGGTAGCACAGGCCACGACAATGGGAAAATTCCTACACTGCGAAAATCCGAAATAGTTCGGCCCGTCAATAGACAGGCGACCGCGGGCATTGCGACTGTGCGTATCGCGCCCGAACGCCACCTAAAGCCGAACATCCCGGACTGGCTAGTGGCACTGTGCCAGGGGAAAATCAAGCCGCATCATAGCACACCCCACCCTACGGGGCAAGGATTTGGGGCCTGCACGCTTGCCCATTTTCAACGCGAACTTCGACGCAAATTTTCATATAGATCTGCATTACGATAGTAGAGCAGGGCAAGTTGACACGCCTATGCGTTCGTGATAATATGTACAAACGTTTGCACCGATGCTTGATCGCCGGTCGGGTTACTGGCGGCGTACCGGTTGGCGAGTGTGCCCCAAATTGACGCAACACCGCCACATGTTGGGTCAATTGTCTGCAGACAGCCTACCATCACCGTTGTCGCAGCACTGTCATGTCATAGTACGGTCATGTTTGTACGGTCATGTTACAGCGCTGCCGGTTTGGCTGCTCGCCGTTAGCCCTATCGGCCTGTTGCGTTTGCTCACCACAGACGCGTATGTTCACGCCACCTCAATTGTCGATACTCGAAATATAAACACAGGGGAGAAGCAGCTCTTGGCAATCGACTATCTTCCATTGCTTATTTTGCTGGTCATCGCCGCAGGGTTTGCCGCCATTGCAATCGGCTTGCCCAGTGTGCTAGGCCCCAGAATACACAACCCCCAGAAGCTCGAACCCTACGAGTCAGGCATCATCCCGTATCACGATGCGCGCCGCCGTGTCCCCATCAAGTATTACTTGATAGCGATGCTCTTCATCCTGTTCGACATCGAAGTGATCTTCATGTTTCCGTGGGCGGCGATCCTCCGCGACCTGCGCGATAACTTCGGTGTTTGGATGGCGCTGGGACCGATGGGCTTCTTCCTCCTGATCCTGATCATCGGCCTGCTGTATGAGTGGAAGAAGGGTGCGCTCGATTTGGAATAGCCATCCCCTTGCCGCACGGCTGCGTTGTAAATGACTTACTGTAAATGACTTACGGTGTACACCTATCTTGGTTTGTTGCGGCAAGTTGTTGTGGGGAAAGTGTAGAGGGATTTTGTGGAGGGCGTGCAAAGAAAGAGTCAAGCCTAGCCGAAGGCCACGTGCTTGGCTCTTATCATGTTCAAAGCAGGCCCGCTTGATTTGTCGCTCAGTTTGTCCGTGATGGGCGCAACACACCTGTCAGAATTTTGCGGCTCGTTCTAATTATAGGATGATTACGAAGTCCCAAGAATTGGCCGGTGCAGCCACACCACAGCTTCCAGCCCAACTTCGACGACTACGCATCTTCATCCAACGTCACAACCGTATCAGCGCTCAAAGTCAATATTCGCAGACCACCACACGCTCACTGTCCTAATTATTCTCAAGCTCTACCCACAGTTGTACATCGGGTGTACGGCACGTTCACGTTATACGGGTTATAAATACATAAGGATAATCTCGTTACGACTTTGCGTGTTAAGGCATCGCGTGTGTAGGACATCGCGTTAAGATGTAGGGCGAGTTTGATGATTCGAGTTTGGAGATAATCATGGGTCTTGAAGAACGTCTGCCGGAAGGCATTTTAACAGCCCAATTAGAAAGTCTGGTCAACTGGAGTCGCCAGAACAGCACCTGGCCCCTCCTCTTCGGCCTTGCCTGCTGCGCCATGGAAATGATTGCCACCACCACGGCGCGCTATGATATCTCGCGCTACGGCTCCGAGCTGTTCCGGGCCAGCCCGCGCCAAGCCGACCTGATGATCGTGTCCGGCCGCGTGAGCAACAAGATGGCCCCGGTGATCAAGCGCATCTATGATCAAATGCCCGATCCCAAGTGGGTCATCGCCATGGGCATCTGCGCCAGCGCGGGCGGCCCCTTCAACAACTACGCCATCATCCAGGGCGTCGATAAGATCTTGCCGGTCGATGTCTACGTGCCCGGCTGCCCGCCCCGCCCTGAATCGTTGCTCTACGCCATGGACAAAGTGCGCGAGAAGCAGGGCAAGGAAACCTTTGCCACGTACAAGCAACGGGAGACCGCCCACACGGTGATTGGCCCCGGCGACATCGAGTCGCTTGACGTCTTACGCACCAAACAATCGGCCTAGCGACTGCCCTGTCCGGCTATGAGTTCTGGAGCAATCAATGCTTAATGTCTCTCCGCGCTATCGCGAGTATGAAAATCTGCCTAGCCTCAACAATCCTGCCATTCCCGCGCTGCCGCCCCTGCCGAGCGGCGAGACCGAGGACACACGGCGCATTGTCGAGCGCTTTGGCGAGGATGTCATTGCCGCCGGTGAACATCTCGGCCAGCAGATCGTCTACATCAAGCCTGCCAAGTTGGTAGAGTTGGCCCGGTTCCTCAAAGAGGACCCGCAACTTGCCTATGAAGCCTGCACCGACGTAACAGCCGTTGATCGCAGCAAACTGCCCATCGCGCCTGAAGACCCGCGCTTTGAGACGGTCTACCAGTTGCGCTCGTACAGCCGCAAGCGCCATCTGATGGTAATCTGCCCGCTGGAGAACAACGACGAGCCTTCGGTGCAGACGCTGGCGCCTGTCTACTCCGGTGCAGCCTGGGCGGAGCGGGAAGTCCTCGACTTGATGGGCATCACCTTCATTGACCACCCCGACCCGCGGCGCATCATGATGCCCCCCAACTGGCCCTATCACCCGCTGCGCAAGAATGTTCCTCTGGGCGGCGAGCCGATCCCCTTCACCTTGACCTGGGGTGACCCGGAGTTTCAGACGCTGGGCAAGCAGATTCTCTCTGCCGACAGTGTACCGCCAGAGGTGCCGCCCGGCATGAACCTCCACAATATGATCCTCAACATGGGTCCACACCACCCCAGCACCCACGGCGTGCTGCGCCTGGTGGTCGAGCTTGACGGCGAAACCGTGATCAATGTTGACCCGGATCTGGGCTATCTGCACAGCGGCTTTGAAAAGACGGGCGAACACCGGCGCTACAAAGACTTTGTCTATTACACCGACCGCATGGACTACCTCTCGGCCATGACCAACAACCTGGGCTATGTCCTGACGGTCGAAAAGCTGCTCGGTATTGAAATTCCCGAACGGGCGCAGGTGCTGCGCGTGATCATGGCCGAGTTGCAGCGTATTGCAGCGCACCTCTTCTGGCTCTCCACCCATGTGCTGGACGTGTCGGGCACGGGGATGTCGCTGCTCATGTATGCAACGCGCGAGCGCGAACGCATTATTGACCTCTTCGAGATGGTCTGCGGCGCGCGCCTGACCTATAGCTATATTCGCATCGGCGGCGTCTGGAAGGATGTGCAGCCGGCGTTCATCAGCAACCTGCGCGACCTGCTTGCTGTCCTGCCGCGCTACTTCGATGAGTATGAAGCCATGCTCACCGACGCGCCCGTGTGGCAAGAGCGGCTGCGGGGCATCGGCGTTTTGAGTCGCGAGCAAGCCATCGACATGGGCATGACTGGCCCCATGTTGCGCGGCAGCGGCGTCGACTGGGACTTGCGCCGTGATATGCCCTACAGCGGCTATGAAAACTATGACTTCGACGTGCCGGTGATGACCGAAGGCGACAGCTACGCCCGCTATCTCGTGCGCATGGAAGAGATGCGCCAGAGCATACGCATCATCGAGCAGGCGCTCAAGAACTTGCCCGATGGCCTCTACCGCACCGACGACCGCAAGGTTTCGCTGCCGCCGCGCGCCGAGTTGGATGTAAGCATGGAAGCGCTGATCCATCACTTCAAGCTGATGACCGAAGGGATGCTTGTGCCGCCCGGCATGGCCTACCACGCCATCGAGAGCAACAAGGGCGAGCTAGGCTACTACGTGGTCAGCGATGGTTCCGCCGTGCCCTACCGCTTGCATGTGCGCGGGCCGAGTTTCAACAATCTCTACGCCATCAGCGCCATGAGCAAGGGCGAAACGTTGTCCGACGTCGTTACCAACATCGGGTCGATTGACATCGTTTTGGGCGAAGTCGACCGTTAGAAGATTTGACGGCAAGAACGCAACCTCCAGCCGCCAACTGGCCCACTCTGGGGTCGGCGGCACGGGGTCTTGAGTCACCCAGAAGGGAATCAATACAGCATGATGCTTTCTGAATCGGTACGCGCCGAGATCCAGAAGTGGATAGATCTCTATCCCGCGGGTCGCCAGCGTTCGGCAATCCTCCCCGCGCTCTATGTGATCCAACGGGAATTTGGCTACTGTCCTGTCGAAGCCCAAAACGAACTGGCCGCCATGCTCGATCTCGAACCGGCAGAGGTGGGCGGCGTTGTGGGCTTTTACAATATGTTCCACACAGAGCCTAAAGGGGACTATCACATCGAGGTCTGCACCAACGTGCCCTGCATGTTGCGCGGTTCCAGCCAGTGCATGCACCACTTGGAAGAAGCATTGGGCATTCAGCACGGCGAAAAGACCAGCGACGGCAAATATGCCCTGGATCATATGGAATGTCTAGGCTCGTGCGGCACGGGGCCGATGGCCGCGGTCACCGAGCAAAAGACAGGCAAGATCCGCTACTTTGAAGAGCTGAATTCCAAGGACGACATCGAAAAAATGTTGGCTGTGCTGGACAGCGGAAAAGGCTTCGAGACGGTCGAACGCTGGACCCCAGCAGGCGACCCCAACCAGGAAGGCAAGGCCGCCGGTCCCTACCGCCATGGGGGGATGGAGCCGCGCTACCTGCTGGGTCGGGTCGACGAACCAAACAGCCATACGCTTGAGGTCTTTGAAGCCGGTGGCGGCTATGAAGCGGCCAAGCGTGTCCTCACCGAAATGAAGCCGGAAGAGGTCATCGAACAGGTCAAGGCCAGCGGCATCCGCGGTCGCGGCGGCGCGGGCTTCCCCACGGGCACAAAGTGGGGGTTCTTGGCCCCGGCCTTTCCGCGTTACCTGGTGGTCAACGCCGATGAATCCGAACCGGGCACGTTCAAAGACCGCATGATCATGGAATACGATCCCCATCAATTAATCGAGGGGATCATCCTGAGCGCCTACGCCATCCAAGCGGAACAGGCGTTCATCTATATCCGCGGCGAATACTACTTTGCCTATACACGCCTGGTCAACGCCATCAAAGAGGCCAAGGCCAAGGGTTATCTGGGCAAGGGCATCTTTGGGACAGACATCAACCTGGAGATCGTCGTCCACCGCGGCGCAGGGGCCTATGAGTGTGGCGAGGAAACCGCGCTGCTGAGCAGCCTCGAAGGGTTCCGCGGCCACCCACGCATGAAGCCCCCCTTCCCTGCTGTGGAAGGGCTGTACGCCAAGCCGACGATTGTCAACAACGTCGAATCGATCTGCAATGTAACGCAAGTCATGCGCCACGGGGTCGACTGGTATCGAGGCTTTGGCACAGAAAAAAGCCCCGGCATGCGCATCTTCTGTCTCAGCGGCAATGTGAAGTACCCAGGGCTGTATGAACTGCCCCATGCCGTGCCGTTGAGCGACTTGATCAATAAATACGGGGGCGGCCCGCAAGAGGACGGCGCGCCGGTTAAGGCGGTTGTGCCTGGCGGCCTATCCATGAAGCTGTTGACCGTGGACCAGTTGGACACGCCGCTCGACTATGAAAGCGTCCAAGAGGCCGGTTCGCTGCTCGGTTCCGCCGGTGTCATCGTCATCGACGAACGCGCCTCCATGGTCGAGGTAGCCCGGCGCACCCTCTCCTTCTATCGTGAAGAGAGCTGCGGCAAATGCACACCTTGCCGCGAGGGGACAGACTGGCTCGAAGATATCCTACTCCGCATCGAGGCCGGTGGCGGTCTCAGCCGCGACTTGGAATTGATGGAGCATATTACGCGCTTCATCTCCGGCAAGAGCTTCTGCCCCTTCGGCGATGCCGCTGTGTGGGGTCTGCAAAGCAACCTTGCCAAGTTCCGCAACGAGTTCATCGAACACATGGATCAAACCAACCCGGCGGATGTCGGCCCGGTGATCCCGATCCGGCCCATCTACCGCCCCGATGCAGGTGCGGGCAGCAAGCTGCGCGACAGCACGCTCAAGCCCGTTGGCGAATCGCCGCTCAACCGTGACGTCCAAGTAGGGGATGCCCTTTATTCTCCATCGACGACGACCAACCCGCCCGGCGATGACTAAGCCTGATCTGTGCCAGATGGAAGGCTTAGGGATAAATGACGAATGCTCTGCCAGAGGAAACCTCTGCACGAACCCCTCTGCATGAATAGAGGAAACAGGTAAACTGCCGATATGAGCGAACAAGTTACCCTGACCATCGACGACCAGCAGGTGACTGTACCTCCCGGTACGTTGGTGCTCGATGCCGCCGCAGCCCTGAAGATCGAGATCCCCATCTTCTGCAGCCACCCTAAGCTGGACCCGGTTGCCTGCTGCCGCATGTGCATGGTCGAGATCGACGGCCCGCGCGGCCCCATGCTCCAAACAGCCTGCTCCGTGCCTGTGCGCGAAGGGATGGTGGTGCGCACCGATACGCAACAGGTGAAGGATATGCAGGAGGCGAATCTCGCCTTTATGCTGCTCCACCACCCGCTCGACTGTCCGATCTGTGACAAGGGCGGCGAATGTCCGCTGCAAGATCAGACCATGCGCTTTGGCCCCGGTATCAGCCACTTGATTGAGCCAAAGCGCAGCAAGAACAAGCACTATCTGATCTCCGACACCATTGTGCTCGATCAAGAGCGCTGCGTCGTCTGTTGGCGCTGCATCCGCTACTTGGAAGAGTGGGAAGACAAGCCGCAGTTGGATCTCTTTGAACGCGGCGGCGCTACCATTATCGACATTCAGAACGGCCAGCCGGTTGACGCCAAGACCAGCGGCAATATCATCGACCTCTGCCCTGTCGGCGCGTTGACCAACCGCGTGGCCCGCTTTGCCTACCGCCCGTGGGAGATCGAGCGCACGCCTTCGGTCTGCAACCACTGCTCGGTGGGCTGCAACATGCGCCTCGACACGCGCACGCACGCGCTGCGCCGCATCGTCGGGCGCGAGAACATGCAAGTCAACGACCAATGGTTGTGTGACAAGGGCCGCTTTGCGCATGGCTGGGTCAACAGCACAGACCGCTTGACCATGCCGCTTCTGCGCAAGAGCGGGGTGCTGACGCCGGTCGGCTGGGCCGAGGCGCTGCAATTCGTGGCAGACAAGCTCAAAGCCATCAAACAGCAGCACGGCGCGGACGCCATCGGCGGCATCGGCAGCACCAAAGTCTCCAACGAGGGCAACTACCTCTTCCAGCGCTTCATGCGCCAGTTGGTCGGGACCAACAATATTGACCACCGCGACGGCGCAGAGGTCGCCGCGCTGCCCGGCGGCATTCCGGCCCTGGCCGACGTAATGAAGCCGCAATATGGACCGGACCCGGCAGTCGACACGGTCTTGCTCTTTGGCGTTGATCCCAGCGAAGAACTGCCGATCTTGGATGTGCATCTCAAGCGCTCGATCCGCCGCGGCGGGATGAAGGTGATCATCGCCCACCCGCGCAAGATCGAGTTGACCCGCTACAAAGGCCCTTACATGGGCTACCGCCCCGGCAGCGAGGCAACGCTGCTCAACGCGCTGACCCAACAGGCGCTGGCCGCGGGCAGCGGCGAAAAGCCGCGCGAGTTGAGCGCGGAGGTCAGCGACAAGCAGTTGCAGGAAATCTGCGGCGTGGACGCAGCAGCCGTCAAGGAGGCGGCCAAGCTGCTGGCGGAAAGCGAAAACGCGCTGATCATCTACGGGCCGCTGGCGGCGCGCGGGGAGAACGGCCAAACCGTGCTCAACGGCTTGACCAATCTCGCCCTGGCAACCGGCCACTATGACCGGCTCTCCTATGTGGGCCTCGACGCCAACAGCCACGGCGCGCGCGACATGGGCGTGCTGCCCAATTCGCTGCCCGGCTATGCCCCGCTGGATGACCAGGCCGCGGTCGAACGGCTGGGGCTGCTGTGGAATGCCAAGCTGTCGACCACACCCGGCAAGAGCTACAAGACCATGCTGGACGAGGCGGGCCAAAGCATCAAGGCGCTCTTCATCATGGGCGCCAACCCGGCCAGCGAACGCCCCACCTGGGCCGAGAATTTGGACAACCTGGATCTGCTGGTGGTGCAGGAACTTTTCCTGACCGAAACCGCGGCCAAGGCTGATGTCGTCCTGCCCGCGCTCAGTTGGGCCGAGGTGGACGGCACATTCACCAACTTGGAAGGTCGTGTGCAGCGCGCCAACCGCGCCCTGCGCGACCCGGAGACCAAAGCCGCGCCCGACTGGATGATTCTCGACCACCTTGCCAACCGCATGGGCGTCAACTGGCCCTATGCCGACGAGCAAGCGATCACACGCGAGATCAGCGAAGCGGTCCCGCTGTATGCAGGGCTGACGTGGGATGCGTTGGGCGATCAGGGTCTACAATATGACCCGTCCGGTGTACGCCCCGCGGCCTCCTATCGCAAGGTGGAGCAGGAATCCCTGCCTGCCGACAGCGAACGGCCCTTCATGCTGTTGAGCGGCACGGTGCTTTATGACGGGGGCAACCTGTTCCGCCTCACCGAAGAGATGCACAACATGGCCTTTGGCCCGATTGCCGGGCTGAACCCGGCAGACGCGGACAAGCTTGGCGTGCATGACGGCAATGAAGTGATCGTCGAAAGCGCCCACGGCAGCTTGACCTTGCATGCCAAGGTCGACGCGCAAGTGCAGCCGGGGACGGTTTGGGTTCCCGAAAGCCTGCCCAGCGCGCCGGTCGGCATTCTGCTGAACGGCAGCGATGTGGCGGCTGTAACCGTCCGCACCCAGGGCTAACCAAGGTTCATTGTTGGCCGGGGCGTGCGCGACGTCCCACGCCCCGGTCTGTCTACCTTGCAACCGATTTAAACCAGCAAGAGCAGGAACGCGTATGGATTGGCTTAACCTACTCCTCTTTCCGGTGCTGCGCACCATTACACTCATCTTCGTACTGCTGACTGGCTTCGCCTATCTGACATGGTACGAGCGCAAGCTGTTGGCTCGCTTTCATGTGCGCTATGGACCGAACCGCGCCGGGAAATTCGGGCTTTTGCAGCCAGTAGCGGACGCGGTGAAGGCCTTCTTCAAAGAAGAGATCATTCCCAACCATGTGGAACGCATCGTCTATGTGCTCGCGCCTGGGTTGGCATTGATGCCTGCGTTGGTGATCTGGGCTGTCATCCCGGTTGCCAAGGGCGTCCCCGCGGTGGCCGATGTGCCCATTGGCTTCTTGTGGATTCTCGCCATCGCCGGTGTCGAAGCCTACGGCGTCATCTTGGCCGGGTTGAGCAGCAACAACAACTACTCGTTGTTGGGCGCGCTGCGCTCGTCGGCTCAAATGATCTCCTATGAACTGCCGTTGGGCATCTTCCTGGTCAGCATCTTGATCTTCGCGGGCAGCTTCAGCTTGGTCGAGTTGGTCGAGACGCCGCGTGCCTGGTGGGAATGGCTCTGGCTGTGGATCATGTTCCCGCTCTTCTTCATCTGCATCTTGGCCGAGACCAACCGCAGCCCGTTCGATTTGCCCGAGACAGAGAACGAACTGGTCGCCGGTTTCCAGACCGAATATGGCGGCATCAAGTTTGCGCTCTTCTTCATGGCCGAATACATCAACATGATCACCACCAGCGCCATCATGGCGACGCTCTTCTTCGGCGGCTATCGCTTGCCCTTCGGCTTCCTCAGCGATGTGCTCTGGCTTGGGCCTTTCGTGCTGGCGGCCAAGGTGATCATCCTGCTCTTCTTGTTCATTTGGGTGCGCGCCAGCGTAGGCCGCCCCCGCTATGATCAGTTGATGGGCTTCACTTGGAAGACGCTCCTGCCGATCTCGCTTGGCTATATGGTCATCACTGCCCTGCTCACTGTGTTCTTCAAGTAGTCGGCCCTTTAGCGAGTGTGATACACGGTGTATTACACAGCGCACAGGCTGGAGAAGCGCAAGGCGCGATCGGTTGCGAGGAATTGTGAAGTCGGCCCGACTTGTACGACGGAATTTGTTGCACAAAGGATAAACACCGAATGGGTTTCAGAGATTTTGTAAAGGGAGCCGTGGAGATCGGCAGAGCGATGGGCGTCACGCTCGACGCGCTGCGCAAGGGGCCGGTCACCAACGAATACCCCTACGAACCAATCCCGATCTATCCCCGCTTTCGCGGACGGCATGAACTGCGCCGCTATGAAAATGGCATGGAGCGCTGCATCGGCTGCATGTTGTGTGAAGCGGCCTGCCCAACCGGGACCATCTATGTGGAAGCGGAAGAGAACGATCCGACCAACCCCATTTCGCCCGGCGAACGCTATGCGAAGGTCTATGAGATCAATCTGCTGCGCTGCATCTTTTGCGGCGACTGCGAAGAGGCTTGCCCGACCGAGGCAATCGTCCTGGGCCATGATTTCGCCCTGGCAAACTTCAACCGGCGTGATTTCGTCATGACCAAGGAAAACTTGCTCAATCCGCCGGAGCCTTTTGTCGTCGTCCGTCCAGAGTAAGCCGCCGCTTGCGCGTGCCATCTTGGCCGTTCTGGGCGGCCTTGTCCGCGTCGTGAACGGCTGGAGCCGGTTCATTGCGCGCAGCAGTCTGCGAGTTGCCTCGCGCCGTTGCGCAGAGGGAAAAATCTTTGCGCACGGCGCTCATCATCTTGCCGGGAGTTTAGTACGATGACGCTATCCATTCTTTTCTTTACCGTCGTCGGTGCGGTCTCATTGGCCGCAGCGGTGGGCGTTGTGGCGAGCCGAGCGCCCATCTACAGCGCGCTCTTTCTATTGGTCAACTTCATCACCTTGGCTGTGCTCTATGTCACGCTGGATGCCCAGTTCCTTGCCGCAGCCCAAGTGATCATCTATGCGGGCGGCATTGTGATTCTGATCCTGTTCGTCATCATGCTCATCGGCTCGGAACGGATCGAGGAGCGCGCCGAACACCGGGTCTGGAGTCCCTATGTAGCTGTGGTGCTGGGGCTGATCTTGGTGGTGAGCCTGATCCTGACGCTGACCCAGACGGGCGACCCGACCACCCAGACGGTGGTCCAGGGCGGTGTCCCCGAAGTCGTCGGCATGGAGCTATTTACCCGCTATATTTTACCGATTGAATTGACAGCGATCCTGCTTTTGGTGGCGCTCTTGGGGGCGCTGCTGCTGGCGCGCCGTCCAAAAGAAACCCCGCGCCAATAATGTTGGCGGTCGTCTCCCCCACATAAGGAGAGCACTGTGGTTCCGACTAGCTTTTATCTGATCCTTAGTGGCCTAATTTTCACCATCGGCGCATTGGGCGTGTTAATGCGTCGCAGCGCGCTGGTCATTCTGATGTGCGTTGAGTTGATGCTCAATAGCGTCAACCTCACCCTGCTCGCGCTCAGCCGGCAGTGGGACAACCTCAATGGACAGGTGTTTGTGTTCGTGATCATGGCCGTGGCTGCTGCGGAGGTGGCTGTGGGGCTGGCGATTATCATCGCCAACACACGCCACAACGACACCACCAACATCGATGAAGTCAAGCTGCTCAAGTGGTAGCATTGCTGCATTGCGTTAGGCTGTGTTGTGGCGGCGGAAGCCTGTTCCACACCGCCTGCTCAACGACGGACGAGGCGGGAATGACCCTTCCCACCCTTCATGACCTGAACCAAAAAGGATCAAGGTATGTTTGAGTTCGCATGGTTATTACTCGCCCTGCCCGCGGCAGGCGCGTTGATTACCTTATTCTTTGGCTCGCGCCTGGGCAACCGCGGCGTGGGCTGGCTGGCCTCTGGTGTCGTGGGGCTGGCCTTCCTCGTTGCGGTGGGCCTGTTCGCCAGCTTGATGGGTCTGCCCGCGGAAGAGCGCACCATCACCATCCCGCTCTGGCAGTGGATCACCATCGGCGACTTCCAAGTCCCCGCGGCGCTGCTCATCGACCCGTTGAGCGTGACCATGTGTCTGATCGTCACCGGCGTCGGCACGTTGATCCACATCTACTCCATCTCATACATGGAGCACGACGAGCGATTTCAGCGCTTCTTCTTCTATCTGAACTTCTTCATCTTCGCCATGCTCATCCTGGTGTTGAGCAACAGCTTCTTGGGCATGTTCGTGGGCTGGGAAGGCGTGGGCCTTGCCTCCTATCTGCTCATCGGCTTCTGGTTCGACCGCCGCGACGACACCTATGGCTATTACGCCGACGCGGGGATGAAGGCGTTCTTGGTCAACCGCATCGGCGACTTCGGCATGATCGTCGCCATGCTGGGCCTCTGGTCGGCGCTGGGCACGCTCACCTTCCTCGACGTCTTTGAGGGCGTGGGACAGGGTGCGCTGACCGTGGGTGCGGCCAACCTGATCTGCCTGATGCTGCTGCTGGCCGCGACCGGCAAGAGCGCGCAGATTCCGCTCTATGTGTGGTTGCCCGATGCGATGGCCGGCCCGACGCCTGTCTCCGCGCTCATCCATGCCGCGACCATGGTCACCGCGGGCATCTACATGATTGCGCGCACCCATGCCTTGTGGCAGGTCGCCGTGCACGCGTCGGCAGTGGCCGCGTGGATTGGCGTCATCACGGCTCTCTTCGCCGCCACCATCGCCCTGGCCCAGACCGACCTCAAGAAGATCCTGGCGTACTCGACCATCTCCCAGTTGGGCTACATGATGCTGGGCGTAGGCGTGGGCGCGTATGGTGCGGCCATCTTCCACCTGACCACCCATGCATTTTTCAAGGCGCTGCTCTTCTTGGCCGCGGGCAGCGTCATGCACGCCACCGATGGCGAACTCGACATCCGCAAGATGGGCGGGCTGCGCCACAAGATGCCGGCCACCTTCATCACCTTTCTGATCGGCGCGGCCGCGCTGGCAGGTATCCCACCGCTGTCCGGTTTCTTCTCAAAGGATGCCATCTTGCTCGGCGCGCTGGTGCAAAACCCGCTGCTTTATGCAGTGGGGCTGATTACGGCGCTGCTGACGGCTTTCTACAGCTTCCGCGCTGTGATCGTGCCCTTCCTGGGCGAGCCGCGCGACCAGCAGCTTTATGACCACGTCCATGAAAGCCCGTCACTCATGACCATTCCGCTCTGGATCTTGGCTGCGCTCTCGATTGTGGCCGGCGTGATCAACTTGCCCCTCGTCCTGACCATGGAACACTGGCTTGAACCCGCGGTGGGCCATCATGAGGAGCCGGTGCTCACGCTCGAACTGTTGGCGCTGACCCTGAGTGTCATCATTGCGCTCTTCGGCGCAACGCTGGCCTGGGCGCGCTACGCCCGCAACGAAAACTGGGCGCAGCGCATCGCCAATAGCTTCAGCGGGCTTATCCCTGCTGCGGAAAATGCGTGGTGGGTGGATAGCATCTACAGCCGCTTCATTGTGCAGCCGCTGCGTGACCTGTCGGTCTGGTTCGCCGCGGTATTCGACCAGAAGGTCATCGACGGCACAGTCAACGCGGCGGCCGTGAGCAGTTCCCGCCTGGGCGAGCGCTTGCGCTACATCCAGAGCGGCTCCATTCCTAACTACGCGTTGAGCATTCTCTTGGGTGTGGTGTTGCTCGTCGCCTACTTTATCATCAGCGCCTAATGCGCGGTCGTGAATGCATGGCGCAGCATACAGCGCCGGTCGGCCAACAGGGTGTGCGTGTCAGTGATGCGCTCTGCAGCGTTCTCTGTGGCCGGTGGACAGTCGCTAAATTATCATGCGGCGCATGGTGCGCCCCAGACAACAAAGCAGGATAGACCTTATGGATTTTTCTATCCCATACTTACTGAGCGTGATCACCTTTTTGCCCCTTTTGGGTGCAATCGTCGTCGCCGTCGTGGGCGGCGACAACGCCAAAAAGCAGATTACGCTGGCGACGACGCTCATCACCTTCGTCGTCAGCCTTCTGCTCTGGGTGAACTGGGATAACAACATTGCGGGGATGCAGTTTGTTGAAAACGTGCCTTGGTTCCCCGAATTCGGCATGCACTACCACATGGGCGTGGATGGGATCAGCCTCTTCCTTGTGCTGCTCACCACCTTCCTCATGCCCATCGTCATCTACTTCAGCAATCTCTATGTCCATGAGCAAGTAGGGCTTTACATGTCGCTCATGCTGATCTTGGAGACGGCAATGATCGGCGTCTTTCTGGCGCTTGACCTGGTGCTGTTCTTCGTCTTCTTCGAGTTCAGCCTGATCCCCATGTACTTGCTGATTGGGCGTTGGGGCAGCGACCGGCGCATCTATGCAGCGCTCAAGTTCTTCCTCTACACCTTCGCCGGCTCCACGCTCATGCTGATCGCCATCATCGCCATCTACTTCACGACCGGCACGCTGAACGTGCTGGAACTGCAAGAGGCGCAGATCATCGGCCCGCTGCAAACCTGGGGCTTCATTGCCTTTGCGCTGGCCTTCGCCATCAA
>CAZZNG010000097.1:5772-18542 GCA_964655505.1 uncultured Litorilinea sp. | reverse complement strand
AGAGCGCCGCGGCGCGTGCAACCCTGGCGCGCCACCTTGTCAGTCTCAGCCTGGCTCCGGCCTGGTCGGGCAACCTGTGGCTGACACGCGCCATCTTGCTTGCCTTTTGGCTCGACCAAGCGGGTGAGCCGCTCGCCAACTGGCTCGATCAAGGGCACAGCGCGCCGGCCATGCTCGGCATCGCCCTGGGCCAACAGGCGCTGCTGCGCGTGCCTATGCAGCCCCCCACCCTAGCCACGACGTTGGCTGCGTGGCAGATCGGCACGGATCAGACCCTACCCGAACTGCTCAAGCTGCGCCTGGCGTCGCTCACCACCGTGTTGGGCGGCGACCCATTGGAAGTCGCGCTCTCTCGCCTTGACCCGGAGGCCGCCGCGCCGCGCCCCTGGCGGGCAGCCAACCGCCTGATCCGCGTCGCCTTGCCCCAGCCCGATCTACGGCCTAGCCTGGAGCCGCTGCTGCGCGACCTGCCCGATGCAAGCGGCGACGAGATCCTCATCGCGCCGCCCGACGAAGCGGACGACAGCCAGCCCGAAGCAGACAGCAGTTGGCAGTTGATTCTGGAGTTCGGCCACAGCACATCCGACTATTTTGAAATGGCCCTGCGCCACGCGCAGAAACAGCCGGGTTACAGCCAATTGATGGACGAAAACCGCCAAATGGTCTACCGCGTGGCCTTTCGCAAGCGCGACATGCGCCGTTTCTGGCGGTTGTGGGAAATTGTACAAGGGTGGGCCACGACCCGCGTCTACCTCAACGGCGACGAGCTTGAAAAGTGGAAGGTCTGGCCCTATTCGCAATACCTGCGTTGAACGCAGCCCGAAAGCTTTAAAGTCCGATGAATCGATCCATGCGTGAACAGCTAGATATCTACATCCGCGCCCGCTATCCCGTCCTCTGGGTGGTCACCTCGGAGGAAAAGCGCGCGCTGCAAGAGATAGACGACTTGGCCCAGGCACAGCGCAAACCGCTCTTTGTGTGGAGCGTCACCAGCGGCCTGCACAACATGGCCCTGGCCGCGGCGCGGGGGGAACCGCCCAAGCGCGACCCATTATCAACCCTGGCCGCCATCGAAGACGCCGACGAGGCCGGTATCTGGGTGCTGCGCGACTTCCACCCCTTCCTGCGCGAGCATACCGTGGTGCGGCGGCTGCGCGAAGCCGCGTTCGCGCTGGAAGCCAGCGCCAAGACCATTATCCTGCTCGGCCCCGTGCTCAAGATTCCGCCGGAGTTGGAAAAAGAGATCACCGTCATCGATTTTGACCTGCCCACCGCGGAGCAGTTGGGCAAGCTGTTGGATGAGATCATCGCCAGTTCCACCCGGCACGGGGGCATCAAAGTCGAGCTAGACCGTCGCCAGCGCGGGCGGCTGATCCAAGCCTGCCTGGGGCTAACGGCCAGCGAAGCATCCAACGCCATTGCCAAGGCGATTGTCGAGGAAAATGGCCGTTTGGACAGCGATGCCATCGAATCGGTCACTGCCGAGAAGCAGCAGATCATCCGCAAGAGCGGTCTGCTCGAATTCTACAGCAGCGACGAACGGCTCACCGGCGTCGGCGGCTTGGATGTGCTCAAGGAATGGCTGCGTAAACGTGTGCGCGCCTTTTCCGACGAAGCGCGCGCCTTTGGCCTGCCCGAACCTAAGGGCATCCTCCTGGTCGGTGTGCAAGGCTGCGGCAAATCGCTGGTCGCCAAGTCGGTCGCCAACTCCTGGCGGCTGCCCTTGCTGCGCCTGGATGTGGGCGCGCTCTTCTCGTCGCTGGTCGGCTCCAGCGAGGAAAACCTGCGTACCGCCATCCGCGTCGCCGAAAGCATCGCGCCCGTCGTGCTGTGGGTAGACGAGATCGAAAAGGGCTTCTCCGGCGTCGGCTCCAGCAACGTCAGCGACGCGGGCACAGCCGCGCGCGTCTTTGGCAGCTTCATCACCTGGCTGCAAGAGAAGCGCGCGCCCGTCTTTGTCATCGCCACAGCCAACATCGTCAGCCAACTGCCGCCCGAACTGGTGCGCAAAGGCCGCTTCGACGAAATATTCTTTGTAGATTTGCCCACCGCGGCCGAACGCACCGAGATCTGGCGCATCCACCTGGAAAAGCGCAACCGCGACCCGGCGCAGTTTGACCTGCACACGCTGGCAATGGCGTCGGAAGGGCTTTCCGGCGCGGAGATCGAGCAGGCCCTCATCGCCGGGCTGTATGAAGCCTTTGACCAGAACCGCCCGCTGGAGATGGGCGACCTGCTCGACGTGCTGCAAGAGACCGTGCCGTTGAGCCAGATGATGCAGGAAGAGATCGACGCGCTGCGCGCCTGGGCACGCCGCCGCGCACGCGCCGCTTCGAGCCACCCCGCGTAAGCCCAACGTCTCCCTATCATCGCCAACACGATCAACACATTGGACCAGGGATAGGGTACAATAGGGACATTGCACGGAGCATCGCACGGTATGCACCGGCCCATGTGGCGCTGGGCCGGTTGATAGCTCGGATCAATAGATCAAATCAACAGGAATGTATGGCCTCTTCGCAAGAACGCTTTGAATGGCTTGAAATCGCGACGCAAGAAGAACCAGTGCGGCCGCGTAAAAGCAATACACCGGCAACGGTCATGGGCAAACGCTGCCCCGAATGTGGTTGGCTGGACGACGAAACAGCCACGCGCTGTTTTCGCTGCGGCCACCGCTACAACGTGGATCGCGCCTTGGTCGATCAGATCGCCGCGTTGGGCGTTGCCTTGCCCCCGCGCGTCATCGAAACCGACCAAAATCTGGAAAACTTCTTTCGCATCCACGGTCGCCATCGCGCGCCGGAGGCGCTCGGCCTCTATCAATTGCGTCTGACTGCCGAAACGCTGCGCCTGAGCCGCGGCTTTGACGAGTTGATCTGCCTGGACGAGTTGGATGTGGAGCATTACGAGCACCAGATCGAAACCGCGCGCAAGGCGCTTCACCAGATGCGCGGGCGCGCGCTCCTGGCCGACGAGGTCGGGCTGGGCAAGACCATCGAAGCGGGCATCATCATGAAAGAGTTGGTCCAGCGCGGCTTGGTGCAGTCGGTGCTGGTCTTGACGCCCGCGTCGCTCACCGAGCAATGGCGCGAAGAGTTGGCGGGCAAATTTCACGAAGACTTCAAAGTCATGGAAAAGCCGAGCGACTGGCGCAAAGCGCAGGACGAGCCGCTGGGCCGCTGGATCGTTAGCCTCGACCGCGCCAAGCTCAAACAGCACAGCGAAGCCATCCTCGCCCGCGACTATGACCTGCTGATCGTCGACGAAGCCCACAAGCTCAAAAACCGGGGCACGCTTGCCTGGAAGTTCGTCAACCAGATCCGCAAGCGCTACGTGCTCATGCTCACCGCGACGCCGGTACAGAACGACCTGATGGAGCTTTACAGCCTCATCACCATTCTCGCCCCCGGCCAGCTTGGCACGGTGCGCGCCTTCCGCCGCCACTTCCTCGACGCAATGGACGAGCGCAAACCCAAGAACGCGGGGTCGCTCAAGCGTTTGCTCAACGACGTCATGATCCGCAACCGGCGCAGCAAGGTGGATATTCGCTTCCCCCATCGCCGCGCCGCCATCTACCATCTGACGCTCAGCGAAGCAGAGTGGCAGCTATATCAAGAAGTCACAGACTTCATTCGCCGCCGCTTTCAAGATGTGGACAGCGATAAGCATCTGCGCCTCACGCTCATGACGCTCCAGCGCGAGTTGTGCAGCAGCCCCCAGGCTGTGGCCGCGACCTTGAGCAAGATGGTCAACGACGACGCGCACAGCGAGCGCACGCGCGCCGAACTGCGCCACTTCCTAGAACTGGCCGAAGCCATTCCCGTTGGGCGCAAGCTGACCGCAGTGCGCGAGATTCTGCAAAAATTTCCCGGCCAATTCCTGATCTTCACCGAATACCGGGCGACCCTGGACACCATCGTCCATCAACTGCGCGATTGGGGCATCGAAGCCATCCCCTTCCACGGTGGCATGGACATCCGCCAGAAAGAGGCGGCGGTTGCTGCCTTCCGCGGCGACGACGAGGAGGGCAAACCGCCCAGCGTGCGCGTTATGGTCAGCACCGAGAGCGGCGCAGAAGGGCGCAACCTGCAATTCTGCCACCAGTTGATCAACTTTGACCTGCCGTGGAACCCCATGCGCGTCGAGCAGCGTATCGGTCGCCTGCACCGCTTGGGCCAGGTCAACGATGTGACCATCTTCAACCTCAGTTGCCATGAGACCATCGAAGCGCATATCATCGACCTGCTGGCGCGCAAAATCCGCATGTTCGAGTTGGTCATTGGCGAGCTAGACTTGATCCTCGGCAACGTCGAAGGGGCCAAGTCCTTTGAAGATCTCCTGCGCGCGGCATGGGAGAGCAGCCAGAGCGGGGCCGACCTGCGCGAACGCATCGAGGAAATTGGCGATATGCTGGTGCGCGCCCGCCGCGACTATGAACAAGTGCGTGCCACCAACGCATTGCTCGATCAATCACTGGACGATTGAACCAGCATCTTTTAAACTGAGCAGCAAAACAGACCCACAGCATAGCCGGTTCGTCAGAGCAGACGAACGCCTAGAAAGAAGCAAAGACGCATGCTTTCAGCCGCCGAGATCCAGGGCCAAGCCCAAGCGCTTTATGATCAACTGGTCGCATGGCGACGTGATTTCCACCGCCATCCCGAACTAGGTTTTGAGGAAGTGCGCACGGCAGGCATTGTCGCGGATCATCTGCGTGCCCTGGGTCTAGAGGTGAGCACCGGCATCGGCAAGACTGGCGTTGTCGCCGTAGTCGAAGGCGACCAGACCAACCCCGACGCGCCCACCGTTCTGCTGCGCTTCGACATGGACGCGCTGCCCGTCCAAGAAGAAACTGGCCTGCCCTTCGCCTCCACGAACCCCGGCATCATGCACGCCTGTGGTCATGACGGTCATACTGCCATTGGCATGGGCGTGGCCCAACTGCTCGTACAACATCGCCACGCGCTGGCTGGGCGCGTCAAGCTCGTCTTTCAACCTGCCGAGGAGGGGCTAGGCGGCGCGGCCGCAATGGTGCGCGACGGCGTCATGGCCGACCCCGAACCCGCTGCCTCTTTTGGGCTGCACCTCTGGAGCCGCCTGCCGCTCAACCAGGTGGTCGTCCAAGAAGGCCCGCTGTGGGCCAGCGCGTCCATGTTTGAATTGACCGTGCATGGACGCGGCGGCCACGGAGCCATGCCCCATGAGACGGTCGACACAACCCTGGTCGCCGCGCAGATCGTGGTCGCCTGGCAAAGCATCGTGGCGCGCAACATTGACCCCACCCAGACCGCGGTGCTGACCGTCGGCGCATTCCACAGCGGCGGACCGGCCAATGTCGTAGCAGAAAAAGCCACCTTGCGCGGCACCACGCGCAGCTTTGACCCCGCGGTGGCCGAGCAGTTGCACCGGCGCATGGACGAAGTCGCCGCGGGCATCTGCCAAGCCTTCGGAGCCAGCCACACCCTTGATTTCACCATCCATGTCCCGGCCACCATCAATTCGCCCGCGGGCGCGGCGTTGATGCGCCGCGTCGCCGATCAAGTCGTCGGCCCGGAACTCGTCACCCAAATCGAGCCGATGATGGTGGGCGAAGATATGTCCGAATTTCTCAACCGTGCGCCGGGCTGTTTTATCCTCGTCGGCGCAGCGCCGCCCGATCAGCCTGACCCAAGCCCTCACCACAGCCCAACCTTCGACTTCGACGAGCGGATGCTGCCTACCGGTGTTGCGCTGCTCACCCATGCGGCCATAACCTATTTAGAAGATCACAGTGAAAATCGCAGTGAAGATCGCAGCACGAACCAGGCTGCCTGATCCGCACAGGAGCAGTTCATTTCGCGTGGGTTTAGAGGCATCTAAAATTGACGAAAATGCCTTGATATGGCATGATTATATTAATTTAATTGATTGGATGATTAACGAACAGGGACTGCTGCATGGCTTCTGCTCAATCTGACTCTGAATTCCTCCGCTACCTTGTTGATCAAGGATTCAAGCCCGGTGACCGTCTGCCCTCGCTCACAGACCTAAGCACGGAGATTGGAATTAGCGTCGGCAAACTACGCGAGCAACTCGAAGTCGCACGTACACTGGGCCTAGTCGAGGCTAGCCCGCGCCGCGGCATCACGCGGACAGCCTACAGCTTTACGCCTGCTGTCCGTCTCAGCCTCCTGACTGCCCTTGCCCTCGACCGGCATTACTTCGACGATTTCAGCGCCTTGCGCGTCCATCTAGAAACAGCCTATTGGGATGAGGCAGTGGCGTTGCTCACGCCCGAAGATCATGCACACCTGCGCCAACTGGTCGCCACAGCCACCGACAAACTGCACCAGCAGCGCATCCAAATTCCCTATCAAGAGCATCGCGAACTGCATTTGACCATCTACCGCAGGCTCAACAACCCCTTTGTCGTCGGTTTGTTAGAGGCCTATTGGGATGCCTACGAAGCCGTCGAGCTCAATACCTACGCCGACTTCTATTATCTCCAACAGGTCTGGGCCTATCACAGCCGCATTGTCGACGCTATCATCGCGGGCGACACCGAGCTTGGCAAGCAACTTTTGATTGAGCATATGCAACTCCTTTCACAGCGCGGCATCTCCATTGAGTCGCGACTGCATGAAGTATCCGTCGTCGCATAGTCTTGTTGCCACAGCGCGGTCGAGATTTACGGACTGCGCAGAGCATACTTTATTATCAAAGTGAGGCTGCCCACTGTACCGTGTGAATCGTCTACTCTAAGCTAACAGTAAATTAGTCAAGCGATATTATGTTGACACAGCACCTAATCCACGAATTCCTGACAGAGGAACCCACAAGTACCTGTTTTAGCACCGGAGGAAAGTTATGAGTGTTCACGTGGCCGAAGCGCCCTCTGCCTCCGCAGAGCAGCAGCATCGGGTAAACGATTTCAACATCAATGTTGCCACGGTCAACGGCTCGGGCAGTCAGACCAGTAACACGGTGTTGATCCGGTCCCTGTTCAAAATGGGGATCCCCGTCACTGGTAAAAACCTATTTCCGAGCAATATCCAGGGCCTGCCGACCTGGTATAACGTGCGTTTGAGCCGCGACGGCTATCTCGCTCGTCGCGACGGCATTGAGATCGTGGTTTGTATGAACCCGTCCACCGTGGCCGAAGATATGGCCGAGGTTGCCGAAAACGGCGTTGTACTCTACGACGACAGCCTGCCCGTTGCCGCCCGTCGCAAGGATGTGACCTACATCCCCATGCCGGTCAAAGCGCTGGTCAAAGAAGCCGACCTGCCCTTCAGCCTGCGCGACTACGTTGCCAACATGGTCTACGTCGGCTATCTCGCCTATCTGCTCGAAATCGACATGGACGAGATCAAGGCCGCGCTGGATTGGAACTTTAGCGGCAAGACCAAGCCGATTCAAATCAACCTCGACATGGTGATGCGTGGCTACAATCACGCCAAAGAGAACGTCGTCAACGACCAGCCTTACCGCGTCGAGCGCATGACCGGCTTCAACGAGGGCAAGGTGCTGGTGGACGGCAACACCGCCGCCGCGCTGGGCGCGCTGTTCAATGGCGTCAACCTGGTTTCCTGGTACCCCATTACCCCGTCGTCCTCTGTGGCCGATGCGATCAATCAGTACGCGCCCAAGTTGCGCACCGACCCCGAAACCGGCAAGGCCACCTATGCTGTCATCCAGGCCGAGGACGAATTAGCCGCCATCGGCATGGTCATCGGTGCAGGGTGGGCTGGCGCGCGCGCCATGACCGCCACCAGTGGCCCCGGCATCAGCCTTATGTCCGAATTTGCGGGTCTGGCCTTCTTTGCCGAGATCCCCGCGGTCATCTGGGACATCCAGCGCATGGGTCCCAGCACCGGCTTGCCCACGCGCACAAGCCAGGGCGACATCCTCAGCACCTACTACCTGAGCCACGGCGACACCAAGCATATCCTGTTGTTCCCCGCGTCTCCGGCTGAGTGCTTCGAATTTGCCGGTACTGCCTTTGACCTGGCCGAGCGCCTGCAGACGCCTGTCTTTGTCCTGAGCGACCTCGACCTGGGCATGAACTACTGGATCTCCGACCCCTTCGAATATCCCGAAAAGCCGATGGACCGTGGCAAGGTTCTCTCGGAAGAGGAGTTGAAGGAGCTTGGCGGAAGCTGGGGGCGCTACAAGGATGTTGACGGTGACGGCATCCCCTATCGCACCATTCCGGGCAACAAAAGCCCGCTGGCCGCGTACTTCACCCGCGGCACAGGCCACAACGAATACGCCACCTACAGCGAGCGCCCGGACGATTGGGAAAACAACCTGGTTCGCCTGTATCGCAAATTCGAGACCGCGCGCACGCTGGTTCCCCAGCCCATCATCGACGAGCACGAGGGCGCGAAAGTCGGCATCATCAGCCTGGGCAGCAATGACCCAGCCATTGCCGAGGCCCGCGACCGCTTGCGCGGCGCCGGTGTCGAGAGCAGCTACCTGCGCCTGCGCGCGCTGCCCTTGACCGCCAGCGTACACGAATTCATCGAGAAGCACGACAAGGTCTATATCGTCGAAAACAACTTCGACGGTCAGTTGTTCAAGATCATTCTCAACGCTGCGCCAACCGCCGCGCCCAAGTTGGTTTCGGCGGCCAAGTGCAATGGATTGCCGCTGTCGGCCCGCTGGATCACCGACACGGTGCTGGACCATCTGAACCAGTAAGCGACCAGACCTATCCCGCTGCCGGTCATCCACCGGCTACGGATTGACTATAAAGGGGAAAACTCATGGATAGAACGAAGCGACCGGCTGCGCGAGCACCCAGAACCAATGCGCTTGGGTTGGAGAAAACAGAATACCGCGGAAGTCCCTCCACGCTCTGCAAAGGCTGCGGTCACGACAGCATCAGCCAGCGCATCATCAACGCCGTCTGGGAACTTGGCCTCGATCAGACCCAGGTCATCAAATTGAGCGGCATCGGCTGTAGCAGCAAGACGCCCGCCTACTTCCTGGGCCACAGCCACGGCTTCAACGCCGTACACGGACGTATGCCCTCGGTTGCCACCGGCGCGCTCGTCGCCAACCGCAGCCTGACTGCCATTGGCGTCAGCGGTGACGGCGACAGCATGTCGATTGGCGTAGGCCAATTCAAACATGCCATGCGCCGCAACCTGCCTCTCGTTTACATTGTCGAAAACAACGGCGTCTACGGCCTTACCAAGGGCCAGTTCAGCGCCACGGCAGACCAAGGCCAAGTCCTCAAATACGCCGGCGTCAACGATATGCCGCCGCTGGATGTCTGTCTCGAAGCACTGGCCGCCAATGCGACCTTTGTCGCCCGCAGCTTCGCCGGTGATGCCAGACAAGTCGAAGCGCTCTTAAAGGCTGCCTTGAGCCACCGCGGTATCGCCGTGTTGGACATCATCAGCCCGTGTGTCACCTTCAACAACGCCGACACCTCGACCAAGAGCTACGGCTGGGGCAAGGAGCACCAGATTTCGCTGCAAGAGCTGAACTACGTGCCGTCGTACGAAGAGATCGAAATCGACGATTACGACGACGAGGTTGAAGTGCAGATGCACGACGGCTCATGGGTTGTGTTGAAGAAGGTGGGCGACGACTACGACCCGACCGACCGCAACCTGGCCTATGCAACGCTGGAAAATGCTCGCCGCGAACAGAAATTCCTGACCGGCCTCTTCTATATCGACGAGTCGCAGCCCGACATGCTGGAACTGCTCGATCTGGTCGATACGCCGCTGTCAGCGCTGCCTCAAGAGAAGCTGCGCCCAAGCCGCGCCCAACTCGATGAGATCATGGCGAGCTTCTAAACGACACGCTTGCCGCTCCATCAAACAACAACCGTGCAGTGGAACCCATCTGTGGGACCACTGCACGGTTCTTTTTTGCCCTACTTTATTTATCTTTGCCCTGCTTAACTGCTGGATCAGCGCGCAAAACGCCGCCAACCCTGCCGCCTAGTTGTGCATCGCCTCACGCACCGGCCGCGCCCCATTGCCGTTGCTTTCCACCTGGGCCGAGTCGCCGTTGCCATATACTCCACGCAGTGACGACGGCAGCAAGTGCGCGATCCGCTGCATGATCTCATCGGTATAATCGCCCGCCGCGCCATACACATCCGGCCCATCCGATGTAGCGGGCCAACAGACAGGCTCGCCGAAGCGAACCGTCACCAATGGACGGCGCAGGCCGCGCCGCTTGAAGATGGCCGGTGCATTGATGACCGCTGCAGGGATGATCGGCACCCCCGCGGCCAGCGCAATGCGCGCCGCGCCCGTCTTCCCGCGCATCAACTGACCTGTGCGGCTGCGTGTCCCTTCTGGAAACATCGCCACCAAATTTCCCTGGCGCGCAATCAACGCGGCATTGCCCACCGCTGACTGATCGCCCTGCCCCCTTCGTACCGGGAAGACGCCCGCAGCACGCAATAAAAACGTGAGCACAGGGTTCCAGTTAAAAATCTCGGCCTTCGCCATAAAGTGCAGTTCACGCGGGCTGGCTAGGGCAAGCAACAAATAATCCGGCCCAGTGGTGTGATTGCAGGCAATCACCGCGCCGCCCTTGGCAGGGATATGCTCAACACCCTCGACCTTCAGACGACAAATCAGTGGACGCAGCAACGCGATCAACGGCCAGAGCAACCACCAAGCCCAACGCCGATATCTAGGCCAACGCAAGACGGCTCCCTCCCAATTGCTTCCTGCACGCCTAATTGAGCCGGGCGCGCACCGTTTCCACCTCTTGCAACAGCGCCAACAGATGCCGGTCTACCTGCCCTGTATTAGCCGGTTCCGCCTCGTCAAAGTCAGGAAAGGTTAGCTGCAACTGATTGGTCAAGAAGAAGTACCGGCGCAAAGCCCGCGCCGCGGCCTCCCAATCCGCATCTCGATAGGCCAGCACACCCCGCTCCTGCCAGAGCAGCGCGCTATCCGGCGTAACCACCAGCATCAAGTCCAGCACCTGCGCGGCCATCGCCGTATCGCCGTGGCCCAAATAGACATTGCGCAAGTTATTGAGAATACGCAGCGCCATCGCCACCGGCGTCACCGGCTGAAACACATCCGCTGCCAGCTTGACCGGCTGACCAAAGCGCTTCGCCAGGTAGTCGGCAGCCTCAGCCGGTTCGATCACAGCGCCATAGAAGGGATCGAGCAGCCATGTGCCCACATCATCGCGATACCGAGCCATGAAGTGCCCAGGAAACCCCATGCCCTCGACCGTCAACCCCAAGCGCTTGCCAATCGCCATACAAATCACGCTCAACAGAATGGGTAGCCCCGTGCGCCGCGCCAACACGCGATTCAAGAAGCTATTCTCCGCCTCATAGTACTGTTCCGAGTTGCCCGTAAAACCAAGGTCATCGCGCAGCGTCGTCATAAAAGCTTGTGCGCGCGCCGCGCCGGGCGCGACCTCTGCCAAACGCGGCCGCACCTGCTCGGCCAGTTCGTCAATCTCGCGCAGATAAGGCTCAAAAGCCAGATCGGGAAAGCCCAATCGCGCAATCACCAGCGCCAGCCGTTCAGGTTCAGGATGGCGCAATTCCGCTGCAAACGTCTCGGCAAGTGAACGTGTTGTCTCAAACATAACCAGAACTCAAACCTAGCCCGCAACCGCGGTGCGTTCCGCGCTAAGGCGGTGCTTGTGCTGGCGATCAATCTCCTGCATCAGAATCCGCCGCATGACCGCGACCGAAGCGGCATAGGTAGCATCCATCCCAAAGTAGCTCAAGCTCTTGCTCAACAGGGTCTGTCGCCGGCTGATCGGCGTGTCACTGGCATAGTGGATCAGGCCGATGTCATAGGGCGCATTGATAAACAGATTCACAATTTCGTTGATTGGATAACGTTTCGGGTAGATGTCTTCATAGATGCCGCTGAGATACGGCCCGGCCTCCATTTCAATGTCGGTGTAGCCTTCCTCATAGAAGACATGCATGAAATCCCGATTCTGCAAGATCGTACCGCGCACCGTTACCGCCTTCTGGTTGTCAAACACCGTGCCATAGGCCAGGAAGGGCGCGACATCTTGTGCCGTGAAACAATTGCGGAAGAGATACGAATTGCGCGAATGCTCATCATAGACCACATTGGGGATCATGACATCACCAACGCGGCCGTTCAACGTCGCGGCCTTGCCAATGATATAGACGCCCATCATCTGGCCCACCGCGGTGGTCACTTGGCTAAAAATATGATAGGCAGCCATCCCCAACGGATAGTCGATGTTCAGGATCAGCGCATCGCTCTGCTTAAGCAACTCCCACTCATCTTCGCTAAAGATACGCAGCCGCGGGTCGAGCCACTTGCGGCGCAGCTCACGCACCTCGATCACCTGCGCTTCCACATCGAGGCAATAGGGATCGCTCACGCGCTTAACGCCCACACGCTTCTCGCGCTGGGCAAAACGCTGTCGCACGTCCGGCTTCCGCTCCCCATACAAACGAGCCGCATAGTAGAGGAAATTGGCTAATACGCCTTCATCCCCATCATCCATCTCTTCTAAGACCGTGCGCAAATCTTCTGGATTTTCCGCGCGCACAAAGTCGAGCAACTCCTCCTGGTGTTCGGCCATCTGGCCTGAAATCAGGTTGACCAAGCTGTGTACATTGCTGCTGACGAAGTAGACGGGTCTTGAAGTCAGGCCCAAATCCTCTGTCTGGTCTTCGATCTGCCGCCACCAGTATTGCACACTGCGCCGGTAATCGCTCAAGCCGCTGCCAAGCACCAGCACCCGCAAATCCAGGTGCTGGCGTGCCGCCAAGCGTAAATTCTCACTAAGCAGCGGCCCCG
>CAZZNG010000097.1:0-5762 GCA_964655505.1 uncultured Litorilinea sp. | reverse complement strand
TGCGCCAGCCGCGCAAACTCCTCGGGCGGCAGGCCAAGCGCTTGGCGCACCTCAACCAACAGGTCGACGCTGAGTTGCCCGTCACCATTGGTCTCGCTCAGCAAGCGCCGGTGCAGATCGCCCGTGCTCAATTTTTGGTGCAGCTTGTTCCACTCGATCTGAAAAGTCACAGAGCACGGAATCAGATCGTCGATGTCGCTCACGCTGGCAACGAACGCGGCCAGCGTCCCATCTTCAGGATTGAAATAGAGCTTGCGCCGCCGCGCCCGCGCCCGCATCGGAACCCATGTGTCGATCGCATATCCCGCCCGGCGAAAGACATCCTCCATCTGGCCCATCACCATCAGCCGCGTTTGCGGCATACAATCAGGCAGGCGCAGCACACAGTAGACCAGCGCCGACACATCCAGGTCAGGGCTGTCCGCGTTCTGGTGCAGGCTGGAATTCATCCCCCCATGCGTCTCTTCCAGACTGCGGATCCGCACCGGCCCGCTGCTGCGCAGCAGGGAGTAATAGGTGCGGATATAAAGCTCGATCTCTTCGCTCTGTGCAACGGGAACGGTTCGGTCCATCTACTCCTCCACTTCGCTTGCGAGTTGATCTATCCGGTTCAAGGCTGCTCTAGCCAGCAGCAAGGGAGGTTCCCGCTTAGAGCAGTCGCATCTGCTTCCCGTCATCCTCGGCTTCTCCATCTGCATCGCCGCCATCAGCATTGTCGTCATCAGCCAACGCGGGCGGCGACCAGGCAGCATCGATGCCCAGATCGGCCAATCGGCTCACCAACCGGCGCACACTGCCGGGAGAATGGCCCTCATACGGATTGTGCATAAAACCAAAGACCGCGCGCCCTTGTGCGTGCAGTGCAGCGATGCGCTCGGCCCACTGCTGCAGTTTGGCATCTTGTGGCGCGACCAACGCATTGTCGCCCTTTGGCCCATTGCGATCATCCCCGATCCAGCGAATGTAAGCAAATGGCGTGCGCTGATTGGCCGACAACCACACATCAAACAGATCGGGCGTATCAACCCGATCCACCAGCACCAGCGCCATCTCGCGCTCGTCCACAAACCGCGCAAACGCCTCGGTCATCAGATCCGCCGCGCGCACCTCGACCGCAATCCCCCGGCCTTCCCGGTGCAGCGCCAGCCAATCCAGATAATCAGCCAATACCCGCCCGTCCCGCGCCCGCGAAAAGGTTGGCGGTAGCTGCAGCAAAGCCGGTCCCGCGGCATCGCCCAGCGCGTCGATCACATCAAAAAAGGCAAACGTCGGCGCGGCCGCATCGACCAAGCGGCGCTCGTGCGAAATCTCACGCGGGAACTTGAGCGCAAAGCGAAAACCCGGCGGCACACTTTCCACCCAGCGGATCAGCGTAGACGGCTCCGGCAGCCCATAAAACGTGGTGTTTACCTCGACCCCGGCGAAATGCCGGGCGTATGCCGCCAAATACCCCTCGCGCTTGAGCTTCTCCGGATAAAAGACACCGCGCCAGCCCTCGAAGGTCCAGGAGGATGCCCCCAAACAAATCTCCGGCGTGGAAGACGATGCGCGCCAGCCGCTCTGGTTAGGCAAATTCACCAACTTCCCCCCGTCATGCCCAATTATGCAGGCAATAGATGGGATTACGTCGTGCAAAATAACGACTATGCCGCCCAACTTATTGTGCAAGTTGCCGATTGTACGCCAAAGGCTGCGAGCTATACTCGCAGATAGTTGTTCCAAAAGGAACAGAGCGGCTCATAAGCAGTCGCCAAGATGGTTGTAGCCATATTATACAACACCGCTGCACGACGAGAAGAGAAGGAGGAGTTCCACATGTTCACCCATCGCCCTAAGCGCATTGTGCTTAGTGTCCTCATCGCCGCGTTGCTGTGCACCCTCACGGCGACCGCTGTCTTTGCCCAAGACCCCAACGGCGCAGCAACCCTGGCCGCGTCCGAGGACCCAACCGCGACCGCCCTCACCTTTGTCTGGATAATAGTAGCCGGCGCCTTCGTCTTCATGATGCAGGCTGGCTTTGCCCTGGTCGAAACAGGCTTCACCCGCACCAAGAACACAGTCAACGTCATGTCCAAAAACTTCATGGACTTCTGCATCGCCGGCATTGCCTACTTCATCTTTGGCTACGCCATCATGTACGGTGCAAGCATCGGCGGCTTGATCGGCAGCGACGGCTTCCTGCTCCTGGGCGACTTCTACGATGTCACCGTGGCCCGCGACTGGTTCTTCCAAATGGTCTTTGCAGCCACCGCGGCCACCATCGTCTCCGGCGCGATGGCCGAGCGCACACGCATCACTGCCTACCTAGCCTATAGCTTTCTCATCAGCGCCCTGATCTACCCCATCAGCGGTCACTGGGTCTGGGGGGGCGGCTGGCTCTCCAGCCTCGGCTTCCATGACTTTGCCGGTTCGGGCGTTGTGCACATGATCGGCGGCCTGGTAGGCTTCGCAGGTGCGATGTTGGCCGGCCCACGCAACGGCAAATATAACCCGGACGGCACACCCAACAACATGCCCGCGACCAACATCCCCTATGTCATTTTAGGGGCGCTGATCCTCTTCTTCGGTTGGTTCGGCTTCAATCCCGGCAGCACCCTCAACGGCAGTGACCTACGCATGGCGGTCATCGCGGTCAACACCATGCTGGCGGGCTGTGCCGGGGCCACAACGGTCATGTATGCCCACCTGGTCACCACCGGCAAGGCTGACATCGTAGGCGCAGCCAATGGCGCGCTGGCCGGTCTGGTTGCGGTCACAGCCGGATGCGCTGTGATCCCGCCCTGGGCCGCCCTGATCGTCGGCGTCATCGCTGGTTTTACCTTGATGTGGGGCGAGAAGTTTATCGAGCGCACACTCAAGGTCGACGACCCCGTCGGCGCGGTCACCGTCCACGGCATCTGCGGCGCACTGGGCCTGATCTTGGTCGGCGTCTTTGCCGACGGAACCTATGGCGGCGTCAGCGGTCTGATCGCGGGCAACCCCGGTCAGCTGGTGATCCAGCTCATCGGCGCGGCCACGCTGGCGGCTTGGGCCTTGGGCATGGGCTTCATCATCTTCACAATCATCAAGCTAGGCATCGGTCTGCGTGCTACCGACGAAGAGCAAGCGCTCGGCCTGGATATCACCGAGCACGGCATCAGTGCCTACGAAACGCCCATCGGCGTGGCGTCGGCTGCCGACTAACCCACTCATTCAGCTTCCGGGAGATTGCAGGCCTCCCGGAAGCTGAATCGCTTCCCCAAGGCGGCCCTTGAATTCCCCTGCCATCTGCTGTACACTTTGTGTGCGCTTCACACTTTTGTGATGATTGCTTTTCGCCGCCACAGGGAGGCCGCCATGCAGCAAGATCTGACCGATATCACTTATATCCTCGACCGCTCCGGCTCCATGCAGTCGCTGGCCGACGACGCCATCGGCGGCTTCAACAGCTTCCTCGCCAGCCAGCAAAAGTTGCCAGGCCGCGCCAATTTCACCCTGGTCCTCTTCGACCACGAATACCTTGTCCCCATACGTGCGCAGGCCATTCGCGACGTGCCGCCGCTCAACGCCCAGACCTACGTCCCCCGCGGCCAAACCGCGCTGCTCGACGCCATCGGGCGCACCATCGACGACACAGGCGCACGCCTGGCGGGCATGCCAGAAGCCGAACGACCGGCCAAAGTGATCATTGCCATCTTCACCGATGGCTTGGAAAACGCCAGCCGCGTCTATCCCCCAGATAAAATCGCACAGATGATCGAGCATCAACAGTCGGTCTACAGTTGGGAATTCCTCTTCCTAGCGGCCAACCAAGACGCGGTGGCCTCGGCCCAGAAGCTTTCGATTCCCGCGCCCAACGCGCTCAACGTCGCCGCCACCAGCGCAGGGATGCGCCAATCGTACAGGGAATTGGATCGCGCGGTAACCGCGCGGCGTATGCGCGGCTAGATCAACCAAACTAGATCAACCAAAAAAGCAGGGCTGGCAACGAATAGTCGCTGGCCCTGCTTTTTCGTTCTATTTGTTTGCAGCGGTCGAGCCGCCCACTGGGGGCAACTAGCGCAGGGTCTTGCCCATCACGGACCCGCGGATCAAATCACGGTTTAGCTGCGCGATCATCTGCAGCGGGATCTCCTTGGGGCAAACCGCCGAACACTCACCGATGTTCGTGCAGCCGCCAAACCCCTCGGCATCCATCTGATCCACCATCAGCACCGCGCGATCATACCATTCCGGCTGACCTTGCGGCAGTGAATTGAGGTGGGCCACCTTGGCCGCAGTAAAGAGCATGGCCGACGAGTTAGGGCAGGCCGCCACGCACGCGCCACAAGAAATGCAGGCCGCCGCGTCCATCGCCCAATCCGCCGCCTTCTTCGGTACCGGAATCGCGTTGGCATCCGGCGCGCTGCCCGTCGAAACGCTGATATAGCCGCCGGCCTGGATGATGCGGTCCAACGCACTGCGGTCGACCATCAGGTCTTTGATCAGTGGGAACGCCTTGGCCCGCCACGGCTCCACCTGAAGCGTTTCGCCGTCCTTGAACGTGCGCATGTGCAACTGGCACGTTGCAATCGCAGCTTTTGGCCCGTGGGCAACGCCGTTGATCATCACGCCGCACGACCCACAGATCCCCTCGCGGCAGTCATGGTCAAAGGCAATCGGTTCTTCGCCTTGCTCGATCAACTGCTCATTGAGCAGGTCGAGCATCTCCAAAAACGATGAGTCGGGGCTGACATCGTCAAGCGTATAGTCAACGAACCGGCCCTCGCTCTGAGCGTCCTTCTGACGCCATATCCGTAGCTTAAATCGCATGAGTCGCTCTGCTCCCAAGTTCGCGATCGATTACTTGTAACTGCGCTGCGATAGCTTAACAGTCTCAAATTCCAACGGCTCCTTGTTCAGCAAAGGGGCCGCGTCCTCACCGTTATATTGCCAGGCAGCCACATAGGAAAACTCCTCGTCGTTGCGCTGGGCCTCGCCGTCCGGTGTCTGATACTCTGCCCGGAAGTGGCCGCCGCAGGACTCGTTGCGGTGCAGCGCATCAATGCAGATCAACTCGGCCAGTTCCAGGAAGTCGGCCACGCGGCCTGCATACTCCAATGCCTGGTTCAAGTCCTGCCCGTCGCCCGGCACGCGTACGTTTTCCCAAAATTCCTCGCGCAGCCGCGGAATCTCATCCAACGCGTGCTTAAGCCCTTCTGCGGTCCGTTCCATACCGCAGTAGTTCCAGAGGATCTGGCCCAACTCCCGATGGAACGAGGTCGCGGTGCGGTTACCGTTGACGCTCAACAAGCGCTGAACGCGCTGGCTGACTGCATCTTCCGCTTCCTTCACCGCGTCGTGGTTGAGATCCACCTTGCCAAGTTGGTTCGAGGCCAGATAGTTGCCGAGCGTGTAGGGAATGATGAAGTAGCCATCTGCCAACCCCTGCATGAGCGCGCTCGCGCCCAGCCGGTTCGCGCCGTGGTCCGAGAAGTTGGCCTCACCCAGCACAAACAAGCCCGGAATCGTGCTTTGCAGATGGTAGTCCACCCACAACCCGCCCATCGTATAGTGCAGCGCCGGATAGATGCGCATGGGCGTCTTGTATGGGTTTTCCCCGGTGATGTTGGCATACATGTCGAACAGGTTGCCGTAGCGGTCCGCGATCACCTTCTCACCGAGCCGGTTGATGGCATCCGCAAAGTCCAGGTAGACGCCGTTCTTCAGCTCGCCAACGCCGTGACCCGCATCCACCACATTCTTGGCCGCGCGCGAAGCCACATCGCGCGGCACCAGGTTGC
>CAZZNG010000096.1:0-18546 GCA_964655505.1 uncultured Litorilinea sp. | reverse complement strand
GAGCAGGCGCAATAAACCGGCCTGTTGATCATTGTCTTTACGCCTTCGACGAAAGGAACGAAATAACCATGCCACGATTGACAAAAATCTACACCAAGAAGGGCGACAGCGGCACGACCGCACTGGGCGGGGGGCAGCGCGTGCCCAAGGACGATCTGCGCGTGCAGGTCTATGGCACGGTGGACGAACTCAACTCGCAGATCGGCGTGGCGCTGGCCGCGGGCCTGTGCGAGCGGCTGACCGACGTGCTGACATCGGTCCAGAATGAGTTGTTTGATCTCGGCTCCGACCTCTGCTTTTTGGAAGAGGACAAGGCAAAGTATTCCCTGCCCCAGATCGAAGCGCGCCATGTTGAGCGGCTCGAAGCGCTGATCGACGAAATGATCGGCGTGGTCGGCCCGTTGGAAAACTTCATTCTGCCCGGCGGCTCGCTGGGCGCAGCGCAACTGCATGTGGCGCGCACCGTCTGCCGCCGCGCCGAACGTGAAGCAACGGCCCTGGCGCGTGAATCGAGCATTGGCGAGCATGTGCTGGCCTATCTCAACCGGCTCTCCGACGCGCTCTTTGTCATGGCGCGCTATGAAAACCACCAGGCCGCTGTGCCTGAACCGCTTTGGCGACCGGGCGCGTAGGCCCACATAGCGGGCACGCGCCGATGCGCCTCTGGTGGGCCGAGATGCGGCTGGCAGTCAGCTTTTTGACCAGCCTGCCCGTCTCTTATGCTGGACTGGCATCTGTCCGGCTGGGCCAAGCCGCGCGCTGGTTCACAGCCGTAGGCTTGCTGATCGGCGCGCTGCTCTGGCTGGTGCAGGGGCTTTTGGCTCCGATCTTTGACCCATACCTGACCGGCGTGGGCGTTGTGGTGGCTTGGGCCGCGCTTACGGGCGGGCTGCATCTGGACGGCGTGGCCGACTGCGGCGATGGGCTGCTGGCGGCTGTGCCGCGCGCGCGGCGGCTGGAAATTCTGCGCGACCCGCGGCTGGGCGGCTTTGGCGCGATCACGTTGATCCTGCTGCTGCTGCTCAAGGTGGGCGCGGCCGCGCAGAGTCCCGGCGTGGGCTTGCTGCTGGCTCCGGTTTGGGCGCGCTGGCTCATGCTCTGGGTGGCGCGTGGGCCGCAAGCCCGCACCGACGGCATGGGCGCGCGCTTTGCCGCGGACTTGACGCCCCAGGTCATGTTGGCCGCGCTGGTTGTGCCGCTGGTCATCACCCTGGGCGCACTCACTTTGGCCGATGTTTGGGGCGATGCCTGGCGCACGCTGGCCGCGGTTGGCGGTGGCGCGCTGTGCGCCTGGGGCTTGCGGCGGCTGGCCCAGGCGCGGCTGGGCGGCGTGACGGGCGATGTCTACGGGCTTGTCGTCGAGGTGAGCGAGACCGCGCTGCTGTTGGTCTTTGCCGCGCAGGGGTAAGCGCTGGGCGGTTCCCCTCCTCACTGGATAAATATCACTGCAAATATCACCTATGTGGATAGCTATGCAAGTGGAGCGTCATGTACCGAACGAGGGAGGAGAAGCCATGTTTTTGAAGACGTTTAGAGGCTATACCCTGCTTGCCGTCGTCTGTGTTTGGTTTGTTAGCGCTTGCAGCCCCATTCCCCCCGTGGTCGATGCTCCTACAGCCGCCGTTCCGGCTGCCGACCAGGAGGTCGCGCCGCCCGCTGCGACTGGCACGGCTGGCATCCCTGCTGAAGCCACTGCGGATGACTCTGCGGACGCTACTGTGGATGCTACTGTGGAGCCGCCCAGCGAAAGCCCGGCAGATGCAGAAGCAGACACAGAAGCCGCCTATGTGATGCAGCGTTATGCTGTGCCGCCGGGCGCGCACCCGCACGATGTCGCGCCCGACTCCGCGAGCGAAATCGTCTGGTACACCGCGCAGCATCAAGAGGCGCTTGGCCTGCTCGACCCCGACACGGGCGAAACGCGCCATATTCATCTGGGGGATGGATCGTCGCCTCACGGTGTCATCGTCGGGCCGGATGGCGCGCCGTGGATCACGGACGGCGGGCTGAATGCCATCGTTCGTGTCGACCCGCAGACGGAGGAGGTCGAGGTCTTTCCGCTGCCCGACTCCAGCCCACGCGCCAATCTGAATACAGCGGTCTTTGACTCCAAAGGCATCCTCTGGTTCACAGGCCAGGCCGGTATCTACGGCAGACTTGACCCGCAAGTGGGCGAGGTGGAGGTTTTTGAAGCGCCGCGCGGGCGCGGCCCCTATGGCATCACCGCGACGCCACAGGGCGATGTCTATTACGCCTCGCTGGCAGGCAACCACATCGCGGCCATTGACACCACAACGGGCGAAGCGACCGTGATCGAGCCGCCGACGCCCTTGCAAGGCGCGCGCCGTGTCTGGTCCGATTCGCAAGGCCGCGTCTGGGTCAGCGAGTGGAATTCAGGCCAGTTGAGTGTCTATGACCCGGCCACGGGCGAGTGGGAACTGTGGAAACTGCCCGGCGACACCCCATTTGTCTACGCGGTCTATGTCGACGAGCAGGATCAGGTCTGGGTCAGCGAATGGAGCGCGCAGGTGATGGCACGCTTCAATCCGGAGACAGAGGAGTTTCAATTTTTCCCGCTGGACTCGGCGCAAGCCAATGTGCGCCAGATTCACGGGCGTCCAGGCGAAGTGTGGGCTGCAGAATCAGGCATTGATCAGCTTGTCGTGCTGCGCCGTTGAGCGTACGGCGACAGGGGGGACTGCGTGGCTCCAGCAGCCACGTCTGGCTGCCATCAATTCTGTTCCCCATCCATTTAGCCATCAATTAAGAATGAGATTGACTAGAATGTGGTTGAACCGCCAATGGGCGCAGGATTGACTTTGATCTTGGGTGGGGCGCGCAGCGGCAAGAGCACCCACGCCGAAAAGCTGGCCGCGGCCTATCAACGCGTCGCTTTCGTTGCCACGGCTCAAGCCTTTGACGATGACATGGCCGCGCGCATCGCCGCGCACCGCGCCGCGCGGCCAGCCCACTGGACGACCATCGAGGCCCCGCGCAACGTTGGGGCAGCCATTGGGCAAGCCGCAGGCCAAGCCCACAGCCAAGCCCACAGCCAAACCCACAGCCAAACCCACGGTGCAGGCGACGCATGGCAGGTGGTCGTGGTCGATTGTCTGACCCTCTTGGCAAGCAACGTGCTCTTGGCCCAGCCTGACCCCACAGACGTGGCCGCGGTTGAGGCCGCGCTGCGCTGCGAGGTGGATGGGCTGCTGGCGGCCTATCGCGACGGCGACGCGGCGTGGATCATCGTTTCCAACGAGGTTGGGTTGGGGATTGTGCCTGACAACGCGCTGGGCCGCGTCTACCGCGATCTGCTCGGCCGCGCCAATCAACAGATCGCGGCTGAGGCTGACACGGTTCTTTTCATGGTCGCGGGGCTGCCCATGCGCGTGAAATAGGCCGGTGATAGAGGTCGGTGATCAGGTCATGAGCGACGCGGGCAGGGTGGCCGCGTCGGGAAAACTGCTTTGTGTGCCGGGCGCTTGCACGCTGAGGCTGGCGATCTGTACGGCCCGCTCCACTGCCTCCGGCATGGATTTGCCCCTAGCTAGGAAATAGGCCAAGCTGCCCACAAACGCATCGCCCGCGCCGGTCGTATCCACCGCGCGCACTTGGGGCGCGGGGATGTGTTGGGCTGTCTCTGCGGTGACGAGCAGCGCGCCTCGTTCGCCCAAGGTCAAGATGATCGTGCTTGGCCCGCGGGCCAACAGCACCTGCGCGGCGGCCTTTGCTTCGTCCAGCGTCGCCACAGGCATCCCCGTCAGTATCTCTGTCTCGCTCTCATTGGGGCACAGAACATCGGTCGCTGCATAGATCTCGGCAGGGATCTCCGCCCGCGCCGGAGCCGGATTGAATAGGGTCGTCACCCCGGCGGCGTGCGCGGTCTGCAACGCGGCCTGCACCGTCTCAGTCTGGATCTCCCACTGGCAGACGACCACCTGCGCGCCGGTCAGCGCGGGCCGCGCGGCCTCCACATCCTCCGGCGACAGCAGGTTGTTGGCCCCTAGCGCGAGGATGATAGCGTTGTTGCCACTGCGCTCCTCGACCCAGATGGGCGCGACGCCGGTGAACGACTCCGGCGCGACCGACACATGCTGCGTCTGGATGCCCAACTCGGCAAAGTTCTTGCGCGTGTCGTTGCCAAAGAGGTCGTCGCCCACTTTGGTCACCATAGTCACGTCGCCGCCGAGCTTGGCCGCCATGACGGCTTGGTTCGCGCCTTTGCCGCCAAAGCCGGTCTGAAAGCGCGTCCCCTCTACCGTTTCGCCCAGTTTGGGCAGGCGAGGCGCATAGCAGATCAAGTCGATGTTGGACGAACCGACGACACAGATTTTGGGCCGGGGCATGGCTGCACTTTCCAGGTAAGCTAGAGTGGATGCGAGTCAATAGACGGCAGTATACCGAGGGCATGGGAGAGCGGCAAGTGTGCAGGGGGACGTCAGGCTGCACGGTAGCGATGCCCCGCAGCGATCAGCGCGGCGCGCGCTGCCGCGTGGTGTTCGGTTTGGATCAGTAAGTAATCGGTCTGGTGGGTGGCGACTGCCAAGCAAGGGACTGCGGCCTGCGCCAATGGTTGAGTCAGGCTTGCCAGCACACCCGTCACGCTGAAATCGAACGGCCCTTCGACGCGCAGCAGCACCCACTCGCGCGTCGCGGTCACCGTCGCGGGCACAGCCTCCTGCTCGCAGATAACCGACAGCTCATCGGCTGTGCGGGTCACGCTCCAGAAATCACCCTGCATCGCCCAGGCAGGCACAGGCGATGCAGGGGGCAACAGGCAGACGGCATAGCGCCCGCGCTGCTCGGTAAGCGTGTAGGTGGGCACCGGTGCAAGGGGCGCTAGGCGGGCAGCGTCACATCCAGACATTGGCGCAGTTCTTCGGGCGAGATGTTGCCGCCGCTGAGAATCAGGCCGACCTTTTTGCCGCGGATGGCGTCGCCCAGTTGCAGCGCCGCGGCCAACGGCGCGGCCCCAGCCGGTTCGGCCAGGGTCTTGGCCTTTTCCAGCAGATAGCGCACTGCCACGCGCATTTCATCGTCATCCACCAGCACGAAGCGATCCAGGTGCTGCCAGAGGATTGCTTGCGGCATCATGAAGGGTTCGCCCGTCGCCAGCCCCCCGGCAAAGGTCTGCACTGGCGCGGTGCGCCAGGCACGCTCTTTCCAAGTCAAATAAGCCGCAGGCGCGCCGCTGGCCTGCACCGCGACCACTTCAATGGATGGGTTGATCGTCTTGGCGACCAGGCAAGCGCCTGCCGCGCCGCTGCCGCCGCCAATGGGCACAATGATCATCTCCAGATCGGGCTGGGCTTCCAGCATCTCCAGCGTGTGCGTGCCCGCGCCCGCGATCAGCGTTGGTTCATCAGCCGACGAGATGAAGCGCAGCCCTTCTTCTTCCTCCAGCGTGCGGCAGTGACGCTTGCTCGCGTCGAAGTCGGCCCCATGAAAGACCACCTCTGCGCCGTAGGAGCGTATGGCCTGGACCTTGACCGGGTTGGCCCCTTCGGGCACGACGATCACCGCGCGCACGCCAAACCGCTGCGCGGCAAAGGCGACGGCTTGACCGTGGTTGCCGGTCGACGCGGTGACCACGCCGCGGCGGCGCGAGGCTTCGTCCAACTGGGCCATGAAGTTCAGCCCGCCGCGCACCTTGAAGACGCCAATCGGCTGGTAGTTTTCGTGTTTGATATAAAGCTGCGCGCCGCTCAGTTGATCCAGCGCGGGGTAGCGATAAAATGGAGTCGGCGCGAGATAGGGACGGATCGTTTTGGCCGCCGCCAACACATCTTGGAAGGTCGGCAGCGGCATCTTGCTCTCGCTCTGTTGGGTCGTTGTCGTAGTGGATGTCGTTGTTGATTCAGCAGTGGATGCAGTCGAAGATTTGACCGGCATGGCGTGCTCCCGATTCACTTGTCCGTCTGAGACGGAGGGTGGCGCGGGACGCACGCAATCCAAAGCTGAACGCTAGGAGTCGATCTCGTCCCGCGAGAAGTAGCGATTGAGGCGGCGATCGTGGACGGCTTGGCGCACCGTATTTGCCACGAACCACAGCATCACACCAAAGGTAAATCCTGTGCTGCCGCCGAGGATTAACCCATCCGGACCGCCCCAATACGCACCGCTCAGTAAGCCTGAAATTGTGCCCGCTAACGCGAGGACAACAAGACGTAGCACCATTCGTATCCCTCTCTCCTGTAGGCGGCGTACATGACGGCGTGGATGACAATTTGCCGTCTTGTTGAGGTCTAAGACGCGCGCCCAAGAATCGACTTATTAGCCAACCGATAAGCACGTCGGCTACCTGGCTCTATCAGGAATACGATGATGAACTTGGCAGGGTTTCGCAGCCTTTTAGGGCCGTAGGATTCACGTAACCAGGCGGTCCGAATTTGGTCCGCGACCCTACGAACCCAGGCAGGACGCGGCGCTGCTAACCGAGACCCGCCTGCTTGCGCATGGCCCGCCACAGCATGAAAAGCGCGCCGACTGTGGTGAAGAAGGCGAGGACAATTTTCGTGACGTCGACTATCGGCTCAACGCGCGCGCCGTGCTCGTCGATCACGATGGCGGCAATCGGCCTGCCTGCTGATGTGCCACCACCTCCGCCCCCGTTGCCTCCGCCTTCATCGCTGGCCCCGCTGCCAAAGCCAAGGCCCATCCCCACAAAGGTTTCTGCCGCGGTGATGACGGTTGTCTTGCCCTCTTTCACCGGCTCGCCAAAGACCGCGCCGGGCGAATGCACGTCGAACAAGCGGTCAAGCGTTTCGAGCATCTCTGCTTGGCTGTGCAGCGCATCGGTGCTGATTTTATCGATCCCAAACGGCATCGTTTTCTCTCCTTCGGCGTGACTGCCAGCGCCAGCCAATCAGCGCCAACAGCGTACCGGCTAAGAACAGAATCAAGACCAGACGAGTTACGTCAAAAATAGGCAGTCTTTGCGGCGGCTTGTCTTGTTTTGCAGCTTTACCGTCATGCTGACGGACTTCGACAGCCAGGGGAAAGAGCCAGAGCCAGCCGCCCATGGGCCAGCGCATGCCCACCGCGCGCGCCACGGGGGTCACGCTGATTGAACCGTGCCGGTATGCAGGCGCGCGCAGGGTGCGCCAGATAAAGCCGCGCTTCATACGTTACCTCCCCGCGTGTCGAGTTCGCCCAAACGGGCGGAAAGCGATGCAGCGGCCGCGGGGGGCTTGATCCAGATGCTGGCAATGATGATCAAGACGGGCAGCACCATCAACAGCGTCAGCGCGGTCTGATAGCCGCCGGTCAGATCGTAGCTCAGGCCCAACGGATAGGCCCCTAAGGCTGTGCCACTGAGCAGCCCCAACATGGTCGCGCCGCGGATCGAACCGAGGTGCTTGCGCCCGAAATACTTGGCCCATACGGTCGCATCCATCACACGGAAGGACGCGCTGATCAAGCCGGAGAGCGCGGCATAGAGGATCACCCACGCGATATTGTCCATGATCTGCACCAAGACCATGATCGCCAGCAGCCCGACCAGTTGCACGCGCAGCAAGATACGCGGCCGCACCCGGTCGAGCAAGTAGCCCACGGCGAAATTGCCGCCCACCGAAGAGAACGCCGACAACTGAAAGCCCAAGACGGCCACATTCAGGTCAAAGCCGCGCAAGCGGAAGAGCGCGGCCTGGTGAAAGACCATGCCCGACAAGATCATCGCCATGACGGAGAAACTGACGGCAAAGAGCCAAAAGATGCCCGTTCGCCGCGCCTGGGCCAAGGTCCAATGAACCTCATCGCTCGCCGCCGCCCGCTCCCATTCTGTGTCGCCATCCCCATCAGGGTGCAGACCGTATAGCTCCGGCTTGTCGCGGAAGAAAAGCCAGCCGACCGGCAGCATGATCGCCATGGCCCCGGCCCCCAATGCTACCCACGCCCAGCGCCAGCCCACATGCAGGATCAATTGGCTGGCGAGAAAGGGAAATAGCATGAGGCTGATGCCCAGGCTTTGGCCCGCCAAGCCCATGACAAAGCCGCGCCGCCGTACAAACCACTGCGCGATCACGTTGTTGCAGACGAGCTGCATGGAGCCGAAACCGAGGAAGCGCACCAGCAAGAAGATCACCAATAGGCTGATCGGCCCGCGCGCCTGCGACAGACCCATGGTCGCCAGACCAAAGGCCAGCACGGTGACGACGATCATGCGGCGGCTGCCGTAGCGATCCACCACGCGCCCAGTGAGGGGCAGCATCAGCGATGCGCTTAAGGTGGCGATGCCGTAGAGCAGAGAAATGTTGGCGCGCGAGATGCCCAAATCGGCGACCAAGCTGTCGATGAAGAGGCTGACGGTGAAGGTCTGGCTGGGTCCCATCATGATGATGCCCAGCGTGCCCACTGCCAGGATCACCCAGCCGTAAAAGAAGGGAACCCGGCGAATCACGCGGCTGGCGCGCGGCGCGGGTGAAACGGACGATACCGATGTGCTAGAAGCACTAGAAGAGGTCGAGGCAAACATAGCCACTCAATCAGAACGAAGACGAAATCCTGATCTGATTATGGCACAGAGCCAGGCTATCGCCAAGCGTTTGGGGGGGATCAAACTTCCCGGAAGCTACGCCCATCTGCTCGCAAGATGGCATGTCATTTAACGCCCATCTGCTCGCAAGATGGGCATGAAGCGCGTAGCTTCCGGGAAGGTAAATTCCTGAATGGGTGTCGGCCTGGCGAATCAGCGCATTACCATCTCTTGGGCCAGGCTGCGCCCGTTCTCGGTCAACCACAGCCGCCCCTGGGCGCGCCGGACCATGCCCGTGCGCTCCGCATGGCGGATCACCTGTTCGGCATAGCTCGGCTGCCAGCGGATATGCTCCACCAGATGATCAACCCGGCTCTCTGCTTCCCCTTCCGGCGAGTTCTCATGCTGAAGCAGATGCACCGCGAGCATCGCCAGGGCAAATTCCCAACGTTGGCGTGCACGCCGCCGCGCCACAGCCACCAGCCCGCGGCCTGGCGCAAAGAGCAGAACCGTCACAAAGACAATGCCTGTGGTCGTCGCCATCGCACCGGCAATGTTGGCGTCGAGCGCACGCGCCAGCCAATAACCAGCTATCGCGCTGCCTGTGCCGATGCCCACGCTCAACCCCAACATAACGCGCAGATCGTCGGTCAGCAGGTAGGCTGTCGCAGCGGGCGTCACCATCAGCGCCACCACCAGGATCGAACCGACCGCATCGAACGCGCCCACCGCGGTCAGCGAGACCAGCGCCATCAGTCCATAGTGCAGCAGCACGGGCGAAAAACCCAGCGACGCGGCCAGCCCCGCGTCAAAGGTTGCCAGCTTCAACTCCTTGTAAAAAAGCCCGATAAAGAGCGCGTTGAGCAGCAGAATACCGCCCATCACCACCAGGCCGCGCGGCAGATCCAGCCCAAAAAGGACCAAGCGGTCAAAGGGCGCAAAGGCCAATTCGCCCAGCAGCACCGCGTCCACGTCCAAGTGGACGCCGCGGGCGAAGCGCGAGATTAAGATCACAGCCACGCTGAACAACGCCGGGAAGACCAGACCAATCGCCGCGTCCTCTTTGACCAGTCGCGTCCCGGCCAGCAGTTCCACCAGCCAGACGGTGATCAAGCCCACCGCGGCCGCGCCCACAATCAGCAGCGGCGACGACAGATCGCGCACCAGGAAAAAGGCCAGCACAATGCCGAGCAGCACGGTATGGCTGATGGCGTCGCTCATCATGGCTGTGCGGCGCAAGACCAAAAAGACGCCTGGCAGCGCACAGGCCGCGGCCACCACAACCGCCACGGCTTGAATTTCAATCTGTGTCAGTGTCATGGTCTACGCTCCTGTTGCGGCATGGCGCGGCGCGCGTGGGTCTGCCTCACCCAAACGGGCGCGGGCTGCTGCCAGACCGGCATCGGTCAGCGCCCATTCCTCATTGTCTACCACGCGCACCAAGCCTTGCTCGGCCAGGGCACGCAGCCCGGCCTCGACTTCGCGCGGCCGCGCGCCCATGACTTGCAGCACGCGCGCCGAATGGGGATGGGTGGGGTCTTGGTGCTGCATCGCCAGCCGGTAGAGGTTCTCTAGAATTTGCTCGGCTTGGAAACGGCGACGGCGGCGAATTTGCGCCAGCCGTCGCTCGATCAGCCCGCGGCCAGGCGCGGCCAAGAGCGAAACCAGCACAATCACGCTGGCGCAGACCACGATCACCGGCCCGGTCGCCAAGCCGCGAGCGCTGCTGCTGATGAGCGTGCCCGAGATCCCCGCGGTTGCGCCAAAGAGCGCGGCCAAGCCCACCATCGCGCCCAGCCGGTTGGTCCATTGGCGCGCGGCCGCGGCCGGGGCCACCACCATCGCGCTCATGAGCACCACGCCCACGGCTTGCAGCCCGATCACAATGGCAATCACCAGCAGCACCGTCAGCAGCACTTCCAGCCGCTGCATGGGGAAGCCGAGGCTTGCGCCGAAGTCCGGGTCAAAGCTAAGTAGTTTGAACTCTTTCCAATAAAGCCCCACGCAGGCCAGCGCCGCGCCACCAAAGATCGCCATCAGCAGCACGTCACGCTGGAGCAGCGTGGCCGCTTGGCCGAACAAAAAGGTGTCCAGCCCGGCCTGGCGTGCATCCGGGTTGCGCTGCAGCCAGGTCAACAGCAGCAGGCCAAAGCCGAAAAAGACAGAGAGAATGATGCCCAACGCGCTGTCTTCTTTGATGCGTGTATAGCGGGTGGTCACCAGCATCAGCAGGACACCGGCAATGCCCGCTACCGCCGCGCCGAGCATCAGCACCAGCGGGTCTTTCTGCCCGGTCAGCATGAACGCGCCCACGACCCCCGGCAGCGCCGCGTGGGACATGGCATCGCCCAGCAGGCTCTGGCGGCGCAGGGTGGCAAAGGCCCCCAGCGCGCCGCTGACGATGCCCAGACAGGCCGCGCCCAGCATGACCGTGCGCAAGGTATAGTCTGTGAAGATCAGTTGCCAGAACATGGTGTTATCCTTCAAGAGCGCCCGATTCGCGCTAGGCGCTCGATCATCCTAAGTGCTGCGCGCGGCGCTCTGCCCGCTCACAGGCGAACCGTCGAAGCTCGCAGCTTGCGCGGCAGGCTGCGCGTTCGCAGAAGCCGGATGCGCGCCGTTGCGCGTCAAAAAGCCGACGCGACCGCCATAGGTCAAGCGCAGATTGTCGTCGGTAAAGACCTCGTCCACCGGCCCGCTGGCGATGCGCCGCACATTGAGCAGCGTCACCCAGTCGAAATATTCGGGCACTGTCTGCAAGTCATGATGCACCACGACGACGGTCTTGCCCGCCTCGCGCAGCGTCTTGAGGATCTCCACAATGGCCCGTTCGGTGGTGGCATCCACCCCCTGAAATGGCTCGTCCATGAAATAGACCTGCGCGTCCTGCACCAGCGCCCGTGCCAAGAAGGTGCGCTGCTGTTGGCCGCCCGAAAGCTGGCTGATCTGGCGGTCGGCGTAGTCGGCCATGCCCACCTGCTCCAGCGCGGCCATTGCTTGCTCGCGCTCGCTGCGTCCGGGGCGACGGAACCAACCCAGCGCGCCATAGCGCCCCATGGTCACCACGTCGAGCACGTTGGTGGGGAAGTCCCAATCGACGCTGCCGCGCTGGGGAACATAGCCCACCAAGCGCCGCTGCTCCCGGTAGGGCCGCCCATAGATGAGCACTTGGCCCGCGGCCACAGGCAGCAGCCCCAAAATGGCTTTGATCAGCGTGGTCTTGCCTGCGCCGTTGGGGCCGACAATCGCCATGAGCGTGCCCGGCGGGACCGTCAGGTCCACATCCCACAGCGCGGGGCGTTCGCCATAGGCCACGGTCAGGTCGGTCACTTCAATGGCCGCGGTCGTTTGCTCTGTGCCGTTGAGCCGCTTATCCGGGGTGAGGATTGTACGATCGCTCAGCATTACTCTTCGCCTCCTTCTCCCAAGAGCGCGCCGACAATGGTATCGATGTTATGGCGCACCATGCCGATGTAGGTTCCTTCGGGTGTCCCCGCATCGCCCATCGCGTCGGAGAAAAGTTGGCCGCCGATGCTCACGGTAAAGCCCCTGGCCTGAGCCGCGGCTTGCAGCGCTTCCACGTTGCGCACAGGCACAGAGGATTCGATGAAGATGGCCGGGATCTGGCGCTCGACAATGAAGTCGGTCAACTCGCGCACGTCCGCCGTGCCTGCCTCGGTCGCGGTGCTGATGCCTTGCAGCCCGCGCACCTCAAAATTGTACGCCCGCCCAAAGTAGTGAAAGGCATCGTGCGCGGTAATCAACACCCGCTGTGCTTCGGGCACGCGGTTGGCCTGCTCGCGCACATAGGCGTCTAGCTCTTCCAATTCAGCCAGATAAGCGGCTGCGTTGGCCTCATAGTCGGCGGCGTGGTCCGGGTCGAATTCGGTATAGGTGTCGCGCACAGCCTCCACCGCTTTCATCCATAGCTGCACATCGAACCAGATATGGGGATCATACTGGTCGTCGTAGCTCGCCCACGGCAGCAGCAGTGCTGGGTCGACGTTTTCCGCCACCGCGGTCACGGTCTTGCTTCGGCCCAACTGTTCCATGACGTCGGTCATCTGTGCTTCCAGGAACAGCCCATTGTAGAAGATGATGTCTGCCCGGCGCAGCAAGTCCACATCGCTTTCGGTGGCGACATAGAGATGGGGATCAATGCCAGGCCCCATCAAGCCCGTGACTTCGACATGCTCGCCGCCGACAATTTGGGCCGCATCGGCAATCTGCCCAATCGTCGTTACGACGCGAATCTTGCCCGCGTCATCCTGGGCCGATGCAGGCGAAGTGCCACATGCAGCCAAAGAGAGCAAGGCAAGCAGCAGCAAGAGAACGAATAGCTTGTGAACGGGATCGTGCAAGGTGCGGTTCATATGTGTAAGCTCCGACAGCATACGATGTACAGTGTATGAGATGCAATGTATGATACGACGATGGTTCCTGAACGGCTAATTTTGGTTTTAGCCTTCGCTAACTTCTTGGCGAATCATACTATGTATGCGGTTTTGTGTCAACTAAATGGTTGTGGCAAAAAGCGACCGGCGTGATCACACACCGGTCGCGAACAGGGTTATTTTATATTGTGTAGCGATTGTGTAGCGCAGAAGGTGTAGCGGGCGCACCCAAGCGGTTTAACTAGGCGGTTTGAATGGATTCAGCCGTGGGCGTTGGCTCGGCTGCGCCATCGGCCTGATTGGCCTCCATCCCATCCGCGACGGGAACGCCGTTTGGCGTCGCCGGGCGGTGGTAGACCTCTCCCTCGATCTGTCCATCGGCAATGGTGATCGTCCGGCGCACGCGCTGGGCCAGGTCGTCGTCGTGAGTCACCATGAGAATGGTCTTGCCGTGGTTTACCATCTCCTCAAATAGAGCAAAGACCGCATCGGCTGTGCGCGAATCCAGGTTGCCTGTGGGTTCATCGGCCACCACCAACGGCGGGTCGTTGGCGAGCGCGCGCGCAATGGCGACGCGCTGTTGTTGGCCGCCGGACACCTCATTGGGCAGCTTGTATGCCTGGTCGGCCATGTCCACCTGCTCCAACAGATACAGCGCGCGCGCTTCTCGCTCGCTCGGCTTGAACATGTTGCAGAAGTCCATGGGCAGCATCACATTTTCGATGCAGGTGAGCATGGGCAGCAGTTGGAAGAACTGGAAGATGATGCCGATGTTGCGCCCGCGCCACTCCGCCATTGGCCCTTCGGCCAAGGTGTGGATGGCTGTGTCGCCGATATAAATTTCGCCCGTGGTGGGGCGGTCGATGCCGGTGATCATGTTAATCAGCGTCGATTTGCCCGAACCGGACTTGCCGACAACGGCCACAAATTCGCCGCGCCCAATATCAAGGTTGATCCCACGCAGCGCCAAAAATTCGCCTACTGGGGTCTGGTATGCCTTGACCACGTTTTGAACGCGGATCAGGTGATTGGAGCCATTGGGCGGCGTGCCGTTTGTGCCGTTGCCGCGCCCGTCCCCATTTGTGGCCTTGCGTTTATTCATAACTTAAAACCTCCCGTACCGTCAGTTGCGAAGCGCGGCGCGCGGGCAAGAGACTTGCCAAATAGGCCAGCACCAGCACGATCCCCAACCAGAGGAGCGCGCCATTGGTCGAGAAGATAAAACTCGGCGCGGCCTGCAAGAGCGCCTGGCCCACAACTGAAGTCAATAGTTGGCTGGCGGGCAACGCAATGATGCCGCCGATTGTCCAACTGAGCAAACCGATGATCAATCCTTCGGTCAAAACAATCCGCAAGATCGCTCCATTGGATGCACCGATGGCGCGCATCACGCCGATCTCGCGCGTGCGCTCTAAGACGTTGATGCTCATGGTTCCCATCAGGCCCAGGCCGCCCACAATCCCCAACAGCACAGCCATCGCCAACAGAAAGAGAATGATCACGTCGAAGATGGAGCTAATGGTCGTGCGCAGTTGGTCAATTGTGCTGATCTGTTCGACGCGGAACCCTCGATCGCGATAGATCTCCTCGACAGCTCCGCCCAAGCGCTGCTGGTTGGCAGGCGAGCGATCTTCGAGCCGGATCAAGGAAACCTGCGCGCGGCCGACTGAATTGGTCACCCGTGCATAGTAATCGAAGTTGACAAAGAGGTTCGGCCCGGTCATCGCGCCGCGCGTGATGCCGACAATGACCCACTCTGTATCTTTGCCGTCGATCTTGAGCGTCAGCGTGCTGCCCAATTCCAGATCGTCCTCCGTGCGCAGGACATCTGTATTGATCACCACCGCGTTGTCGTCGTCCTCCATGATCCAGCGCCCTTCGACCAGGATCGGGTGGAGCATGGTCGAATCTGCGCGCGGGGCATAGATCACAATGTTGTCGCTTTCTGTGCCGTCGGGCCGCACGCGCCGCGTCGAGCCAAAACCCCACGTCTCGACTTCATCGATGCCCGGCACATTCTCCACCTGTCTCTGAATGCGCTCCACCCGATAAGGCGTGCTGAAGACGACCTGTACGTCATAGTCGAAGTAAGAGAGCGCTTCGTTGAGCGTCTCTTGCAACGAGGCGCGAATGCTGAAGATGGCAATAAAGATCGTGCTCGCCAGCGACAGCGTCAACAGGGTCAACGTCAAGCGCGATTTGCGCCGGAACGTGTTGCGCAGCGAAATCTGCATCGGGCGGCCCATTGGAAAGATGCGGCGCAGCCCCACAATCACCCGGTCGAGCAAGCTTTGGCCGAAATGACCCTTGCCCAACCCATAGTCGCTGATCGCCTCGCGCACGGTCACGCGCACGCCGCGCAGGATGGGCAGCGTCGCGGCCAACACCGGAGCCAAGATCGAGATGAGGGCTTGCACCGCGAACACTTGCGGGTCGACCCGGATCGCGCCCACGTCAAAGTTGAGCAGACCGGCAAAGATATTCGCTAGCCCCACCGCGCCCACCGCGCCGACAGGCACAGCCAACACCAGGGCAAGCAGGCCGAAGATCACCACCATCACATAGTACATGGCGGTAATCTGCCCGACGCGCGCGCCAATCGCCTTCATAATACCGATCTGGCGCACATGTTGGGTCAAGATAGCGGACAGCGTATTGACAATCAAGAAGCCGCTCAAAAGCAGCGACAGCGCGCCGATGCCGCCCAAGATCAGCGAAAACGCATCCAGAAAGTTCTGGGCCGGGTGTTCGCCTGGCGTCGGGATGAAGGTGAAGAGCACGTTATTGCCCGCGCTCGCCATGCGCGACTCGATCAACTTGCTGACGTCATTGATCCGCTCCATGGTCGGATTTTCACCGCTCACCACAAAGACCAGTTGATTGTAGTCGCGCGGCTCGCCCAGCCGCACCAGCGTCTCATAGTTGATATAGCCATAGCCCGAGCCAGTGAGAAAGGCGGGCAGTTGGCTCATATCATGCACCGTGCCGGTGAACTTCAATTGGCGTTGGCGGCCATTGGGCGCTTCAACCGTCAGGGTGTCGCCGAACTCAAAGCCGTCCAAGCCCAGCACAGGGGAAAGCGATGCCCGCTCGATCAGAACCGTATCCTGCTCGGGCGGGTATTCGCCTTCTTCCGGATAGAGCTTGTTGAGCGTTATATCTTCGTAGTCGGGCAGTGCGGTCAGTTGCAAGCTGCGCCATTCGCCCTCTTGGGTCAAAAAGCGCACATTGACGGTGCGGCGTCCTTCCGCGGCCGCGATCTCGTCCATGCTGCGTATCGCCTCGACCATGTCATCGTCGAAGGTATCGAGCGTGAACATCTGCGCGTGGGCCGGGTTGACCGCGGCATAGGCTTCGGGCAGGCTCTCGTCCACGATCTGCTGTGAACCCATGACCATGCCGAGCGCGCTGACGCCGACCGCAATCGAGAGCAGCACAAGGATGGTGCGTGTTTTATTGGACCACACGTCGCGCACAACTTTGCGCCACCGCGGGGCAAGCAAACGCATATCGCTATCGTCCGTTTAGGTCTATTCGTCCGTCTGGATCGTAACCGACGCCGTCATGTTCCAGCGCAGCCGCTCTTCGTGGCTGTCGGGGAGGATGGTGGCCGTATAGGTAATGTCCCCTTGCTTGTTTTCGCCCAAGGGCTTGATCGCCACGATCTTGCCGGTCATTTCCAAGTCGGGCAGCGCATCAATGCTGATCGAAACCGGGTTGCCGACTGCCACATAGACCACGTTGATCTCGGTCAGATCATCGGTTTCAATGCGCCACTCGCTCTGATCGGCCAGTTGCGCCACCGTCACGCCTGCCGTGACCTGTTCGCCCACCTCCAGGTCGAGCGCGGCCAGCGTGCCCGCAAAGGGCGCGCGCAGTTCAGTGTCGGCTAAAGCTACTTGCTGCTGCATCAGCGCGGTCTGGGCTTCAATCAAGGACGCTTCGGCCGCGGTAATTTCCTCCGGGCGGCTGCCGGCTTGAAGCAGTTCCAGTTGGGCCTGCGCTTGGCGCACCTGCGCCTGGGCCGCGGCGATTTCGCTTTCGGTCACCGGAGCCAGCGCTTTGTCAAGGGCGGCCTGCGCGCGTTCAACCTCGGCGCGTGCGGCGGCAATGTCGCTTTCCTCTGCACCACGGACTAACAAGTCATAGCGTGCCTGCGCGGCTTCCAAATTATTGGTGGCGCGCTCCAACTCCGCGGCCTGGGGCAGCGCACCGACATTGCTCTGCCATTTGACCTGGTCATAGGCGGCTTGGGCCTGGCGCACTGCGGCCTCGGCATTGCGCAGGTCGGCCTCGGCTTGGATCAACTGTTCGTCGTTGGCCCCGTCCAACACGCTTTGGTATGCAGCCTGGGCCGCGGCCAATGACGCGCGGGCCGCGGCAATGTCCTCCGGTCGCGAGCCTTCCTGCAATTGGGTCAGGTTGGCCTGTGCAATCTCGACCGCGGCTTGGGCCGACGCAATTTCTTCTGGCCGCGCACCTGCACGCAGTTGGTCGATCTGGGCTTGGGCGCTGCGCACGCGCGCCTCAGCTTGGGCAATCGCAATCAGTTGGCGTTCATTTTCCAGGCGCGCCAGCAACTGTCCAGCCTCTACCTGCTGGCCCTCCTCGACGAGTACTTCCGCTACGATACCCCCTGCGGCAAGGCTCAGATCCGCGAAGCGGACCGGCACGACGACCGAATCAACGATGATCTCCGGGCTGGTTTGAATTGGGGGCAAAGGGGTGGGGGTGGCTTCTGCTATGCCGGGCGCGGGCAGTTGGCCGGTTGATTGCAGGTAGTAATAGCCGCCTGCTGCCACGATCAGCACAATGACAAGAATGATAATCCATCTGCGCATAAGTCACTCGTTCATTTCATTTCATCTATTGAATTGAATCCGTATGTGATGCAGCGATTGAGGCGCAGCCGGAAGTCAAAGCGGGGGATCTGCTTGTAGGCGGCCTATGCACGGCATCACGGAAGGACGGCATTAACCATCCTTCTAATATAACATAATCCCTATGATTACCTGACATGTGCCTGCTATATTGCTCTACTCTTATTGACTTGACTAGGCTGCGCTGTCATTGGCCCGCACTCGTTGTGTCCGCACTGGTTCCAACTCATCATTACGTTTTGCACGCTCCTTAAGTTTCATAGAGGTTACATAGAGGACAGCACAATTTTGCTTCGGTTGCAGAGTCACTGTCTCCGTGCAGCGTGCAATGGGGGGCGAGAAAGGGGCTGTGTCCATTTATATCGATTTGTACCTACCCGTGATTGTAAACGATCGCACAATTGTTCTCACAGATTTCATGAACATGAAGAATTAAATCATGAAGAGAATTACATCATGAAGAATTAAATACGGTAGGCAAGATCCGCCCGAAATATACAAGTGGCTAGGTTAGCCGTTCTGTGTTAAGATAGAGCGGCAGGCCGCTGGACCCCCTAAACCACCTAGGTTTAGGCGTTATTTACCTGATTTATCTGTATCAACCAGCCGCTAACAGCGACCACCCAATACGACTATCATCCGAATCACTGTCCCCCGACACAATGTAGTGCTTCCGCACCGCGCAGACGCGCCAGCAAATGGTTGTTCACACGGGATGACCCTGCGCGCGTGCAGGACCGGCTTATGTTGGGTTGTCGTTGGAGAATCGTCACATCGCCATCCAGCCCAACAGCCC
>CAZZNG010000095.1:0-18619 GCA_964655505.1 uncultured Litorilinea sp. | reverse complement strand
CGAACGGGTGAGGAAGGCCCCCCTGCAGAAGATCCGGACGACCCCAGCGCGGCGTTGGATTTTCGCCGCGTCAAGATTGTACGCTACACCTATGACCCCGAAAACGAGATCCTGGTCGATCGGGTGGAGCTTCTGACGGGCCTGCCCGGCAGCAACGATCACAACTCAGCCAAGTTCGTCTTCAGCCCGGACAACACGCTGTTTTACTCGATTGGCGACCAGGGCAACAACCAGTTTGACCGTGCCTGTCTGCCCATCCGCGCCCAGGAACTGCCCACCGCCGAGGAGGTCAGCGCAGGCGACTACAGCAAGTATGCGGGCAAGATTCTGCGGCTCAACCTGGACGGCTCGATTCCGGAAGACAACCCAACGATTGAGGGAGTGCAAAGCCACGTCTATTCCTACGGCCACCGCAATGTTCAAGGGCTTGCGCTCGGCCCCGACGGCCAACTCTATGCCACCGAACATGGCCCCAAGACCGATGACGAAGTGAACCTGATCCAGCCGGGCATGAACTACGGCTGGCCCCATGTGGCGGGCTACCAGGATGACCAGGCCTATGTCTATGGCAATTGGTCGGCAGCGGAGGATTGCCAGAGCCTGACCTTCAGCGATTTCCGGATTCCCGCGTCTGTGCCGGTGGAGGAGGAGAGCGCATGGAGCCACCCGGACTTCGTGCCGCCCATCTACACCTTTGGCACAGTGCCGGATGACCACGACTTCCAGCCGGATGTTTGTACGCCGAATTTCTGGATGTGTTGGCCGACTGTCGGCCCGACCGGCATCGAAGTCTACTCGGCTTCTGAGGGAGCGGGGCCAGGCTGGTCAACCTCCTTGCTGGTCACCGCGCTCAAGAACGGCTCGGTGTGGCGGTTGGAGTTGAATGAAGACGGCACGGCTGTTGTGGGGGAGGCAGAGCGACTCTTTAAGACCATCAACCGCTATCGTGACGTGCTGATCCGCCCAGACGGCAGCACCTTCTACATCATTACAGACAGCGGCAATATTACCCAGGGTTCCTTTGGCTTGCCGTCTCCGGCCCTTGAACATCCCGGCGCACTGCTTGAGTTCACCTATGTAGGCGCAGGCGGCCAATAGCGCAGCGCCAAGTTCCCGCGCCAGGATCACCCCGCAACCTGGCAAATAGGACAGTTCTCTTATGAAGTCTTAAGGCTGTATTCGAAAAGCAACGGCTGCTTTTCGAATACAGCCTTTTTCGATCATCCCTCTCATCCGGCGCGAGCAGCGATAGGCGCACCCTTGCCAAATTGACTTACGGGCCGGAATTTGTTAAGGTTCGCCGTACAAAAGATAGGCTCCCTTTCAACATCCTAACTAAATTCAGTAGATTTGTTCACAAGTTAAGATTCTGTCTCGGCCCGATATCCTGAGTAACAAGGGCCTGCGTTGATCCATTGGCTTTCTTGTTCACGATTGATTGCGCGGGCTGCGGGTGAGCATGGCAGCGTTGTACCCCCGCGCGCTCCAACGCGAGCGCCTGTCCACCAAGACGGCAGAATCCACAGCCTATCCACAAACTCTCACGCATCACTGCGTAACCCGAACGCTGATCAGAAAACGGAGGAGTACGTGAAGGGAGAGGTTCTCTCCGTCAAGGACTTGCGCGTCTACTATCACACGGGCGAAACGCCTGTGAAGGCAGTCGACGGCGTCACGTTTACGCTACATGATGGCGAGCGCTTCGGCTTGGTTGGTGAATCGGGCAGCGGTAAATCTACCGCTGCCTTCGGCATCCTACGTCTGATCAAGCCGCCCGCACGCATCGAAAGCGGCAGTGTCATGCTCGACGGCAAAGACCTGCTGAAGCTTTCCAACGGCGACATGAACCGGGTCCGCTTCGCCCAGATCGCATTGATTCCCCAGGGCGCGATGAACTCGCTCAACCCGGTCATGCGTATCCGCGAACAGCTAACCGACGGCATTCAAACCCACGACAAAAGCATCTCCAAGCAGGAGATGAACGAACGCACCGACACCATATTGGAGATGGTCGGGCTGCGCCGCCAAGTGGCGCGCATGTATCCACATGAACTGAGCGGCGGCATGCAGCAGCGCGTCTGTATCGCCATGGCGATTGCGCTGCGCCCGCGCGTCATTATCGCGGACGAGCCGACCAGCGCGCTCGACGTGGTGACACAGCGGCAGGTGATGGAGACGCTGGCGCGGGTGCAGAAGCTGATCGGCGCATCGGTGATCCTGGTCGGCCATGACATGGGGCTGATGGCCCAGTTTGTAGACACTATTGGCGTCATGTATGCCGGGCGGCTGGTCGAGGTTGGCCCGGTCATGGAGGTCTTCCGCGAGCCGCTGCACCCGTACACGCAAATGTTGATCTCCAGCCTTCCCTCGCTGGAGGTGAAAGGCGCGTTCAAGGGCATCCCCGGCGTTGCGCCTTCGCTGCGCAACCCGCCCGCGGGCTGTAGCTTCCACCCGCGCTGTGCCAATGCGATGGCCCACTGCTCGGCTGCCATGCCTGAGCTGCGCGAGGTGCGCCCCAACCGTTGGGTTTCCTGCTTCTTGTACTAGCGCCATCCACCGGCAGCCACTGCCAACCCCGAAGGACTTTCAGAGACAGCTTTCCGGAAACAGCAATAGATGTCAGTTCTAATTCGTACTGTTGAGGACGCATGACGGCACTGCTCGAAGCACGCAATGTAACCAAGATCTATAGCGGCGGCCTCTTTGACAAGAGCAACACCGTCGCGCTGGAGAATCTTTCGCTGCAGATCGAAGAGGCCAACCCTTCGGTCACGGTGGTGGCAGGCGAAAGCGGCAGCGGCAAAACCACCCTGGCGAATCTGCTGCTCGACGTGATCGAACCGACCTCCGGTGAGATTCGCTACCGCGGCAAGAATCTGCGCGAGATGTCATCGGCAGAGCATCGCACCTTCCGCCGCGAGGTGCAGGCGATCTTCCAAGACCCCTTTGCCGCGTACAACCCCTTCCACAAGGTGGATCGGGTGCTGAAGATGCCCCTGCGCAAGTTCGGCTTGGCAAGCAGCCAGGCGGAACAGCGCGAGATCATCCACCAGGCGCTGGAGATGGTGGGCTTGCACCCCCAAGAGACGTTGGGCCGCTATCCGCACCAGTTGAGCGGCGGGCAGCGCCAGCGCATCATGGTGGCGCGCGCACTGGTGTTGAAGCCGCGCATCATCATCGCCGACGAGCCGGTTTCCATGGTCGATGCCTCACTGCGGGCGACGATCCTCGAAAGCTTGATGCGCCTCAACCGCGAACTGGGCATCTCCGTGATCTATATCACCCATGACCTGACCACTGCCTATCAGGTGGGGCAGAACATCCTTGTGCTCTACCGCGGCGCATTGACCGAGGTGGGCGACGTGGAACGGGTGATCAAGCAGCCGCAGCATCCCTATACACGCCTTTTGGTTGAATCGATCCCGCTGGCAAATCCAGAGCGGCGCTGGGGCGAAGGCAACATGGTTGACGCCGACGCTGTCGAGGAAGAGGTGCAGGTGTCGCCGATCGGCTGCAAGTTTGTCGCGCGCTGCCCCGAAGCCATGGCGCAGTGCAGCGCGCAAAACGTGCCGCTCTATCGCACGGACGAGGATCGCGCGGTCGCCTGCTTCTTATACCAGAACGCGCCGGTCATGGAGGCAGAGGAGAGCCTGCGCATGATGTCGCAGATCGTGCTGCACAACAGAAGCCAGGCTGCCCAGGCTCCCGCGTCAGAGGTGGCCGAGCCGGGCGGATAAGCGCCGTGTCCAGGCAGGTTGAAGGCAGTTTGAAGCAGTTATAAAGGAGTCTCGATGTCGTTAGCCTATATCGCAAGTCGGATCGGTATCTTTCTGCTGGTGGTCATCGCCGCGGTGACCATCAACTTTATCGTGCCGCGGCTGGCCCCCGGCGATCCGGTGACACAGCGGCTCGAAGCGATGGCCTCACAGGGGACGGCGCTCGGCGGCGACTTTAGCCAGCTTGTGGAGGCGTACAAACAGAAATTCGGCTATGATCGCCCGCTGTATGTGCAATATTTCAGCTATTGGCGCGACTTGCTGCGCGGCGATCTCGGCTATTCGATTCGCTTCTATCCAACGCGCACCGTGGAGATCATCGCCAGTGGGCTGCCGTGGACCATCGGCATGCTTGGCATTGCCACGCTGATCGCCTTTCTGATTGGCACTGTGGCGGGCGCGCTGCTCGGCTGGCCCGGCATCCCGCCCATCTTCTCCAAGGTGTTCATTCCCATCTTTGTGATCTTCTCATCAATTCCCTACTATCTACTGGGCCTGCTGCTGCTCTTTGCCTTTGCCCTCACCTGGCCCATCTTTCCCAGTGGGGGCGGCCACGGCATTTTCATCCGGCCCAGCTTTTCGTTTGCCTCGGCTATGGACCTGATCCGCCATGCCACGCTGCCCGCGCTCTCGATCATCATCTCCAGTGTCGCCTTTTGGGGGCTGGGGATGCGCGGCATGATGGTTTCGGTGCAGGGCGAAGACTTCATGACCCTGGCCGAAGCCAAAGGCTTGAGCAAGACGCGCATCTTCTTCCGCTATGCCATGCGCAATGCCTTCTTGCCCCAGGCAACCCAGCTGGCGCTGGCGCTGGGCCACGTCGTCTCCGGCGCGGTGCTGGTCGAGGTGATCTTTCGCTATCCGGGCATCGGCTACTCGCTGTATGAAGCCATTGCGGGCAAAGATTACTTTGTCGTGCAGGGGATTCTGCTGCTGCTGATCGTGTCGATTGCGGCGGCCATGACGATTATGGATTTCATCTACCCGCTGCTTGACCCGCGGGTTCGCTATGGGAGGCGGCGATGAGCGCACAAGCGATGGCGGCGACCCAGCCCGCCGCACCCCGACGCAAGCGCATCTGGCGTGGCGTCGATGGGCTTTTGTTGACCGGCATCATTCTGATCGGCTTTGTGGTCTTGATCGGCGTGGTCGGGCCGCTGGTCGTGGATACCGACCTGGCAAGAACTGGCGCGGTCGAACCGGCGCAGCCCCCCTCGGCGCAGCATTGGCTGGGCACAGAGGTGCAAGGGCGTGACATTGCCGCGCTGGTGGTGCTTGGCACGCCGCAAACGCTCAAGATCGGTCTGATCGCGGGGGGCGTCGGGCTGGTGATCGGCGTGGTGCTGGGGCTGGTCTCCGGCTACTTCGGCGGCTGGCTCGACGGGGTGATCCGCGTCATAACCGACATCTTCCTGACCATTCCCACGCTGGCAATCTTGATCATCGTGGCGTCGATGGTGCGTGTGTTGAGCATCGAAATGATGGGGTTGATCGTCGCCTCGCTCGCCTGGATGGGGCCGACGCGCACCATTCGCTCGCAGGTGCTGACCCTGCGCGAGCGGCGCTATATCCAAATGGCAAAGCTGTCGGGCATGAGCGACTTGGAGATCATCTTCACCGAGGTGCTGCCCAACTTGATCCCCTATATCGCGGCGACGCTGGTGCTTTCGATTGCCTCCGGCATCCTCGCGGCCATCGGCCTCGAAGTGCTTGGCCTGGGGCCATCGCATCTGCCGTCGCTGGGCATGTTGATCTTCTGGTCGCAGTACTATGACGCGGTTTTCCGCGGCATGTGGTGGTGGTTTGCCCCGCCCATTATCGTGCTGCTGTTGATCTTTGTCGGCCTGTTTATGCTCTCCGCAGGCCTTGACCGTATCTCTAATCCGCGCCTGCGCACTGAGTAGACAGCGCACACCCGACAGGGAGGCACCGTTGCAATTCGGCTTTTGTTTGCCCATCTTTGCCGGCATGGGCGATGCCCATCAGCGCACGCCGCTGTTGGAACGCGTGGACATGGATGAACTGGAGCGGGCTGTCTTGGCGGCAGAAGCGCTCGGCTATGACTCGATCTGGGCCGCAGACCATCTGATCCTGGGGCGCGATGGGTTCATCCTCGAAGGCTGGACGATTCTGACCGCGCTGGCGCGCGTGACCAAGCGGCTGCGCCTGGGCACGATTCACTATGCCAACCGCTTTCGCCATCCCGCCATGACCGCCAAGATGGCTGCATCCCTCGACTTCATCTCCAACGGGCGGCTCGATCTCTTTTTCGACCCCTATGCCGGGACGCGGCCAGAGGCCGACGCCTATGGTCTGCCCGGCTTTGACGAAGACACGACCCTCGAACACTTCGAGGAGGCGATCCAGGTCATCAAGCGGATGTGGACGGACGACTCGCCTACCTTTCACGGCAAGCATTACCAGATCGAAAACGCAATCTGCAACCCGCGGCCCGTACAAACCCCCATGCCGCTGTGGATCGGAACCTCTGGCGGCGGGCGCGCGGGCGAACTGCCGCACCAGCGCCCCCTGGTGCAAAAGCTTGCGCCCATCATCGCCCGTCATGCCGACTGGCACAACACCACGCCCATCACGCTGGACGCGCTGCGCGGGGTCTTTGACCTGCTGCGCCAAGCCTGCGCCGAGCAGGGGCGCGACTTCAACACGCTGGGCAAATCATTGGAGACGCAGATCCTGATCGCTGAAACCGAGGCGGATGTACGCCGCTGTCAGGAACAGATCATGGCGCGCAACCCTGCCTATGGCAATTGGGAGCAGATGCGCGAACGGTTCATCATCGGCGACGTGGACACAGTGACACGGCGCATCCGCGACTATGCAGATCTAGGCGTCACCTACTTTCAGCTTTGGTTTATGGATTATCCCTCCCTGGATGGGCTGCACCTGCTGGCGCAAAAGGTGATGCCCTATTTTCGCTAGCCCATCCACCTTGATTCACCTTTGTTGATCCACCCTTGTTGATCCACCCTTGTTGATCCATCGTAGCTGTCTAACTGAACATTGCAATGGAGGAAGGAACCAGATGGAGTACAAAGCGCGATTCAAAAGATGGAACGCTGTCCTGGCAATGATTCTCATTGCCGCAACGCTCGCAGCCTGTGGCGGAGGCGGCGCGCAGCCCGCGCCTGCGGCCGATTCCGGTGGTGACGCTGCGAGCGGCGGAGAGGCCGCAGCAGAGGCCGCCGCGCCGCAGGACACGTCCGGCATGACCGCGGCAGAGATGGCGGCACGCAACATCCCGCGCGGCAAGACGCTGGTCTTCTCGCGAGAGACCAACACGATCACAGGGGTCGATACGCTGAACCCCTATGGTCTGGGCGGTCTGGGGCTGGTGCGCGACACGCTGAACAAGACGATCTACGAGTTCTTGTTCTATTACAACCACAATTCGGGCGAAATCACCCCTTGGCTCGCCACCGGCTATGAGTACAACGACGACTTCACCGAGATCACCATCACCCTGCGCGATGGCATCGAGTGGAGCGACGGCACGCCTTTCACCGCGGCCGATGTCGAGTACACCTTCCAAACCGTGCGCGAAACGCCGACGTTGGTCTTCTCGGCCCAGTTGCAGGAGTGGGTGGAGGATGTGGAAGTTGTGGACGATCTGACCTTCAAGATCTACCTCAACAAGCCGAACCCGCGCTGGGTCTTCACCTTCTTGGCTGAAAACTCGGAGATCAACCTGGCGATCCTGCCCAAGCACATTTGGGAAGGCAGCGATCCAGAGACCTTTATCAACGTCGATCTGGAGAAGGGCTGGCCCATTGGCACTGGCCCCTACCGCCTAGTTTCGGTGAGTGAAACCCAGTTGGTCTATGACCTGCGCACCGATTGGTGGGCCGCCAAGACCGGCTTTGCCGAACTGCCCAAGGTTGAGCGCATGATCCGCATTCCCGGCGGCGACGCAGCCGCGATTACCCGCCTCTTTGCCGAAGGGTCAGTCGATTTTGGCGGCGCGCTGCAAAAGGGTGACTTTGAAGCCGCGCGCGGGCGCAACCCCAATCTGATCTCCTGGCACAATGAGGGGCCGACTTGGGGCACTGCTGACGCCTGCACCTATATCCTCGGCCTCAACACCGCGGTCTACCCGCTGGACAACCGCGACGTGCGCTGGGCGATCAACCACGCCATCGACCGCCAGCAGATCGTCACGCTTGCCTATGAAAACAGCACCGTGCCCTTTGTGCTGCCGCTTTCCAGCTTTGGCGGCGTCTTGCAGTACGCGGATCAGGTGCAGGACATTGTCGACAAGTACAACCCGGATGACCCGGACCTGGGCAAGGTCGAAGAGTTGATGACCGGCGCGGGCTTCACCAAGGATGCGGAAGGCTTCTGGGTGGATGACGACGGGCAGCGCGTTGTGCTCAACATCAGCACGACGGGTGGCCGCCGCCCGATTGGGCCGCCGCTCGCCGAGCAACTGCGCGCAGCGGGCTTTGACGCCATCCATCGCCACGACGAGACGGGCCAGGTCGTCAACGGCATTCGCGACGGCACAGAACACGCCTGGATCGACCCGCACTGTGGCGCGGCCAGCGAACCGTTCCCGACCTTCAGCCACTTCCACAGCAAGTTCTCCGCGCCTGTGGGCGAAAGCACCGGCTTCCGCTGGGCCAACAGCCGCTATGAGAATCCGGAATACGACGCGCTCATCGACGCAATGGAGGCCATGTCGCCTTCGCCCGATGACGCAGAGTACATCGAACTCTTCCGCCAGGCTGTCGATATCTGGCTGCAAGACATGCCCGAGATCGTGCTGGCTGAGGAACGCCATGTCTGGACCTACAACACCGCTTGCTGGACCGGCTGGCCCAATGTCGACGATCCTTACATCGCTCCTTACGACCTGTGGGGCGCGTTCATGCTCGCGATCTTGAAGCTGGAACCGACCGGCGCTTGCTAGCCAAGTTGGGCAAGTGAACATCACGCCCGGCTTGCACGTTTGACAAAGACTGGGGAAGGCCCTCACCAATGAGGGCCTTCTTCGTGTCTCTGCCGGGAAGATCCATGAGGGTAAGAAATGAATCGGGGGGCCGCATTGATGCCAGGTACGACGCGGTAAGCCGATCTTCCGGTGAATCCCCACATGAGTGGGATACCCATGTTTAATTCAGGAATAACCATCCACAATGCCTAGATTGCTCAGTTTTGATCTTGGAGGGAACGCATGACGTTACGTTTTGGCCTTTGCGGGTGCGGCGGCATGGGCCGACGCCACATCGGGGGCATGTCCAAACTCAAAGGCGTGGGGCGAATGCCCTTTGACCTGGTGGCGGTTTGCGATCTGCTGCCGGAGAACGCACAGGCAGCCGCGGATCTTGCCGAGGAACGCCTGGGGCGGCGACCTGAAGTCTATCAGCGCGTCGAAGACTTGCCCGCGCTCGACGGGTTGATCGTCACCACCTCGCCGGAGACGCACGCCGATGTGGGGTTGGCGATCATGGACAAGGGCGCGCATGTCATGGTCGAGAAGCCGATCACGCTCACCGTGGCCCAGGGCAAGAAGTTGGTCGAGGGCGCGCGCCGCGCCAATCGCAAAGTCGCGGTCGCGGAGAACTACCGCCGCGACCCGATCAACCGGCTGGCAAAGGCCCTGGTTGATGCGGGCGCAATTGGCCGCCCCTACCTCTATATCCAGACGGCATCCTCCAACGGCGAGCGCGTGATCATCACCCCCTGGCGGCATCAGCGCAGCAAGGGGGGCATCATCGTCGATATGGGGATTCACTACGCCGACCTGCTCGAATATTTCCTCGGCCCGGCAGCGTCGGTCATGGGCATGAACGGGGTGGTGGACAGCGAGCGCATCGACAGCCAGGGCCAGCGCATTCCGGTCGATGCCGAAGACCTTTCCATCGGCGTTGTGCGCTATCAAAACGGCGCGCTGGCGCACTGGATGCTCAACGAGGCCGGACGCGGCGAGCGCGTCTTTCAACGTCTGATCCACGGAACGGGCGGCACGCTCAACATCCCGCGCGACCGCAGCGGCAAACAGGTGCAACTGATCCAGCGCCAGCCGCGCCCGAACAGCGTGGGCGAAGATGTGGTGATCCCCGACGAAGAGCTTTTGAGCCTGGTTCCCGATTTTGCGCTGGACGATGTGACCGCGGCCCTATTCGGCGGCGAGCGCATGACTTGTTACACGATGGACTATCCCGACATCGACGCCAACCTGCTTGGCATCGAGCAGCACGATTTTGCCGAAGCGATCCAAAGCGGGCGCGAGCCTGAAGTCACAGGTGAAATTGGGCTGCGTTCGCTGGCGCTTGTCCTGGGCCTCCTGGAGTCTGATCTCTTGGGCCGCGCCGTTACGCTCGACGAAGTCTTGGCGGATCAGCAGATGCCCTATCAAGCGCAGATCGTGGCATAGTTGTGTATTCGCCCATTCGCACCATTCGTGCATAGAATTAGCCGCACCATCCGTATCATCAGTGCATCAGAAGTGCATCAGAAGTGCATCAGAAAGGAATGGATCGCCGATGAGTAGCGGGCGACCAAAAGTATTGCTGGCCTTTAATCAACGGGTGCGCGACACCTATGTCGCGCAAGAAGACCTGGATCGCTTGGAAAAATTCGCAGATTGGGAATGGTTCCCCTGTGAAGGCGGCGGCATCTACGATGCCAACACCGATCCGGCTGCCATCGAAGGATTGCGCCAACGCATCGCGCACGTAGATGGGCTGGTGGTCTGCCTCGGCGCACCCACTGTCAACGAGCAGATCCTGCAGAACGCCGACCGGCTGAAGATCATTGGCGAATTGGAGGGCGACCGCTTCGCCAGCCGCATCGACCTGGATGCTGCGTGGGCGCGCGGCATTCGCACAGTGGATGTGACCAACGGTTCCTCCTATCCCGTCTCAGAGTGGGCGCTGGGCCTGATCCTGCTCTCGCTGCGCAACGCGGGGGAGCATTTCCGCCGCATCATTGCGGGGGACACGACGCGCGACCCAAAGGCGGTTGAGCGCATAGGAGGGCGGCTCATGCATAAACGCGTGGGGATGATCGGCTGTGGGCATATGGGCCGCCGCTTGATCAAACTCCTGCGCCCCTTTGAAAATGAAATATGGGTGCATGACCCCTATCTGCCGCGCGAGATGGCCGAAGCGCTCGGCTTTATCCAGACTTCGCTTGACAACGTGCTGTCCCAGTGTGACATCGTCGTCTGTCTGGTGCCGTTGACGCCCGCCACGCGCGGCATGATCGGCGCGCGCGAATTGAACTTGCTGCGCCCCGGCACGGTCTTTGTCAACGTCTCGCGCGGCCCAGTCGTGCAGTCGCAGGCGTTGATCGACCGGCTCAAGCAGGGCGACATCATTGCCGGGCTGGATGTGTTCGACCCGGAGCCGATCCCGCCCGACAGCGAGATTATCCACCTGCCCAACGTCTTTCTCAGCCCCCATATCGGCGCGCACACAGGCGACCCCATTCGCCCCTTCTTCACGATCATGGTGGACGAACTGGACCGCTTTTTCCACGGGCACGAAACCTGGTTCGACCTCACCCCCAGCACCAAGGCCAACCGCACCGGCCAGACCCTTGCATAGCGAAGCGCGTGGGCCTTTCCTGGGAACAATGAAAAACGCCAACCGGAGCGCTCCGGTTGGCGTTCGCGTCGTGACCGGCCCTTAATCCTCTTCGGTGTGATACTTGAACGAGATGCGCACCTTGGCGCGGTAGGCAAGCACTTTCCCCTCATTCAACTGCATGTCCAACTCCACGATCTCGGCGATACGCAGGTCGCGCAGGCTCTTGGCGGCTGTCTCCACCGCCGCGGCCGCGGCCCGCTCCCATGATTCCGTGCTTGTACCGACCAACTCGATGATCTTGTAAACGCTCTCCGCCATGATGGCTCCCTTTCTGCATCCCCGACGCGCCCGCTTGCACGGCTGCGGACCAGCCGCCACTGGACCCGTCAGGGTCAGTGTAATGCGACCGCCAGCCCCAATCAAGTCGCCCGAATGGGGCCGGACGGCGCGCACAGCCGGGCCGCATTTTGGCGCGGACCGCGGCGCGGGCGTTACCATTAGCCCATGAACGCATTGCAGGACGATACGCGCTTCGCCCAGGTCGCGCAGCGGGTCGCGCCGGGGAGCGTGCTGCTGCGAACGTGGGCGCTCCGGGGAGGGATTTCGGCGCGGATGACCGCGTTGGAAGTGCACCGGGCCAGTGGGCAGACGCAGCGCATGATCGTGCGGCAGCCGGGCACGCGTGCGCTCCGGCACAACCCCCATGCCGCCGCGCACGAATACAAGATTCATCAACTGGTGCAATCGTTGGGCCTGCGCGCGCCCGCGCCCTATCTGCTGGACGAAACGGGCACGATCCTTCCCCACCCCTACTGGGTGATGGAATTCATCGACGGGACGCCCGACTATGCCCCCGCATCGATGGACAGGTATGTGCGCCAATTTGCCGCGCAACTTGCCGCCATCCACCGCATCGACGGCGCAGACCCCCGGCTCGCCTTCCTGCCGCGGCAAGCCGACAGCCTCGCCGCCACGCTCAACCGCCCCCCGGCGCGGCTGGATGAGTCGCTGAACGAGGGGCGTATCCGGCGGGTGCTGGGCGCTGTCTGGCCGCTGCCTGCCCTGAACAGGCCCACCCTGGTACATGGAGATTTCTGGCCGGGTAACCTGCTCTGGCGCGAGGGGCGGCTGGTTGGGGTTGTCGATTGGGAGGACGCAGCCGTTGGCAATCCACTGGCCGATTTTGCCATCAGTCGGCTCGACCTGCTTTGGATCTTGGGCATGGAGGCGATGAACACCTTCACCGCGCACTATCAGCGTCTGGTCGATCTGGATTTCAGCCACCTGCCCTATTGGGATCTGGCCGCGGCGCTGCGCCCAGCAGGTCGCCTGCATGAGTGGGCCGCGGATTGGGCTGCGTTGGGGCGGCCCGATATCACCGAGGCAACCATGCGCGCCGGGCACGCTTGGTTTGTGGCCCAGGCCCTGGCGCAGATTGGCAATTAGCCCGACACGGACGCAACCCCATCCGCCACCTCATCCGTCGCGGTGAACAGATCGCCTAATTCGGTCGCGTGGCTGAAGACATTGGGCGCGCCGCCCGTGTGCAGGAAGATGACTGTGTCGTCGCTGCGCAAGCGTCCCTGCTCGATCCAGGTCAAGCAGCCATGCATGGCCTTGCCGTTATAGACCGGATCGAGAATCAAACCCTCTTGTTCGCCACAGAGCCGCATGGCCCTGGCCGCGCCCGGCGTCACCACGCCATAGCCTGGCCCGGCAAACTCGTCCACCACCTCAATTGCATCCTCCGGCACGCGCACGTCAACCTGGAGCAGTGCCGCCGTGGCCGCGATGATCTCCCCGATGCGGCGGCGATGCGCGTCGGCTGTGTCCGGTGTGCTGGCAAAGCCGACCACACGCAGCGGCCAATGCAGTAGGGCCGCGCCCAAGATCAGCCCCGCTTGGGTTACGCCCGATCCACAGGGGGTGATCAACAGATTGGCCGGACAGTTGTGGGCGAGTGTCTGCTGGTAGAGTTCGAGCGCGGCGTTGACATAGCCGAGCGCGGCCAAGGGCGCATGGCTGTTTTGCACCGCAATCACATAGGGGCGCTCGCCTTGCGTGGCCAACTCTGCCGCGGCTTCGTCCATCAGCGCGCGCGTGGCAGGCGACCAGGGGTCGGCAATGTCGATAAAGCGCATTTCAGCCTGGGTAATGCGGTTGAGGAGCAGGTTGCCCTGAACCGCTTCGCTGCCGCTGCCGCGCATAAAGAGCACGGCGCGCATCCCGGCCTTGCGTGCGCCCGCGGCCATCATGCGCAGGTAGTTCGAATGAACCCCCGCAGTGGTCAAGATCACCGTCGCGCCCGCGGCTTGGGCTGCGCCAAGCAGGTATTCGGCTTTGCGTGCTTTGTTGCCGCCCAAAGCCAGCCCGGTACAGTCGTCACGCTTGACCCACAGACTCGGCCCGCCCAGCGCGGCGCTGAGCCGGGGCAGGGGTTCAAGCGGGGTGGGGAGGTGTGCCAGCGGCAGGCGCGGGTGCAGATGTAGGTTCACAGTTCGGTTCCGGTCTAGCGCATGGGCGCGCAAAGGGTTTGGGCGCGGCGGTGCAGGCATCGGCGGCTTGCCCCAACCGCGCAGGGTAGCGGGCATTGTAGAAAGGAATGGGCGTTGTGGCAAGCTGCTTTTTCAACTGGCGTACGTACCCGTACTTGTACCCCGTATCCATATCTCTATACCCATATCAATGGAAGCCCGCCACCAGCACGCGCAAGACGCTCCCGCTATGTTGTGCTTTCAAGCAGGTGAAGCCAGTTCGCAAAAGGAACCTACATGACTGCCACACAGGCCACGACTCATTTCGCCGTCACATCGTCCCCATTGGTCACCGCACGCGCGGCGACGTGGCCCGCAGTCTTCTACCACATCCGCCGGATGCGCCGCGACCTCTTGGGCTATTTGGAGGAGTTGGCCGCCCAGGGCGATTTTGTGCAGATCCCCCTCGGCCCGACCAAGTTTTACTACGTCAACCACCCCGCGCTGGTGCGCGAGGTGATGGTGGCGCAGGCGAATCACTTTCGCAAGCCCGCTCCGGTCAAGCGGCTGGCGCGCGAGCTTTTTGGCGAGAACGTTTTCACCAGCGATGGTGAGGTCTGGCGTGTCTTGCACAGCGCGCTTGTGCCCGCCTTCCACGCTGCACGCGTCGACGCGTGCGCCGCGCTGATCACGCGCCTGGCAGGCGCGATGGTCGACGCCTGGCCCGCCCGCGGCACGGTCGAGATGATTCCCCAACTGATGGACTTGACCTTGGGCGTGACCACCTTGGCCCTCTTTAGCCAAGACCTGCGCGACGAGCAAGCGGGCGTAGCCATCATTCGCTTCATCGAACTCTTTAACCGCGGCATTGCCTCGCCGCTGCCCGCGTGGATACCGACACCGGCCCAGCGCGAGATGAAACAGCTTGTGCAGGCGGCACGGGCCTATTTGCAGCCGGTGATCGACGCGCGACGCGCCAGTGGAGAAGACCGCGGCGATGTGCTTTCTATGCTGCTGATCGCCCAGGCCAACGACACCAGCGGCATCTTGACCGATGAACAGGTGACCAACGAAGTGACCAATCTTTTCGCGGCGGGATATGAGGTCGTCTCCCACACGCTGGCCTTCACGCTCTATCTGCTGGCGCGCCATGAGGCTTGGCTGGAAAAAACCATTGCCGAGGTGCGCGGCCAGTTGGGGACGCGCCCAGCAACAGCAGCCGATCTGGAGGCGCTGCCGCTGCTCGATCAAGTGGTGAAGGAGTCGATGCGGCTGCTGCCGGTGACCGCGGTGGTGGCGCGCGAAGCCGCTGTAGACATGACACTGAACGGCGCGACCATCCGTCGCGGACAGACCGTTTTGATCCCGCCGTGGACGCTGCACCGCCGCGCGGCAGATTTTCCCGACCCGCTGCGGTTTGACCCGGAACGCTTCGCCCCCGCGCGCAGCGCATCGATTCCCAAGTTCGCCTACATCCCCTTTGCCACGGGCCCGCGCATCTGCTTGGGCGCGGCCTTTGCCAATCTGCAAGTCCGCTTGACCTTGGCCGCTATCCTGCAGCATGTGCGGCCTGCCTTGCTGCCCGGCTATACCATGCGCCCGATCTTCCGCTTCAACACGCGCCCCGCGGATGCCTTGCCCATGCAGATTGTCAAAGAGGTGTAGAAAGAGGTGCAAACAGGCTGGGCGCGTGGGTTACTCCTCGTAGATTACTCCTCGTAGATTACTCCTCGATGTAGTACTCCATGACGTAGAGATTCCAATCCGCTACGAATTTTGCAGAGGAATGGCCGTAGAGCTTTTGGATGATCTCATCCCAACTGCCATAGCGCACAATCGCGGCCATAAATTCGGGCAGCCGATCTTCGCCATAGGTGTCCACCACAAACGCGACAAACGATTCCGCGGCCAGGTAGCGCACGATCACTTCTTCGCGCGTCGGGCGCTCCTTGCTGCGTAGCTCGGTGACGTTGCTCAAGGAGAAGGGCAGGGCATTGCTTTCGCGCAGCACTTGGAGCGCTTCGGTGCGCCAGGGGGTTGCCGGTTCCAACAACTCTTCGCGCAGCCAGCCGCGCAGCCCCCACACCAGGATGGGCCAGCGATAGAGGTAGCGCGCCGCCGAAGACGGCGCGGCATCGCGCAGCGCGCGATAGGTGAACCAGTTCGTCACCTCATAGGCTAGGTAATCGGCCTGGCTTTGTCCCACGGGGATTTGCTCAAAGACAGGGGAGGTTACATCCAGCCCATCGACCACCGAACCCCAGCGCCGCGCCGGGTAAGGCTGCACAGCCACCAGCAGCTTGCCCGCGGGCGGCCCCTCGATGCCGAGCATCTCATACATGGCGGCATAGGCGCTGTCCAGTTGGGGGGCGGCTGCTTCGACGATGGCAGCATCATGTTCGTAGTAGGTGAAACGCAGATGCGCTGTCTCCAGTTGGCGCGGTTCACCCCAGTAGGCGCGGGGCGGCACGGTGCGCACCCAATCTTGGCCTACGCGGCGGTAGAATCGCTCTTCGCGGTAGCGTGAAGTCTGTTCCCAATCCACAGACTCATGCTCGGCTTCAATCGTGGCGCGCATCAGATCGCCCGCTGGACGCACGTCGATCACCCTGGCCTTGTAGTCGAACGCGTTCCTGGACCCGTCACGCCAATTATCACGCCATTCGCTGATCCACATCTCGTCAACATTGGGATCGATGAGGTCGAGATAGAGATCCCAGGTGCGCGACCGCCATGCTTGGCTCTCCCGGTTGACGGTAAAGGCGATGCCGTTTTCCGCCTCGCGGCGCAACCGTTCCTCTGGCGTAAGCCCTGCCGCGCCCGCGGCAATCAACGCGACCAGTGCCAGGCTCAGGACGCGTAGGAGGCCCTGTGTGATCACCTGCTCTCCTACGCCGACATGGAGCCGCTGTGCCGCCATCTCCTGGCCCACGTCGCCTAAAGCCTCGTAGGTCTGCTCCTCCACGACCCATTCGAACGTGATCTGGTGCGTCATGCTGGTTTCCCTTTGAAGAACAACGGCGGAGAACCCTATGGTGGCGAAGTAGGGCCTCCCCAGAAACAAACCTCCTGTGATGGATGTTGTGCAAGCCGTTTGTGCGGTCCAGTCCCTGGGGGCTGGGCTGCGGCGCACGGCGGCTGCAATGGGATACAGGTACTTGGAACGGCTACAAACTTCCCGAAAGGCCGCTGCCTGGGAAGTTCACTGCCAAACAGATTGATTCCCAGGCTGTAGCGGCCTTGTCTACCCTTGAATGGTTAGCCATTGATCTTAGGCGTCGCGAGACTCCTTGTCAAGCATTTTCTGCGCGGCCTCCCAGCCAATCAGCGCGCGCTTGCGCGTTGCGCCCCAGCGATAATCGCTCAATGCGCCGCTCTGCCGGATCACACGGTGGCAGGGGATGAGGTAGGCAATGGCATTTGCGCCGAGCGCGCTGCCCACCGCGCGTGTCGCCTTGGGGTTGCCGATGGCGCGCGCCACATCCGAATAGGTGCAGACCGTGCCCGCGGGGATGCGCAGCAGCGCCTCCCACACTTTGAGCTGAAAGTTCGTGCCCTTGACCAGCAGGCGCAAGGGGGCTGCATTCGCCGCATCCTGGCTGGGTTGCTCTTGATGGAGCGCGAAGATGCGCGCTGCCGTCGCCGCGGTCACGCTGGAATCGTTGATCAGCTTGGCTTCGGGCCAGGCCGCGGCCAGCGCGGCTTCCGCCGCTTCCCAGGAGTGATCGACGTCGAGAAAATTGAGCGCGCAGACGCCACGCGGCGTCACCGCCAGCAGACATTCGCCAAAGGGTGTGGCGTGCCGTCCATAGTGAATGGTCAACCCGGCCCCAGCCTGTTTATATTCGCCTGGCGTGACGGCTTCGACTGCCAGCAGCAGATCATGCAGGCGGCCCGGCCCCGACAGCCCGGCTGCGTAGGCGGCATCCAGCACATTCTGCGATTTGCCCAACTGCGATTTGGCATAGTCCGCCGTCACATACTGGAGAAAGCGCTTGGGGCTGATACCGGCCCAACGGGTAAAAACCCGCTGCAGATGAAATGGGCTGACATGCAGCGCGGCGGCCAGATCGTCCAGACTGGGCTGGGCGCGGAAATTCTGCTCTAGATAGCGGATTGCCTGCGCCACCAATTCATAGTCACTCGCCCGGCCTAAGGTGAATTCGGGCAAGCTGCCGTTGGGCTGGGTGTCTGTCTGCCCGTTACCCTTATCACCCTTATCATGCCGCAGGGCGCTGCTCTGTGCCGTAGATTGTATGGTTGTAGATTGCATGGTTTGATCCCTCATCTATATGGTTTCCTACTGTGACACAAGCATACACCGCGTCTCTGTCCGCTTCCACCCGATTCTTGCGCAAGCTACGCGGGTAGACTACACTTTTCGCCACCCGGTTGTTCTTCGGTTCACAAGCCGTCACCCTCGTTTTAACCTGTCCAGAAAGGTCTTGACCATGACTTCTGCTGCGCCCGTCCACATTCCGATTTTTGACGGTCACAATGACACCGTGCTTGACATTGCGCTGCCCCCGTCCGGCAGCAGCCCGCGCAGCTTCTTTGAACGCAGCGACGAGGGCCACCTGGACCTGCCGCGGGCGCGCGCCGGGGGGCTTGGCGGCGGCTTCTTCGCCATCTTTACCCCTTCGAATACCGGGCGCATGTCGACCATGCCGGGCACGGACAGCACACAAACCGCCTACACGATGCCGGTCGCGCCCCAAGTTGACCAGGCGGACGCGCTCAAATTCACCGTCGACCTGGCCGCGCATCTGCTGCGCTGGGAGCAAGCATCCAACGGCGACGTGCGGATCGTGCGTTCGGC
>CAZZNG010000094.1:0-18805 GCA_964655505.1 uncultured Litorilinea sp. | reverse complement strand
GCCGTGACAGCCGCGCTGGTTCCTCCCGGCAGCCCACCGGTGGGCGGCGATGTGCATGAACTGACGCTGGATGGGGCACGGCTGGCCGCCAATGATGTACGGTTGCTGCTCGATGGCGTTGCCTACCAGGTGGGAGCCAATGGCGATGCCGCGCAACTGGTCTACCGGCTAGGCAGACGGTTGAGCGCAGGTCCCCATTCAGTCGCCGTAGTCGTGGACGGGCAGCGATCGCGCCCGATAGAACTGATGATTTCCTAAGACGGTTGCGCGTTCGATGTTTATGCGCTGTTCAGGGGCAGCCCAGTTGACTGTGAGGGGTAAGAGCATAGGGTGTATAGATGGCAGCGGATGACCTGCTCTGGAGTGAATACAACCAACGCTATCTGACCAGCGCGCTGGCCCAAGTTCGGGGCGCACTGGAGCAACACGCCGCGCGCGTGCGTCAGGCTGACGAGGCCCATGCGCTGCTCATCGAGCATTCGGCTGGTGGGGCCATCGAGCGCGCCGGTGCGCCCACTGGAGAGGGGTACAGCCAAAACGCCAACAGAGCGCCCGCCGCGCTGGAACTGCTTGTAGCGGCCTTTGGGCTTTCGCCGTTCGAGCGGGAAATTCTGCTTCTCTGTGCGGGCATGGAGCTAGACGCAACCTTTGCCGGTCTCTGTGCCCAGGCACAGGGGGATGGGGAGCGAGCCTATCCCACTTTTGGTCTGGCCTTGTCGGCCCTGACCGAACCCCACTGGAGCGCATTAACGCCCGATGCGCCGCTGCGCCGCTGGCGTCTGGTCGAATTTATCCAACCGTCAGGCGCCTCTCTCACCAGGGGCGCGCTGCGAATTGACGAGCGGATTTTGCACTTCCTCACCGGCCTCCAATACCTCGACGAGCGGCTGGTGGGGCTGGTAGAGCCAATTCGCTCGGACCTCGCCCTCGTGCCCTCCTACGCAGCGATTGCCCGGCAGATTGAACTGGCGTGGCAGCAGGCTGGTGGAGGACAGCCGCTGATCCAACTCTGCGGCGGCGACAGGGCCAGTCGACGGGCCATTGCCGCCGCGGGCTGCCAGGCGGTTGGCTTTCATCTCTGTGCAATTGCTGCCGACCATGTGCCCGCCACTGCCGGTGAGATGGAGGGGCTGGTGCGGCTGTGGGAGCGAGAGGCGATCCTAACAGCAGGTGCCCTCTATGTAGAGGCCGAAGACGTGGATCGCTCGGACGCACGCCAGGTTGCGGCGGTCAGCCGATTGCTTGAGCAGATTCACGCGCCGCTCCTGCTCGGCACAGATGAACGATGGCGGTCGTTGCTGCGTAGCTCCCTCACGCTGGAGGTGACCAAGCCGACCCCACAAGAGCAGCGAGAGGTTTGGCAGACGGCACTAGGAACAGCCATCCACTCGATGAACGGCCACAGAGAAACTAATAGTGATATTGATAGAGAAATGGATATTGACGAGTTAGTCTCCCAGTTTGATCTGAGCGTACCGGCGATCCAGGCTTCAGTGCGGATGGCCCTGGCCTCCGCTGTCGAGGGCGAGGCGTTGGCCCCACGCCTCTGGGATGCAGGACGCGGCCAGGCTCGCCCCCGGCTGGACAACCTGGCACAGCGCATTGAGCCGAAAGCCACATGGGAAGATCTAGTGCTGCCCGAGGCCGAACTGCGTACACTGCGCGAGATTGCAGCCCACGTTGCCCAGCGAACAACGGTATATGAACACTGGGGCTTTGCAGCGAAAAGCAGCCGCGGGTTGGGCATCAGCGCCCTCTTTGCCGGACCCAGCGGCACCGGCAAGACCATGGCAGCCGAGGTGCTGGCCCACACCCTGCGCCTGGACCTCTACCGGATCGATCTCTCTAGTGTGGTCAGCAAATATATCGGCGAGACCGAAAAGAACCTGAAGCGGGTCTTTGACACAGCCGAGGAAGGTGGTGCGATCCTCTTCTTCGATGAAGCGGACGCGCTCTTTGGCAAACGCAGCGAGGTCAAAGACAGCCACGACCGCTACGCCAACATCGAGATCAGCTATCTGTTGCAGCGCATGGAATCCTATCGGGGGCTGTCCGTCTTGGCAACGAATATGAAGGGGGCCTTGGACCAGGCATTTCTGCGCCGCCTCCGCTTTGTGATCAATTTTCCCTTTCCGGACCTGGCCCAGCGTGCCGCGATCTGGCAGCGGATTTTCCCGCCCAGCACGCCAACAGAAGGGTTGGACATTGGCAAGTTGGCCCGGCTCAACGTGCCGGGCGGCAACATCCGCAACATCGCGCTCAACGCAGCCTTCCTGGCCGCGGCAGCCGGAGAGCCGGTGCGTATGAGCCATTTGCTACACGCAGCCCGGGCTGAATATAGCAAGCTGGAAAAGCCCTTGACTGCCGCCGAGATTGGAGACCGACCATGAGACTACACAGCCATGCGCCCCAATCTACGGCAGTCCAGTCTGCGGCTGTGATCCCCCAGCCCAGCCTGCTCGTCCAGCGACGCTGCGCGTGTGGGGGCATACCAGGGCCAGACGGCGAGTGCGCCGCATGTAAGGCCAAACGTCAGGCTTTACAGAACCGGACAGCCGAATCGGCCCCTGTTCAAGCGCCGCCTATCGTTCATGAAGTGCTGCGCTCGCCGGGTCAACCGCTGGACAGTGCGACGCGCGCCTTCATGGAGCCGCGCTTCGGCCATGATTTCAGCCAGGTGCGCGTGCATACCGATGCCAGGGCAGCCGAATCGGCCCAAGCAGTGGGCGCTCGAGCTTACGCAGTCGGACGCAACATTGTATTTAGCGCGAACCAATATTCGCCAAAGACGTGGTCAGGACGGCAATTGCTGGCTCATGAGCTTGCCCATACGCTTCAGCAAGGTCAGGTGCAACCCCAGCCCGGCGTGCCGCTGCACACCAACGAACCAGGAGATGCGGGGGAGCGCGAGGCAGCGCAGGTCGCCCACAACGTGCTGCACAACAATGGCTACGCCCCATCCCGTCAGACGCCGATGCGTGCGGCTGCCCAGCCAACTGTCCAGCGCGAACTCTTCGCCTACAAAACCGAGCATACAGAAATCCTGCCTACTGGTGAAGAGACAGGTTCAACTCTCTACACCACCTATACCGGCGATGCCATCCCAATTCAGAATGCATTGGCCGCGTTGATCGCTGCGAACAAGATTGGAACGCTCAATCCCCCCGACCGGATCCACTTTTTCGGCCGCGGCGCGACAAAAGCCGAGGTCGTCAACGCCCTCACCAAGGCAGGCTATGCCAAGGCGAGCCAAATGGCCGATGCGTTGCTGGATGACCATAATATCTCTGTCTATAGCCAGGAAGAGGTCCTCAAAATCAGTGGTATGTTCAACTTTACGATCGAGAGAGAGGCCCAATCCATCGAGCAGCAGAACCCACGCCCACTGACCCAGGCCGAACGAGCTGAGGTGCGGCTTGTTTTCGGCAACAACTTGAATCTAGACCAGATCATGCTGGCAGAAGACCCCGTGCTAACCGCAGGTGGCATCGCGCGCACAACGCCTACGGCCATCAACCTCCCGCCAGGTACGTCTCGTCGCAGCTATTTCATGTACTTGTTGATCCACGAACTCACCCATACCTGGCAATACCAGCATGGCGTATCCATTGCCACCACCGCTTCTCACGCTATCTTTTCGACATACGACTACGGGGGCGAGGCGGGGCTGCGCGCGGCGACCGCCGCGGGCCGGGGCTTTACGTCGTTTAACACCGAGCAGCAGGGCGATATCTGCGAGGACTATTATAGACGCCTCAAGGCGGGCCAGGATGTTTCAGCCTGGCAGCCATTTATCAACGAGGTAAAAGGCATAGCCAAACCAGTTCCGGCATCAAGCCCATAAGGCTCGCATCAACGTGGGGATGGGTGAGGATGGTCGTGTCAGCGAAGAAGGCGACAAGCTAACAATGGACAAGGATGCACGCGCGCAAGTCAGCCTGCGGTCATATCAGCGCGGCCCCTGCACAGCGCATGGGTCCGGCGGGTGCAAAGAACCTGAGCGCAGACTGCAGCGCCAGACGGCTTCGCTGCGTGGGCCGACCTTGGCCCCACCCATCGTCCATGAAGTGTTACGCTCGCCGGGCCAGCCGCTCGATAGTGCGACGCGTGCCTTTATGGAGCCGCGCTTCGGCCATAATTTCAGCCAGGTGCGCGTACACACCAATGGGCGGGCGGCAGAGTCGGCACGGGCGGTCAATGCAGCAGCCTTTACGGTGGGGCGCGATGTAGTGTTTGGAGACGGGCAGTATGCGCCAGGGACAACAAGCGGAAGAAAATTGCTCGCGCACGAACTGGCGCACGTGGTGCAGCAATCCCCAGCAGTCGCGCCATCGCGCCCCATGATGGAAATTGTTAGCGCCAATGACACCAGCGAAATCGAAGCGAGGCAGGCGGCGCAGGATGTGACGCATGGAAGGCGCGCATCCGTGGCGCAGACCCATCAGCCCAGAAGCGTGAGTCGTTTGCCGCTTGAGCCGGATACGTCGCCGCCGATAGATGACCGGGCAGGCGCTACTCTGCCATACAGCGAGGCCACAGACTTACTTGAGTGTATGCGGATCATGGGCGAAGAGAATGCCGCCTATTGCCGCCGTGAAGTGCTGGGCGAGACCAGTGGCAGTGGGCCTAGCGCGCTGCCGATCAAAACCGTCCGGCTGAACGTTACACTGCTGGCGGGTGTAACGGACACAATCGCCAGGGATGTGAACCGGGCGACGCGCGTCTTTGTGCCCGCGGCGCTTGTGATCACCTCAGCCCAAAGGAATTTGGACCCTGCCTCCACCGCTGCGGTCCTGGGCGCTGACAATGCCTTGCAGACGAACCCATCAGGCCCAGGGGGAGTCGTGCAACCAAGCGCCGAAGAGCAACAGTTGGTCACCCACAACTACCAGCGCGGCCTGATCAATGTCTACTATGTCCCGCGCCTGGTCGGTCGCAACGACGCTGGCTATACGTTGCATGGCTTGTTGGCGGACCCAATCATCGTTATGGATCAATCCTTTAACGCTAGCGCGACCGGCATAGGAACGCTGGAGCATGAAATCGGCCACGCGCTTGGACTGCCCCATCGGGGTGACGCCTATCAACTGATGCGCGACGGTCTTCGAGCCGGCAACAACCTGATTGCAAGCGAAATCCGAACCATTCGGAGCAGCCCTTACGCCAGATAGTGAATCGACTCGACAATGCTTGATCTGCGGATCGAACAACTGCGCCTGAACATCACCAACGCGGCCGGGCATGAGCATCGCCTTCAGCCCATCACCCTGCACGCGCTGAGTCTATTGGCCGAAGCGCTGGATGAACGCCGGTGGAGCGCACAGCAGGCCAGCGTCGACCGCTTGGACACGCCTGCCGTTAGCCTGGATTTGAACCGCATGAGCGATATAGAAGCTGCTCAAACCCTTGCCGAAGCATGGCTCTCGGCCCTGGCGCTCAAGATTGGACCTTAAATCATCATGGGAGTGACCGAATGGCGATTCTGAAGGGCGCATTCATCAACCTGGGCGCTGGCCTCCTGGGCGCGCTGCCCAACATCGTGGTCTTTCAGTTCAACCCGGACCGCGTCACGCGCACGCCAACAGCCGCACAACCACCACCGGCCAGCGACGGGTCGGGCAGCCGCGATGCGCGCCAGCAGCCGGGCCAGCCGAGTGAGACGTACAACTTCATGCTGCGCGTGGACGCTACCGACCAGCTAGCCGCGGCAAATCCCATCGCCGCGGCCAGCGGTGTCCTGCCCACTCTCTCGGCGCTGGAGCTTTTGATGGTTCCTCAAGGCTCGCTCACCCTGGACTTATTCAACCTAAGCGGTGATAAGAAGCCACATCAACATCCACCGGAGCGGCTCCCAACGGTGCTCTTCGTCTGGGGTCCGTTCCGCATTCTGCCGGTGAATATTACCAGCCTCAGCATTGTGGAGACTCAGTACGATATGCTGCTCAACCCGATCCGGGCCGAGGTGACAGTCAATGTGCAGGTCTTGACGCCGAGCCAGTTGGACAAGGATGCCGAATTTGCCCGCGGCGCCTATGCCTATTCGCAGGGGGTGAAAGAGGTGATGGCCGCGTTGAATCTGGCGAATGCAGCGCAGATCGGGGTAAGCGCGGTCTTGTCGTTCCCGCTGTAAGGGCGATTGGTCAGGACAATTTGTCAAGGAAATTTGTCAAGGCCGAACGTAACCCAAACTGAAGGACAGGAAACATGATATTCAAAGGCAGCCGGTATCAAAGGGTGCAGGTCTTGCAGACGACAGGGCCGGATGGGCAGGTCGTCAGTTATCTCGCCATGCGCGAGATACCGGCAACACCGGCAGGCTATCGCCACACCATTAAGGCGGGCGAGCGGCTGGACATCTTGGCCTACAACTTCTATCGCAACCCGGAGAAGTTTTGGCTAATTGCCGACGCCAATGACGAGATGGACCCGGAAGACCTGCTGGAGCCGGGACGGCAGCTTCTCATCCCGCCAGATAGGAGCTAGAGCGACAGCCCTATGCCGGAAAAGGCGTACCAGATCTTCTTCGACGGTGAGGCCGTCGAGGATGAATTCTACGGTGATGTCATGCTGCTGAGGGTGGAGGAGAACACCTCCTCCGCCTCTACGCTCTATTTACGCATCTCGACCCGCCAACAGGAGGATGGCGCGTGGATCTATCTGGAGGACGATCTGCTAGCGCCGTTTACGCCTGTAGCGGTCTGGGTGGGCTTCACCGGCGGGAGTGGGCTTGCCGGTGCGCTGGGTGGCGGCAGTGATGGCGGCAGTGGCGGCAACAGTGGGCTGGAGCCGGTCTTTACCGGCTATATCACTGCCGTGCAGGTGACGCTCGGCAGCATGCCCGGCGAGACCTATATTGACGTGCGCGCGCTCGATACGAGTGTCCTGCTCAGTCTGGAAGAAAAGGTGGCGACCTGGCCCAACCTGGCAGACAGCGATATTGTCCAGCAGATCGTCAGTGGTTATGGCGTGCAGGTGCAGGCGGACTCGACACCCACTGTCCATCAGGAAAACGATACAACGGTTGTCCAGCGGGGCACGGACCTCCAGTTTGTGCGGATGTTGGCCCAGCGGAATGGGCTGGAGTTTTACTTCGAGACAAGCAAGGAGAGCGAAGAAGTAGTGGCCTACTGCCGAGCGCCACAACTGGAGGGAACGCCTCAGCCGGACCTGGCGATCCAATTTGGTGAGGGAAGCAACCTGCGCAGCTTCTCGGCTCGGCTGTCAGCCCAGAGGCCACTGTCGGTCAAGGCACAGCAGATCGACATCAAAGCCAACAGCGCCAATTCCGCCGAGGCCAGCGACACACAGCTTGTCCTGCTGGGCGCTTCAGATTTGAACACGCTGGTGGGCGGCTCCCTAGGCGGGCTGGTCACGCCCAAGGAAGCCCAAGCGCAGATGTTGGCGTTGGCGGCTCCGACCAGCGATGCCACTGAACTGCAGACCATTGCCCAAGCCGTGCGCGACGAGGCTGGATGGTTTATCACCGCTACGGGCGAGATCAACAGCGATGCCTATGCCAATGTGCTGCGCCCGCACCGGCTCGTATTGGTCAAGGGGGCTGGTACGCCCTACAGCGGGAAATATTATGTGACCCAGGTGGTGCATGAACTGCGGTCCGATGGGAGCTACAGCCAGCGTTTTGAGGCGCGGCGCAATGCGCGTGATCTAGATGGGAGCGAGGAGTTTGGTGGCGATGACCTAGGTCTCCCACTACCAGGACTATAGGATATCAGAGCTATGGATATGCAGACGACCATGCGAATCGAAGAGATTGTGATGCGCCTCATCGAGCGGGTGGAGGGGCGCTATTACGGCAAGTATCGCGGGCAAGTGACCGACAACGCCGACCCCGATAATCTGGGGCGAATCAAGGCCACAGTCCCGCGTCTATTGGGCGAGGAGGAAACCGGCTGGGCGCTGCCTGCCTTTGTCTACGGAGGGAGCAGCGAGCAGGGATTCTTTGCCGTGCCGGATGTAGGGGCGGGCGTCTGGATCGAGTTCGAAGGGGGCGACCTCAGTTACCCCATCTGGTCAGGGACTTGGTACACAGATGGCGCGATCCCAGAGTCCGCCCAGCCGGGCCAGAAGGTGCTCAAGACCACAAGCGGGCACAAGATTGTACTCGACGACGACGGGGGCACGCTGGCGATCACCGACGCCAACGGCAACAGCATCCGCATGGAATCGACGCTCATCCAGATCACAGCCGACAGCGCCATGAAGATTGTGATCGAGGCCCCCCAAATCGAACTGGTAGATGGGGCTTCCCACCCGCTGGTCTTTGGCGACAGCCTGCTTCAATACCTCAGCCAGCTTGTCACCATGCTGCAAAGCCATGTGCATCCAGGGGAGATGGCGCTAGGCGCTTTCCCGGTCACGCCCGCACCGGCCCAGCCGGTCTTTCCACCCCCGGACCCAAGCCTGTTATCGATGAAAGTAAAAACAGGATAACGAGAGGAGTTTGCAATGGCGCTGACCCCAAATGATTTAGCCAATGCCATGGAGGGGGTGATGGCCCAGGCTTGGACAGCAGTGAAAGGGCCGGACATCCCCTTTCCCGAGGGCGACCCGAGCGACCGCAAGGTGTTGTTTCTGGCAGTGGCATGGGGCCTGCTCAAATATTTGGAAACCAACGAGGACGGCGTGATCAATAGCATCCGCCTCACGCAAACGGGAACAGAAACGCTCGACTATGACGTGGAGGCGCTGGACCTCAACATCACGGGCATTTGAGACGGCTCACGACTTGAGAGGAGAAGAAGCATGGCGAACGGCGAGGGCAAAATGCGCCAGGCCGACCTGCGCAAAGAGCGCTTTCTGGATTACCCATACCGGGCAAGCAGCGGCGGTACGCCCCACACAGTCGCCGCCTCTGAACATCTGGAGGGAGCGCCGCTGGTGGTGACGCCTGATGATCATCTCCGCGATCTGATCATACAGGTGCTTCTGACCAACCCTGGCGAGCGGGTCAATCTGCCTGAATTCGGTGTTGGCATCCACCGGCTGGTCTTTGCGCCCAACAGCGAGGCGCTACGCACGACGACCCAATTTCTGATCACCAACAATCTTCAGCGCTGGCTGGGCGACCGCATCGACGTGGAGCAAGTAACAGTTACAAGCGCACCCGGCGAGGAAGAGACGGTGAGCATCGAGATTGTCTACCGCGCCAAGGCAACCCAGGAACGACAGCGTATTCAGGTAGAAGTTTAGTCAGCGCTATAGCAGAGGTACAGCCCATGGGCAACCCAACTCTCGAGTGCCCAGAGCCAATCCTCGGGGGAACCGAGCAAGGCATCGAACGCGTGGCGGTGGACGACGAGCTAGCGCACCTGTTGGTGACCTTTTACCGGCCACTGACTCCGGCGCAACAGCTCTATCTGCTGCAACCGCGCAGCTATAGCTTGAGTGGAGGCCGCCGCCTTTTTCCGAAGGTACGTACAGCCGCGCTCTACAACCCACCGGGCACGCCTCCCGACTTGGTCGACCGGCGGGTCCTGCTGCAACTGACCGAGATCGGCGATTTCTCGATCTATACGCTGACAGTCAGCGGGCCGCAGATCGACTCCTTCTTCGCCAGTGTCAAGCTCCGCTTTCGCCTAGCCTGCGATGATCCCTTTGACTGCCGCCCCAAGCCGCCGGGGAGCCAGCCCGCGCCCCAGATTCCGGTGTTGATCGACTACCTCGCTAAGGATTACGCGAGCTTTCGCCAGGCGCTGCTAGACTTTATCCCCACCCGGCTGCCCGGCTGGACCGAGCGAAGCGAAGCAGATATCGGCATGATGCTGCTGGAGCTATTCGCCTACACCGCGGACCAACTCAGCTACATGCAAGACCGGGTCGCCAACGAAGCCTTTCTGACGACCGCCAGCCAACGCCGATCAGTGGCGGGCCATCTGGCCCTGCTGGGCTACCAGATGGACGAGGGCGCTGCTGCCTACACCTGGCTTCAGTTCCAAGTCAGGGAGGACGTGACCATCCCAGCCGGCTTCCAGATAAGCAACCGGCCCCAGCGAGACGATGAGCCGATCATCCTCTTTGAAACCCTGGCATCGGCGCGCCTGTGGGCAAACCACAACGAGATGCCGCTTTTTACGTGGGGTAACGAGGGGTGCTGCCTGCCCAAGGACGAACTCGAGGCACTTCTAGACGGCGAGTACAGCCAACTCGCCGCAGGCGATTACCTTCTCTTTAAATATAAAGAGCCACGGCAGGAACACCAGCCGGGCCATCGAGACATTGTCCGGCTGGTGGCAGCGCCCGAAATCCTGCCTGCCGACCCGCACAGCACGCCTCCGACAGGCAAGCGAACCCTCGTGCGCTGGTCCCCTGCCACGCCGCTCCAACATGACTACTGCGCCGACAATGTGATTGTGCAGGGCAATCTGGTGGTGGCGACCCACGGCGAAACGGTCCATGATGAACTGCGCAAGCTCAGCGCAGCGGAAAAGATAGCCCTACAGGGCGAGCAAGAACGGCGCAGGCCCGGGAACCGGTTGCCTCGCCAACGTCTACGCCTACAGTCAGGCCCGCTGGCCCACCTAGACCCAAGCACCCTGGCTCTAGTAGCGCCCGTGACCGAGGCGGCTGCATCGCCGCCCCCTGCCACCACCGAGCGCGTGGCGCGCAGCGTCAGCACACTGGCTGTTGAGGTCGAAGGTGAAGCGTGGACACAAAAGCAGACGCTGCTGGAAAGCGACGGCAACGACAAGGTTTACCGCGTGGAGATCGACGATCAGGGAGAGGGTGTGGTCGTCTTTGGTGATGGAGAGATGGGCCGGCGGCCTGACGAGCGCGCGGATGTGACCGCCACCTACCGGGTCGGCGGCGGGCAGATCGGCAACGTCGCCCAAGAGACCCTCACCCTCGCCTACGAGTCCGGCGGTACAGCCCCAAGCTGGTTGGAAGCGGTTACGAACCCACTTCCGGCAGTGGGCGGGCGGGACTTGGCGTCGCGCGAACATGCCCGCCGTCTTGGTCCTGCCACATTCCAGCAGCCGCTAGTGGCGGTCACTGCAGCCGACTATCAGAACGCGGCTCAAGATTTTACCCTGGCAGGACAGCGCCCCGTGCAGCGGGCCAAGGCATCATTCCGCTGGACAGGGAGTTGGCTGACCGTGACCCTGGTCGTAGACCCTCGTTACACAGAAACAATAAGCCCTGAACTGCGCCAGTCTCTCCTGGCCTTCCTAGAGACGCGCCGACTGGCGGGCTATGATCTGAACCTGCTGCCTGCCGTATATGTGCCGGTGGAAGTGGTTGTCGAGTTCTGCACAGAGCAAGGCTTTCAGCCGTTTGATGTCCAGGAACGGCTCCAGCAAACGTTGAGCAATGGTGAACTGCCGGGTGGACAGAAGGGCTTCTTCCACCCAGACAACTTCAGCTTTGGCGACCCGCTCTATGTGAGCAGTCTCTATCACGCCATCATGTCCGTGGCCGGTATCGAGTCAGCTTCGATCCTGCGCCTGGCCCGGCTCGATGCCGCGCTGCCGGACGCTGACACCCAGGCGAATCTGCATCAGGGCTTTCTGCCCATCGGCGACGACCAGATCCTGCGTCTGGATAACGACCGGAACTTTCCCGAAAACGGTGTCTTGACGCTGCAGCCAAAGGGGGTGCATGCATGAGCCTGGTCAAGCCGCTGTGTGTGCTGCCGGACCCGCCGGTGGACGGCTGCTGCAATCCGCAGGAGCCAATGCCAGCCGCGCCTGTGCGTCCCAACAACCCGCCGGGGCTAACCGCCATCACCTACCGCATCGGTGACTTTACCAGCTTTCGCCGGGCCATGCTCGACGACGTAGCACGTCCAGACCTGCTCCACGGTCTCTTTGACGACCGGCCCCTCCTGTCCAATCCATTTGCCAACTGGCACGAAGGGGGGGATGGCGACTACCACACAATGCTGATCGAACTGTGGGCATACCTGGCGGATGTGCTGACCTTCTACCAGGAACGAATCGCCAACGAAGCCTATTTGCCCACAGCGACCCAGCGCAGTTCCGCGCTGCGCCTGGTTGAGTTGATCGGCTATCGCCCTAGCCCTGGCGCAGCGGCGAGCGTCCTGCTGGCCTTTACCGCCGCCAAGGACAAGATGCCGGTGGCGTTCCCTCGCTTTCGGGTGGGCAGCAGGGCGACGCCCGACCGGCCTGCTGCCGTGTATGAGACTTCAGCAGCCCTACAGACTCGAGGCGAACACAGCGCCATCTCGTTCTCGTCCGTAGCGCCCACCAACCAATTCGCCGCGCTGACTGACTTGCAAGTGGTTGCGGGGAAGGTTCAGGCCAACCAGACAGCCCTGGCGCAGGCTGTGACAAGGGTATGGGGCGAGGCAGGCGTGCGCTATCTGCGCGGCATCCCATTTGCCGCCTATCGCATGGCTCGCCCCGCGCCGCCAGCCTCCACAAAGAAAGTCCTCCGCTCGGTTGTGCTGGCCGGGGCCAACAACCGCTTGGCCGCGGGCGACTATGTGCTGCTGGTGGAATACGAGGGGAAAGCCACAGAACAGAAGACACCCTTGCGCCTGACGCATGTAGACGTGGACCGAACCGCCCATACCACGACAATCCAGTGGTCAGAAGACCCCGGTCAGCACTACGAGAACGTGACGCTCTACGCACTGCGTGTGACGGCTGCGCCCTTTGGCAGCAATGCGCCCGCCTGGAACACGCTGCCCGCGACGCTCATCGGCACGGTCAACGGTGTGGAAGGGCCTTACGCCAAAACCAACTGGGACGACACCAAAGGGCCGTCCGCCTTCCTGCCAACCCTGGGACAGCCCACCGACTTTCTCTTCCTAGATAGCCTCTACGACGATGTGCACGCGACGCCGGAAACGCCGGGATGGGTCGTGCTGGTGAGCGACACCCAATCCGATGTCTTCCAGTTTACCGATGCGCGACCGGTCGGGATCACCGGCTATGCCATCAGCGGACGCGTCACCCGCCTAGCCCTCACCCAAGCCATTCCGGCCTCGACCTTCCCCCTGCGTAACACCACCATCCTTGCCGGGGCCGAGGAACTGACGCTGCAGAATCTGCTCCCCCTGCCCGATCCGCTGACTGGTCAGACGCTGCTCCTGGATGGCCTTTACCCGAATCTACAGGCGGGCCAAAAGGTGATCGTGAGCGGCAAACTCTATGACCCGAATACAGTGTCCCCCTCGCAAGTGCCGAGCGCGGAGGAGGCGCTTCTCGACGAGCCGCCCGACCTGGATGCAGCCAACAATCTTACGACCATCGTCCTCAAGCAGCCGCTGCAGGGCGCTTACGTCCGGGCTGAAACGGTCTTGATGGCGAATGTAGTCGAGGCGACCCAGGGAGAGACGGTCCGGAACGAGGTATTGGGCAGCGGCAACGGCGGCCCTTTCCAGGTGTACACGCTCAAAAAGTCACCGCTGACTTACTTGCCCGCGACCAGCGCCGAGGGGTTGGCCGCCACAGAGAGCACGTTACAGGTGACAGTGAACCAGGTGCGTTGGGAGGAGCGTCCGACACTGGTGGAGAGCGAGCCGAATGCCCGTGTCTTTATGACCTGCCAGACCGACGACGGCAAGACCCTTGTCACCTTCGGCGACGGCGTCAACGGCGCACGTCCCCCCACAGGACGGGATAACATTCGCGCCCAATATCGAAAGGGGCTGGGCGCTTCCGGCAATGTAGAGATGGGCGCAGTCCAGCAGTTGATCGACAGCGCCGCCGGACTCCAGCGGGTGACCAATCCGTTGGCGGCTGTGGGCGGCGAGGACCCAGAGGGGTTGGACAAGATCCAGCTTAACGCGCCCGCCAGCCTAGGAACCTTCGGGCGCGCTGTCAGCGCCAATGACTATGCCGCTCTGGCGCGCAGCTATCCCGGCATTGGCAAGGCCAGCGCGGTCTGGGTGTTGCGCAATCCGGTGACGCTGGAGGCGCTTGCCCAGCCCTATATCCGGCTGGCAGTGGCAGCGAACAGCGGCGCGCCGCTGGATGAAGGAAACTCGCTGTTGCGCAGCCTGCGCCTCTTTCTCGATGCACGGCGCGACCCCAACGTGCCCCTGCGCATCGTCAACTTTGTACCGGTCTACATCGAGCTTGCCGCGACCATCGACGTGGCGGATCAATATCCGCGGGAGGGGACGTTAGCCAGGGCGCGTGCGGCACTCAACCCCGGCATCAATCCAGACGGCACTGTCGGCTATTTCGCCTTCGAAAGCCTGGGCTTCGGTCAGCGTATTCACTTGAGCGCCATCTACGCTGTGTTGCACGCAGTCGAGGGGGTGCGCTCGGCCACGGTTACCACCTTGCGCCGGTTGAGTCCCCCAGACGCGGACACCGACCCGGCGACGGTTCGAGATACGATCTTCATCCGGCCCGCTGAACTGGCTGTGATCGAGAATGATCCGCTGGACTCCAGTAAGGGGCTGCTGACGCTAACGCTGGGCGAAGGGGGCTATGTCGACACATGAGCCGCAACGACGCCATCGATTTTACGCGACGACTCTATAACCGGCTGCCCGGCCATTACCGGGCCTACGACGCCGAACCGGAGCAAGCCTATGCGCTCCTGGCGCTGCTGCGTGTGGTGGGCGAGCAGGCCGGCAATCTGCGCCAAGACCTGGACGCGCTGTGGGATAACTTCTTCATCGAGACATGCGAAGAGTGGGTGGTGCCCTATATTGGCGCGCTGGTGGGAACGAACCTGCTGGCCCAGCCGGTGGCCCAAAGCAATCGGCTGGATGTCTGGAACACAGTACTCTGGCGGCGCACCAAGGGAACACCGGCCATGCTGCGCGATCTGGCGGAGGCCATCAGCGGCTGGAAAGTAGAGCTAGCCGAGTTCTTCCAGGCGCTTGGCTGGTCACAGAATGTCAACCATCTGCGACTGAATGATCCGCTGACGCCGGACTTGCGCAGCGTCTACGCCCTCAGCTTGCTGGGCCGCGCGACGGACCCTTTTTCTCATGCGGCGGATTTCAAAGCCGCATCGCCGCTCGATGGGCCGCGGGTGACGCGTCCCTCGCTTGGGATTGGCCGCTTTGCTTGGGAAACGCCGGGGCGCTACCAGGTCAAGAATCTGGGCTTCTTTGTCCGGCGGTTGCAGACCTTTCCAATGGCAGGTGTGACGCCCGCAGGCGCACCGCCAGGCGCACCAGTGCCGCTGGGCACATCCTGCTTTACCTTTGATCCACTTGATCGCGAGACCCCTCTCTTTGCAGAGGCATCGCGCGAACCGCTTACTCGACAGGCGTTCGACCACGCGCCCTGGGCCACCTTTGGGACGGATGTAGCCGTGCGCCAGTTTGGCGTGCTGCTGGCAAGTAACACACCCCCTATGCCGGTGATGAGCCGCGGCCAGACAGCCTTTGACTTTGGCGGCGAGGGGATAGGGCGGTCACTCCACCCAGGCAGCGGCTTGCGTTTGCCCAACCTACGGCCTTTCAGCGCAACAGGCGCCCATTTTATCTTGACGGCTCTCTGGGAGCATGGCAGCGGCAGCACTGTCTTGGGCGCGCTCAGCACCTTACATGCAGCTACGGGCAGCGGCGACGCCTATCATCTAGGGCAAGCAATCCCGGCAGGTGGGCGGTTGGTGCTCACTGTCCAAACGGGAAAGCCGGGGAGCGGGCCGCTGGGTTGGCCGGTGCTGCCCAGTGCGCCCGCGGCACGTTTTCCCGCTACGGTCGTCGCGATCCGGCTGGACCGGCCCCCTCCGCTGCATGTGAGTGATACGCTCTACGTCTATCTGCCCGCGGCATTTTTGCGCCCCGGCGAGACGAAGCGCTTCTACGTGGCCGACGACGGCAGCAGCTACACCGACGCCAGCCTGGACGCGACGACGCTGGCCCGCGCCGCAGAGGGACAAGTCTACCCACCTCGTCTGCTGAGTGCCAGCAACGTGCCCGCGCTTCGCTTTGCTGCCTTGAGCCGAGAGCCAGGGCGGCAACACGCGGGCGAGCCGGTGAACGGCAAACCGGCAGGCGCTTATCTGCTCGACCCGCTGCACTTTGGCCCGACGCAGATGCTGGTGCAGCTTGAACTTTTTACCGGAGTCCCACAGACCTTGGGCGCTCTTGCCACGGTCGCGCAGGCAGCCGACGATTATACAGAGTTGAGCGCGCCCGACCCTTGGCCTGCGTTCAGCTATGCGCCAAGTCTGGCAGCCCTCGACGACAACATGCCTGACGAAGGGCTGCTCACTGTACTGCTCAAGCCCCTAGCAGGCGACTTCCTGCCCCAGGCCGAACTGGTCGTTGTCAGCCGCACAGGAGAAAGCCTCCTGATCTATCTGCCCGAAAAGCGGGGAGTTGACGTCGAGGGCGTGCGTCTATTGGTTGCCGAGGATGGCGCTACCTATGCGTTTCCGCTGGCTGCCGAGACGCAACAGGAGATACTTGCCACCAAGTCATACAGCGGCCTCACGCTCGCCCGCGCCAGTGCAGGCCAGGTCCTGCCCATCCCCGATCGATGGCCCTTGCAGCAGCGGCAGCCGGTGGCAATTGACCTCTGCCGCTGTGAACGCAGCACGTTGCTGCTGCCAGGTGAGTTGGGAATCGACCCCGAGTTAGGCCGTTTTGCGCTGGCGACGGGCGACCCGGCCATTGACCAAGGCGGGTTGAGCGTAGACTATGTGGAAGCATTCAGTGATCGCATCGGCGCACGCACCTTTGACCGTCAAAGCGAGGCGCGCGCCGCGCCGACCCGGTTAGTGGCCCAACGGGGGGACAGCGCCAGCAGCCAAGCGCCCGATCTCCCTCTTGACCACATTCACACCAGTTTGGACGAGGCGCTGGCCTTGGCGGGCAGCGACGGCATTGCCGATGAGATCATCGAAATCATGGATAGCAGCACCTACCTGCTGCCCGGCGGGCTGCTCTTTGATCGTCCGGAGGTCCAACGGCTCACCATTCGCGCCGCAGACGGGCAGCGGCCCTGTCTCGTCCTCACCCCCGCACCCGGTTCGCCTCCTGGGTCGCCGACCCTTCGCTTTGCCTCCGACCTGATTCGGTTGGCGTTGGAGGGGCTGCTGATCACGGGTGGGCAGGTGGTGATCGAAGGGATGGTGCAGGACTTGGCGCTCACGGCTTGTACGCTGGATCCACGCGCCGGTGGCGGGCTGGTTGCCACAGACACAGACTTGAATCATCGGGCCGCATATCTGCTCTGCCGCTGTATCACTGGGGGGCTGCGCCTCGGCGCGGGTGTGAACCACTTGATCGTCGCCGACTCGATTGTGGACCAACCCCGCGGGCTGGCGATTGGCGGCCTGCCTGATATCGCATTCTCCCCCCCTATCATCAGCCCACCCTCATCACCACCCAACACGGACAATGCAACGCCAGCACAGATCGTGCAGTTGGAGCGAGTCACGGTGCTGGGCCAGGTACGCTGCGAGGTGCTGTATGCCAGCGAGTGCCTGCTGGATGAACTGGCTGTTGTGGAAGACCGCCAGGCGGGCTGCATCCGCTTCAGCCGCTATGAGCTAGGCTCGGTTCTGCCCCGGCGCTACCAGTGTGTGCCTAGCACTGAACAGATAGAGGCTTGTCCGCCACGGCTGCGTTGTCTGCCGCCGCGCTTCAGCTCGCGCCGCTTTGGACGTCCTGACTACGCCCAGCTTGCCGCGGGATGCCCGCCGCCTATCTTGACCGCTAGCGAGCTTGGGGCCGAGGCCGGTGCTTTTGCCGGCTTGCTCAACCAGATTCGCCTGGAGAACCTCGACTTCAAAGTGCGAGAGTTCCTCCCAGTTGGCTTGACGACAGTGGTAATCGCCGAGACATAACCGCGCCCTAAGGGGCCATCCCAAGGGAAGAGAGAGCAGCATGAGGGGCGACTTTACCCGGCTGACGTTTGATCCACGGCGACACTATACCGGCGTTCTGCATCAACAGGGTCGGGTCTGGCTCGACGCCGACTGGAACGAGGATGTCCTCAACCGGCTCAATCTGCTCCAGTTGGAGACGGAAGACATTGTCGGCGTCTGCGGCGCGCCCATCGACGGTGAGTGCAATGCATCTGAGGCCAGCACCGCTTTCCGCATTGAGCCTGATCCGGCGGGCAAGCTGGACGATTTTGTCATTACGGGTGGGCCTGGCCGCCAAGGTCATTACTATGTCCACGGCATCCTCTGCCAGTTGGACGAACCGGCCTCCTACTTGCATCAGCCTGACTACCCTGCGCCGCCGCCGCTTTCGCTGCCAACGCAGGGGAATACGAGCTATGGCCTGGTCTATCTGGAGGTGTGGCGGCGGCTCATTACCTATCTGGAAGACGAGACGCTGCGCGAAACTGCCCTAGGCGGGCCAGACACAGCCGTCCGCCTCAAGACCATCGCCCAAGTCAAGGTAAGGCCACTGCCCGCGGGCGCAGGGGATTTCGACTGCGCCGATGCAGCGCCCTACCTGCCCCAATCAGGACAGGGCACACTCACCACACTCCAATCAACCCCACCACAGCCGCCGGACCTCTGTCGCATCCCCGATCCCCAAACCTATACCGGGCGCACCAATCAACTCTACCGGGTGGAGATCCATCATGGCGGCGATGTCCAAGGGGAAGCCGCGGGAAGCGCCTTCCGGCTGGCGCTGGGCGCGGACGCAGCCCAGGGCGCAACCTCGCTAACGCTGGCAACGCCGCTCGACACCGCCCAGACCGATGCAGCCCTGCGTGCCGGTGTGGTGACGCTGCAGGATGACCAAGGCCAGACCGAGACTGTGCCGCTCACGAGCGTTTCCGGCACCACGCTATCCCTCGGCGCGGGCTTAAGCGCAGCCTATACCGTCGCCGAACATGCCCTGGTCATCGGCGGTGTAGCCCGCTTCAAGTGGTCGCGGGACAAC
>CAZZNG010000093.1:0-18810 GCA_964655505.1 uncultured Litorilinea sp. | reverse complement strand
CGGCCATGCCGGGGATGTGATCGGGGATGGCGACACCCTTGAAGCCAACCTCTCGGAGGGCCTTCATCACCTGATACATGTCCTGGTAGCCGTTGTCCACGAACGTTTCCACAAAGTGAGGCAGGGGCTTGTCGACGTTGCGGAAGTGGACTTTAAAGATCTTGCCCTGCCCGCCGAAGTGGCGGATCGATTCGATCACGTCTTTCCCCATGAGCTTGCCACCTTCGAGCCAGCAGCCCACGCAGAAGCAGATGCCGACGTTGGGGCTGTCGGCGAGATCCAGCGCGCGCTGGTAGCCGTCGTGGCTGCTGAAGATGCAGCGCGGGATGCCGCCCAGTTCCGGCTGTGGCGGGTCGTCCGGGTGGAAGCCGATTTTCACCCCGGCTTCTTCGGCGACGGGCGTCACTTCCTCGATGAAGCTGCGGTAGTTTTCCCAGATTTCATCTTGGGTGTAGGTGCGACCGTGGGTCAGCGGCAGTTTGTAATAGGTCCCGTTCCAGTGGCCTTGCTCGGCTGTCTCCATGTTAAAGCCGCGGGCGCTGGCTCCGCCGCGTGTCGCTTCGCGCTCGGTGCTCCAGATGCCGTTTGCCATGTGGGCATAGGTGGTATAGGGGATACCGGCCTTGCCCAAGTCGCGCAGGTGTTGCTTGTACTGCTCGACTTTTGCATCGCGGCCAGGCAAGTTGAGCACGATGGCGTCTTGGTTGTGGACGTCGCGGTTGCCGAAGCCGTAGATCTTCAGCCCGGCGTTCTCGAACAGGCGGCGACGGCTGGCATAGTACTCATAGGATGACTTGCTGGCATCGGTCCAAAGCACGACATAATCCACGCCCATTTGCTTGACAAAGGCCAGATCCTCGTCGGTTGGTTCAGGCGTCATCTGGGCAGCAATCTTGATGCCTGGTTCGATCTCAGGAAGCATTTCTTCTCCTACTAGATGGTTTTAGATGGTTTTTAAAAACAAGTATTGATGGTCTATCGATAGATAGTCTGTCGATAGGTGGCTTATAAGCAGTCTGAAACGTGGCGCGGTGCGCTAGGCTGACCGTGCGGGTAGCTCGGCCATCCAGCGGCGCAGTACCTCTGCGTGTTGAGGGAGGGCGACTTCGGGTTCCTCAATTTCAGGATGCCACTTCTTCTCCCATTCGGCGGACAGGTAACCATTGTACCCTTTTTCGGCCAAGAGTTTGACAACGTCTTGGCAGGGCACTTCGCCTTCGCCGAGCAAGACCAACTGCCAACTGCCATCGGGCCGGCGGCGCGCATCCTTGATGTGGACATGTTTGGTGCGCGAGCCAATGGCGCGCCAGGTGGTTTCGATGTCTTCGCCCATGCGGAAAGGGTGGTGGACATCCCACACCGCGCCGATGGCGTCGGATGAGACTTGATCAAGGACTGCGCCCACATCCACCCCTTTGCAGAAGGCGTCGTGGGTTTCGAGGATGATGTCCACCCCCAGCCGTTCGGCCGCGGGCGCGGCTGCATTGAGCGCGTCGGCGACGTGCTGGATGGCTTCGTCCATGGAGATGTCCAGTTGGCCGGGCGAGCCAAAGGTGCGCACCATGGGGACTTCCAGGTCATTGGCAAGCTCTAGATAGGCAACCAACTGTTCTAGGTTTTCTTGGCGCGTGGCTGCGTCGGGAAAAGCGAAGCGGGTGGATGCGCCGATGCCGACCAGTTTGATCTGGTACTGGCGTAGTATTTGCTTGATGTTGCTGCGTTCATCCGCGGAGAGGTTGGCCGGGATGATGTCGCCGTTGTAGATGCGGACTTCCAGCCCGGCATAGCCGTGCTGCGCGGCGTGGGCCGCGGCTTGCTCGAAGGTCCAATCGGGACAGCCGAGCGTGCTAAATGCGAGTGGGAAGCGATCGGTTGACAAGGTTCTGCTCTCTCTCATGGTGATTGCACGGCTGTTGGTGCGAGCCGCTCTTTATGGTGCAAAGGCGCTTATGGTGCAAGCGCAGGGTGCGCCGGAAGCGGTTTGCCCAGATCAGAGCAGCCGTGAAGGGAGGAAGCCTCGTGACGTTGGATAGTTCAACTATAGCATGGAATGGGCAGTAGGGCGTAACCATCGAGCGTGTATGCGAACGTGAATGAAGCCGCGGATGACCTGCCGCTAGGTGATGGTTTGTGCGAGCGGCGACAATTGGTGACAGGTCTCTTGGAGCCACATGACACGGCGGACGCTTTCGGGCGTGATCTGGAGCGGCGCGCCCTGGCGCAGCGTGGCGTATAGGTCGTGGTAGAAGCCGCGGTAGGCGCTTTGTAGATCGCTAGTCAATTCCCAGGTGTCTTCGTGCCAGGTTAATTCATCCCGGTTATAGCTGCGGTCGGGCGTGGGCCGGATGTCCAGCGTGCGCGGGGGCAATTCGTCGGGCACGATCCAGCGCCAAGTCAAGCGGCGGGTTGTTCCTTCCAGGCCGCCTTGGGTGCCGAGGACGCGCCAGGTGGACGGTGGGAAGGCATCGCAACTGCTGATTTCAATGCCGACGGTGGGCGCGCCCTCTGCCTTGAGCAGGATCTGGACGTGATCGTCGGCATCGCCCAGGGTGAGCGTGCGGTCGAGGCGGCAGAAGACTTCAGGTTGGGCAGGGCCGAAGAGTTGCAGCGCTTGATCCATGAAGTGCGGGCCGGTGTTGTTGAGGCTGCCGCCGCCATACTTTTGCAGCGTCTGCCAGTCCCAGCGGCGGGTGAATTTGGATTCGGTGAGTTGGATATGCACGATGCGGCCGAGGATGCCCGATTGGATGATCTCACGCACTTTGACAAAGTCGGGGTTGTAGCGCCGCTGTTGAAAGACGGTGAGTGTTTTGCCGGTGCGTTGGGCAACGGCGATCATCTGGTCGGCCTCATCGAGCGTGACGGCCATGGGCTTTTCGCACACGACGTGCTTGCCGGCTTCTAGCGCGGCCTGGGTGGCGGACGCATGGAGGAAACTGGGCAGGGCTACCACAATGAGTTCGATCTGATCGTCGGCCAGCAGGCTTTCGAAGGTTTCGTAGGCGCGCGCGCCAAAGCGAGCCGTGGCTTCTTGGCGGCGCGCGGGGTCGGCATCGGCGACGGCTGCGATCTGGAATTTGTCGGTGATGGGGGCCAGGAGTTCGGCATGGATCGACCAGCCGCTGCGGCCGAGTCCGGCGATGCCAACTTGAAGCGGTTGTGTTGCCATGTGTGGAACACTTTCTAGCTTGGGAGTGGGGATTGAGTTTGATTTCTAGTTTAACCGCCCTACGCGCCGCGTGGCAAGCACGTCTATGCAGTTCGTGTGCGCCAATAGGCTGGCGGCGGGTGGAGCCACCCGCCGCCAGGTTCGTTATTGCCTATACGCTGCTATCTATCCAGCCTGCTGCGCTACGGGGTACTGAGCAGCGGCAGGAAGATGTCCGAGGCTGAGGACGGGGGGTTCTGCGCCTCTGTGAGCAGGATTTCGTCATAGACGATGAGCGATTCGTTGCCTGCTTGGTCGCGGAACTGGGCATAGACTACGCAAATCTCGCCTACTGCACAGTCGAGTGTCCACTCCTTGAACTGTTTGAGCGGTTCCCAGGTGGCCCCGTCCATACTGGCGTGGTTGGAGATGCGCATCTCGATATTGCCGCTCACCGTGTTGTAGAGCGTGGAGAGCATGTCGGTCTGGTGCGCGTTGGCAGACTGTGCGACGCCATCGAGCGGTTCGTCGGTCGAGGTGAGGTTGAGCGTCACCTGTTTGCTAGTGGTCGACGGCGCGCCGTCTTCGATCAACATGGCGCCTGCGGGTGCGTCGGGGTCGGCCTTGGGCGTGACAGCCTCGGGCTGGGTCAGCGGGCCGCGAGCGCCGCCGCTTTCGGGCTGCAGCCAGACGTAGTAGGTTGTGCCATTTTGCAGACTCTCGACAAGGTAGTCGCCTTTGCCGCCCATGTCCGTCGGCTGGCCTGGGTCGTTGATGTCCGTCGAGATATAGAGCAGGACATTTACATTGGTGATGACGGGCGACCAGTTGACTAGCACGCGGCTGTTGAGCGGGCGCAGGTTGACCTTGACCAGTGGAATGATTGTGTCATCTGTGGGGTTGAGCGGATCGCGCCCGTTGCGTACCTCGGAACCGTCGTTTTCGCCGCCCTTGTCGGTATCCGCATCGCAGGGCAGGGTGCCGAGATGCCATTCGGCCAGGTTGGTGAGACCGTCGCGGTCTGGATCATCCCCGGCATCATTGGGGTTATTGGGATCCAACTTGCAGCGGATTTCCCACGCGTCGGGCATACCATCGCCGTCCGTGTCCTGTTCCCGGTCTTCGCGTTCGTCGGTCTCCTTGATGTCGGGCCGCGGGCCTTTGATCCAGAAGCCCCCATTCCACTCGCGCATGATCTGCACTGACGGCTGGTTGGGATCGGGCATGGTCGCCATAATCTTCACGTCATAGCCGCCGCCGGTGTATGTCTGTGAGTAGAATGTGCCGTAGATTCCATCACCTGCCACGCCGTCATTGTGCAGGCCATCGTCGTACATCGTGAGCAGCAGCAAGCCGCCACCGCTCACCACACGGGCGGTCATGGTGCTCGCCGGGAGTAGACCTTCTTTCGAGAGCAGGTAGCCGAGGATGGTCACCTTATCGCCTGCCACACCTTGATTGGCATTCAGGCCGAGAATTTGCCCCTGCAAGCGGATCTCTGACTGGAGCGAGACAGCCATCATGAAGTTGGTCTGAACAGCCGCGGGTGCTGCGGCCTTTATAATAATGTTCTCGTAGGTGCAGGAGCGGAAGCCCCACTCGCCTGCCCTGGGGTTAGGCACGATCAGCACGTCGTTAAAGCCGTCGTTGCGAATGTCCCACTTGGCCGGTGGCGGAGGGTCGTTGTGCGCCGGGCTAATGTCGTACCATTGGCCTTTGCGGCCAAACTCGTTCGGCGGTTGTACCTGTGTGATGCGATTCCATGCGCCTGTGCCCTCTTCTTGTTTGGCCGACAGCACGAAGCGCAATTGGTTGGCCGATTCGTCGACGTGGACATACTCCTCTGTCCATGTACAGTTGCTTGAGTTGACGGTGTAGTTCTTCTGGAACATGCGCGTGGCATCTTGCGCCTGGGTGTCGAAGTAATCATAGACGTCGGCCAAACCGAGTTGGCCGGGCATGACGGGGGCTGCCATCACCGCGGCGATCTCGGCAGGGATGTCCGCGGGCATGGACGCCGCGGCAACGCTTGCGCCTTGAGCCGTGGTTGGGACGGGGCGATAGACGCCGCCGGTGTCGGCCGCGATCTGCGCCAGCAAGTTGCCGGGCGCTTCGGGGCCAAAGCCGATGGTGTTGATCACTACGCCGGAGTTGATCAAGTCTGCTTTGACGTCGGCGTAGAAGGGTTTGGCGTTCTCCTCGCCGTCGCTCAAGAGAAAGATGTGTTTGGGGTTCAGGCTGCCCGGCTCTTTGAGCAACTCGTCCTTTGCGTGGTCGAGGGCCGCGCCAATGGGCGTCCATTCACGCGCGGTTGTGCTGTTGATGGCGTTGCGCGTGTTGGCAATCGTGGGGGCTGCCGGGTCGGGCACGTTGGTGCGCGGCAGCCGCGTGATGATGTCCAGTTGACAGTCATGGTCGCCGGTTGGAGTGCCGCAGCCGCCGGGGCTATCCTCGGCGGAGAAGTCGGTGACCAGGATGCGGTCGCCGGGGCGCAGCAAGTCGGCGATGACCAGACCGGCGCTCTGGGCGTTTTTGAGCCGCGTGCCCTCGCCCGTGATGTCCTCGTCGTTCATAGAGCCGGAGCCGTCGAAGACGAGCGCGATGTCGGTATTGCCGGGGTCTACGTAGAGCAGCGCGTTGTTTTCACTGTCGCAGATCGAGCCGTCGAGACAGATTTGCAGGTCGGCGAAGGTCGTGCCCAGGGGCCTGGTGGGGGGGAGCAGGACAGCCCAGTACTCGTCGCCGACGGTCTGGAATGTGCCGGGTACGAGGGTTGCAGCGGCTGTTGTCCCGTTGTTGTCATCCACCGAGAAGCTGAAGTTGCCTTCTTCTAGCCCGCGCACACCCGCGATGCCGTCTGTCACTGACCAGCGCGCGAGGAAAGCGATGGGGCTGTCGGGCGCGCCGACCAGAGCAAAGGCAGTCTGCTTGGGTTCGCGGATATCGAGCGCAGGCGAGACACAGGTAGCGGTCACATCGTAGGCGTAGTTATTGGTGAAGGCGTTGACTACGGTGACCAGGCGATCATGCACACCATTGGCGGCAAAGGTGCGCACGTAGCCGTTGCCGATGTGCGCGGAGCGCAGCACGCTGGTGGGTGCGCTGGTCTTGGCCGCCATAAAGTTGATGCCTAACAAAGCCCCGGCCTCGCCGTCCACTTCCATTTGCAGATAGGGGCAACCGGCCTGCGGCGTGATTTGGTAGTAGCGCGCGGCGTAGTCGTCGGGCGTGGTGTCGCTCCAATTCTGGCTGCCGCCGCTCATGCTGACATTTTGGGTCAGCGTGGGCTGTGCGTAGGGCGCGGCATCGTCGTCATAGTAGATCAGTTCTTCCTGCGTGGCAGGATCGGCCCAGTCCTTGGCCCAGTTGGCGGCGAAGAAGTTGAGGAAGAATTCATTCTTCGACAGCGCGCCGCCGCTCAATGCTGGGATGAGGCTGTGGAGGACATAGAGCGTGTCCTGGGCGTCGCACTCATCGTAGTGCGCGTACATGGCGTTGATGTTGTGCCAGGGGTCGGCGGGTGTGGCATAGTCGCCGAGTTGCTCAATGAAGTATTTGAGGAAGAGGTTGCCATAGGATTTGTCGTACATCGACGTGTGATTGTTGTAGCCGATGCCTGCAAAGCCGATGGCGTCTACCGTGGCGTTTACGCTGTCCGCACCTAGATCGGCGTAGCCTTCGACAAATTCGCTGTCGTCGGGGTAGTTTGGCTTGAGGAAGCCGTAACAGCCGTCATTCCACGAGTATTGAAGATAGTGTTGGGCCTCGTGGTAGACAGTCCATTCGCCGCCGCCGCCGCGCACCATGGGCGAGTCGATGCCAATGTTGCAGTTGCCGGAACTGGCCCAGTAGGCAATGCCCGACCAGCCCACGCCATCTTCCATCTGTACATTGACGTTGTCGGAGCAGCCAATGTCATAGAGGTGATGGCCGGAGTCGGTGTGATAACGCCGCCAGGCAGTTTCGAACCAAGCAGCGACCTGTTGGGCCTGTGCGTCGGTGTTGATCCAGTGGGACAAGACCACCGGCGAACCGTTCACCATACGCGTGGCTGTTACAGGGTTCTTGGTGTACCAGACCGTAACGGACTTGGTCACCCCGTCGATGACAAACGAGCGAACGAGGCACTCGTCGAGCAGGATGCCGTCGATGGTTGGGCCGCCGGCACAGGCGGCTGTCGGGGCCAACTCGAAGGGAACTGTGGCGCTGGCGGCCGATGCGCCGGTTGCTGCCGGTAGGTCCGGCGGGTGGTAATGGTGCTCGCCGCCGTGGGCCAGCACCACGCCGGTCGATAGGGCCAGCCCAACCATGAGCATGGTGAGCATGGCCGCGAGCAAAAGCAGGCGTCTGAGTCGCATAATTTCCTCCTTTTAGGGTGTTTGTACTGCGCGCACGCACAATCTTTGGTGGGTTGTGCGCTCGGGACTGTTTACAGCCTAACGAACTTGGCGCAGGGTGCATGTGTTGCAGCGCACAGCATGCGTGTGGCATGTGGCACGCTGGGGCCATACACCGGCGCACTGTAGAGATGGGGGTGGGGCTGGTTGATGGTTGGTGGTGTTGGCTGTCGCTTGTCAGGTGGTTGCTCGCTTGACAAGCCGTATTGAATCGCTAGACTGAAAGGCGCGCCCACGGTATGTTATTTTTATTCGCTGTGATCTTTATTTGTTTTATTTGTAAGGTGCAGATCATTGATCTTGCACTTCCATTGGCCGGATGATTTTGAACCGGCTCACCAACATCCTTCCCAGCTAGAGAGCAGGCAGCAGCATGGAACCTGAATTGATTGCCGATTATGCGTGTGTTACGGGCGAAGGCCCGATGTGGCATGAGAAAGAGCAAAAGGTCTACTGGGTAGACATTCCGAACGGTCGTCTCTTCCGCTACGACCCGGCAACGGGCGAACATGAGAAGGTCTATGAGCACCGTCAAATTGGCGGATTCACCATCCAGGATGATGGATCGCTCTTGCTGTTCATGGACCGTGGCACGGTGGCGAATCTGCGCGAGGGCGATCTCAAGATCATCATCGACGAGATTCCCGACGAGGTGGAGACGCGCTTCAACGATGTCTTTGCCGATGTTGAAGGCCGCGTCTTTTGTGGAACGATGCCGACTCCGGATCGGTTGGGGCGGCTCTATCGTCTCGATCCCGACCGCAAACTGACGATCTTGCTCGAAGGGATTGGCACATCCAACGGCATGGGGTTGACACCCGACCGCAAACAGCTTTACTACACCGATTCGCGCGCAAAGAAGATTTATATCTTCGACTATGACCAGTCCACAGGAGACATTAGCAATCAGCGGGTCTTTGTGGATACGAGCGACGAAGAGGGTGTGCCGGATGGGATGACGGTGGATGCAGACGGCAATGTCTGGTCGGCGCGGTGGGATGGCTACCGGCTGACGCAGTATGCACCGGATGGGCGCGAGTTGCAGCGTGTGATGTTCCCGACAGCCAAGAAGGTGTCGAGCGTGATCTTTGGCGGGCCGGACTATACCGATATGTATGTGACGACGGCCGGCGGGAATAACAAGGCTGAGAATGGCGAAGGGGCGGGCGCGCTCTTTCGCATCAATCTAGGCATCAAGGGCGTGCCGGAATTCCCGTCGAGGATTCGCTAGTCGCCTGTGAAGGCGAGTAGCTGAGGAGTATTTGAATGGACGTACAACTTGCCTATGGGCGAGAAGGCTTGACCGTCGATCTGCCCGATGGGTGCGACGTAATTCAGGCACGCTATATAGAAGGGGTGGCGGATGAGGCGGCTGCGATCCGCAAGGCGCTGCGCGAGCCAGTCGGTTCGCGGCCGCTGGCAGAGAAGGTGAAGGCAGGCGACCGCGTGGTGATCGTCCACAGCGACATCACGCGCGCCACGCCCAATGATCGACTGCTGCCGGTGATCATCGAGGAACTCGAAGCAGCAGGCATCCGGCCCCAGGACATTACCCTGCTCAATGCGCTGGGCACCCACCGGCCGCAGACCGATGCGGAACTGCGCGGTATGCTGGGGGATCGGCTGGTCGATACGTATCGCTGCATTCAGCACGACGCGTATGACGACGCCAACTTGGTTCCGTTGGGGGAAACACGGTTGGGCCATCCGGTGCGCATCAATCGGGAGTACTTGGAGGCCGAGGTCAAGATCCTGACCGGCTTCATCGAGCCTCACTTTTTCGCCGGTTTTAGCGGCGGTCCCAAGGGGGTGCTGCCAGCCTTGGCCGGTGCGGAAAGTGTGCTTTCGAACCATGGGCGTATGATGATCGGCGACAACCGCGCCACCTGGGGCATTACCCAGGGCAATCCGATCTGGGAGGAGATGGCCGAGGTCGCGCTGATGACCGAGCCGACCTTCCTGGTCAATGTGACGCTCAATGCCGATAAGCGCATTACCAATGTCTTTGCCGGGGATGTGATCCAAGCCCATGCCGAAGGGTGCAAGTTTGTGCGCGAGCAGGCAATGGTCGCGGTGGATGCGCCGTATGACATTGTGTTGACCACCAATTCGGGCTATCCGCTGGATCAGAATCTCTATCAGTGTGTCAAGGGCATGAGCGCGGCGCGGCAGATCGTGCGCGAGGGCGGCGCGATTATCATGGCCGGTGCGTGTGAAGATGGCTTGCCCGACCATGGGCGTTACGCTGAACTGCTGGCAACAGGCGGCTCGCCTGACGGGGTGTTGGCGATGCTGGCCGAGCCGGGCTTTCATGCACAGGATCAATGGCAGGTGCAGATCCAGGCGATGATCCAGCAGGTGGCCGATGTCTATGTCTACAGCGATGGGCTGACCGACGCACAGATCGAGGCCGCGCTCTTCAAGCCTTGCCGCGACATCCGCGTGACCATCGACCAACTGCGCCGCGAGCAGGGCGGCGATGTACGGATCTGTGTGCTGCCGGAGGGGCCGCAGACGGTTGCGTATGTGAAACAGGCTGTGGGCGCGCCTGCCTAGATGCCGCCGGATGATCCTGGCGGCGAAGCATGGACAACTAGCATCAACAGCAACTAAGCATCAGCAGCATAGTAAAGAGGAAAAACTATGTCCGAAGCTGACTATTCACGTCTGCGCGAGCGGGCGCGCTTTATCCGAACCGAGACCGTTCGGCTGGTTGAGATTGCCAAGAGCGGGCACTATACGTCGGTCTTTTCCGCGGCGGAGATCTTGGCGACGCTCTATTATCATGTGATGCGGGTGAGCGATGACCCCAACTGGGCCGACCGGGACCGGCTCATTCTCTCCAAGGGGCATGTGGCTGTGGGCGTCTACCCGATTTTGGCTGACCTGGGGTACTTTCCCAAGAGCTGGTTGGACAATTACGCGCGGCTCGGTTCGCCGCTGGGCGACCACCCGGACATGCGCAAAGTGCCGGGCATTGACTTTAGTTCCGGCTCACTGGGGCATGGGCTGTCGATTGGCACGGGGATGGCGCTTGGCCTGAACCGCAAAGGCTCGCCAGGACGTGTCTTTGTGCTGCTGGGTGACGGTGAATTGAACGAGGGGCAAAATTGGGAGGCCGCGCAGTCGGCCGCGCACTACCGTCTGGGGAATCTGATCGGCATTGTCGACCGCAACACCATGGGGCTGGACGGCAAGACCGAAGAGACCATGAGCATTGAGCCGCTGGCGGACAAGTGGCGCGCGTTCAACTGGCATGTGCATGAGTGTGACGGTCACAACCTGCAAGAGCTGGTGGCAACGTTCGACGCCATCCAGCCGGGCGGTGACCGGCCCCACATGGTGATCGCGCACACGATCAAGGGGAAGGGTGTGCGCTATATGGAAGAATCACGCCTGTGGCATCTGGGCTATCTGGCAGGCGCGGATGCTGCCGCAACCATCGAGGAGTTGATGAAGAATGAGCCAGCTTGAACCGACGCTGCATGAGAAAGAATCCTGGCATCTGGGGATGCTGCGCACGCAGGCTCATTCGGCCATTGCGGCGCGAGTCTTGTCCGAATTGGCCGATACGGATGAGCGCATCGCGGTGCTGACGGCTGATTTGGGCTTTAGCAACCGGACGGTCGAGTTTTCACAGCGTCACCCGGAACGCTTCTTCAATATGGGGATTGCAGAGCAGAATATGGTCAGCGTCGCTGCGGGGCTGGCGACCATCGGCTATATCCCCTATGTGGCGACGTTTGCATCGTTCTTGGGGCTGCTCTGTTGTGAACACATTCGCACGGACCTGGCCTATCCCAACCTGCCGGTGCGGCTGCTCAGCCACCACGCAGGCATTTCGCTTGGCTACTATGGCACGTCGCACCATGCAACCGAAGATATCGGGATCATGCGGGCGATTGCCAATTTGAAGGTGGTCTGCCCGGCGGACGCGTACAGCCTGGAGGCCGCGATCCGCCAGACGGTGGACATGGAGGGGCCGATCTACTTCCGGCTGGGTCGCGGCCGGGAGGCAGATGTGTATGAAGAGGGCGAAGCGTGGGAATTCGGCAAGGTCAGCGTGCTGCGTGAGGGGAGCGATGGCGTTATCTTTGCCAACGGCATCATGGTGGCAGCGGCGCGCCAAGCGGCCTCGACGCTGGCAAACGAAGGGATCGATCTGACCGTGGCGGACTTGCATACCATCCAGCCGTTCGATACGGAGGGGGTGCTGTCGCTGATCGAGGGCGTGTCCAACGTCTTTGTGGCCGAAGAGCACAACACACGCACCGGCGTTGCCACAGCCGTTGCCGACGCGCTGATCGATGCCGGGATGGGGGGCGTCAAGCTGACGCGCATCGGCTTTCCGCCCGATGAATATTCCGCCATTGCCGCGCCGTATTATCTCTATCAGCACTATGGGCTTGACGCGGGAGGCGTGGCCGCCCGTGTGCGCAGTGTGATGGGCGAGTAGACGCCCGGATGCTAGCGTCCGGCACTGGTGCGGCAGGATGAGCAGGATGAATTGACGAGTGGGGCAAAGGTTAGCCCTGGGATGGGCGGTCGCGTGCAGCGGCCGCCCTTTTGTTTTCTCCTTTTGTCTTATGTGCCGGTCTGTTCAGCGCCTGCGCCAGATTGACATGGGCGCGCAATCTTATTACAGTTGATTTGGACAGTTGAATGCGTGCATGATTCAATTGTTCGCTCTTGGCCTGTGCAGGTGTCGTCAATGCCGTCCGTGCCGCGCCATGCGCTCTACCCCTTGTATCAACCACCAAACCCACAACGTCCCGCGGGACAAAGCCAACCCATTCACCGCTGCCGTGCTCATGCTGGGCATGGCTGCCGCTAGAAACCGAGGACCAGATGAGCAAGCGGCCCAAGATCGCGGCCATCGCCACGGAATACCGCAAGTATTCCCACACACAGCACATTGTCGACCGCTTCCTGATTGGCTATGGCTGGAACGGCAGGCATCACCGTCCTGAGATGGATCTTGTTTCTCTTTATGTGGATCAGAAGCCGGAGAATGACCTGAGCGAGGCGCGCGCGGCAGAGTTCCCAACCATGCAACTGTACCCAACGGTTGCGGATGCGCTGACCTTGGGGACGGATCGACTCGCCGTGGACGGTGTCTTGTTGATCGGCGAACATGGCGATTATCCGCGCAATGAGAAGGGACAAAAGCTCTACCCGCGCTATGAACTGTTCAAGCAGATCGCCGCGGTTTTTCGTACAACCGGCCAGACTGCGCCGGTCTTTAACGACAAGCATTTGTCGTGGAAGTGGGATTGGGCGAAGGAGATGGTCGATACGGCCGAGTCGATGGGCTTTGCGTTGATGGCCGGGTCGTCGCTGCCGGTTACCTGGCGCATCCCTTCGGTGGAATGGCCGCAAGGCGCACGGCCCACCGAGGCTGTCTGTTTGGCCTATGGAGGGGTGGACAGCTATGACTTTCACGCGTTGGAGACGCTCCAGTGTATGGTCGAGCGGCGGCCAGGCGGTGAGACTGGCGTCAAGTGGCTCGAAGCGTACCGGGGAGATCGGTTCTGGGAGGCGCACGCCGCGCGCGTCTGGTCGCGTGAATTGTTCGAGGCAGCCCTGAGCCGCAGCCACACGCTGCAGCCGGCGCGCGCGGGCTTCAACAATATCTTTCCCACCTTGGACGAGATGCGCCAACTGGTCGAAGACCCGGTGGCTTATACCTATGAGCATCGAGACGGCGTGCGCTGTACCATGATTTTACTCAATGGGCTGATCCAGGATTTCAACTTTGCGGCCTATATTGAGGGGCAAGAGAAGCCCTTCTCGGTGCAGATGTACTTGCCGATGCCCCCGGCGCGCACCACGCTTGCCAATTTCTTTTCGCCGCTGGTCAACAACATCGAGGAGTTGTTTTTGACGGGCCAGTCGCCCTATCCGGTGGAGCGAACCCTGCTAACGGGCGGGTTGGTCGAGGCTGGCGTGGACAGCCTGCATCAAGGGCAAGTGCGGATCGAGACGCCGCATCTGGACGTGACGTATCCCGCGCCGACTACATCGACTTTCTGGCGCAGCTAGGTTTTTTGGTGCGCCTGGCCTGATTCGGTGCGTCTGCCTGCTGTACTAGCGGCGGCGATGTACCTGTGTGAAGTCGAATGGACTACAAGCTACCAACCTTCCAGGCTCGATCCCACTTGAGCCGGCTAGAGGAGACTCTCTAAAGATGGCTGCAAAAGACAACCCGCTGCGTATTGCGGTGATTGCTTCGATATATCGTCTGCGCTCTCATGCACAGCATTTTTGTGATCGATGGGTGGTGGGGTATCCGCGCGCGGGCGAATGGCACAGGCCCAACGCGGTGATTGCGTCGATGTATGTGGATCAACGTCCGGTCAATGACCAAAGCATTGACCGCGCCCGCGAATTCGGGTTCGAGGTCTATCCCACCATTGCCGAGGCGCTGCGCTGCGGCGGCGATTCGCTGGCAGTAGATGCTGTGATGCTGGTTGTGGAGCATGGCGAGTATCCGCGCAATGAGAAGGGACAGATTCTCTACCCGCGTTATGATTTCTTCAAGGAGATTGTGAAGGTCTTTGAAGAGGATGGCCGCGTTGTGCCAGTCTACAATGACAAACATCTCTCGTACAGCTTTGAGAAGGCGCGTGAGATGGTGGACGATGCGCACCGGCTGGGCTTCCCCTTCTTGGCGGGATCATCGCTGCCGGTGACGTGGCGTCTGCCTGATGTCGAACTGCCGCTGGGCGTTGAGTTGGACGATGCGCTGATGGTCGGCGTGGGCGGCTCGGACCCGATGGACTATCATGCGCTGGAGGCGATGCAGTGCATGGTCGAGCGCCGCGCAGGGGGCGAGACGGGCGTGGCCGCGGTGCAGCTAATCGAGGGGGACGCTGTGTGGGAAGCGGGCGACGCAGGCCGTTGGTCGTGGGAACTGTTGGAGTCGGCGCTGTCGCGCAGTGACTCGCCGCGCGGCCTTTCGGAAGAGGACGGGCGGCCCCAGGATTTGGTTGGCAGCGGCGCGCTGCGCCAGTTGGTAGAGAACCCTGCGGCGTATTTCATCGAGTATCGCGATGGGTTCAAGGCGACCCTGCTGATGCTGAACGGCGCGGTCAAGGATTTCTGCTTTGCGGCCAAAGTCAAAGGCAGTGACGACCCGGTATCGACCCAATTTTTCCTGACGCCTGGGCCTAACGTGACCTATTCAGCCTGTCTGGTGGCAAAGATCGAGGAGATGGTGCTGACGGGGAAAGCGCCCTTCCCGGTGGAGCGGACGATGCTTGTCAGCGGTATGCTGGAGGCGTGTTTGACGTCACGTGTTGAAGGGCACGTTCGCCTGGAGACGCCGCAACTGGATGTGCAGTACACAGCACCGGCCACGCCGCAACACGCACATCTATAGTTGTGAATTGTATAAATTGTGTTTTGTAAAATCAAACTTCCCGGAAGCTCGGAGTTTCATGCCCATCTGCTCGTAGATGGAATGTCGTTTAATGCCCATCTGCGAACAGATGGGCGGTGCTTCCGGGAAGTGTCGTGCTGCTGGCGTGCAAGGCTGTGGTCAGCCGGAGGTCACGATGCGCGTCGGCTCGATCTTGCAGATGACGCGCCGCTCTTTGCCCTTGGCCTCGGCGGGCGCAACGTGGCCGTAATACTCAGGCGCGCCGGTGTACAGCTTGGCGAGCTTATTGATGTGGTCGAGTGCGCCTTCTTCCGTCATCTCTACAACTTTCCCGCGCACTTCCAGCCAGAAGAAGGGTTCGTTGGTGTCGATGGCAAGCAGCGACACCTGCGGCCGCGCTGCCATATTGCGCGCTTTTTGTCGGCCCAAGACCGTATTCACGATGACGTGCTCGCCGTCGTAGTCGGCCCAGACGACTGTGGATTGGGGCTGGTTGTCGGGCATGAGCGTCGTCAACACGGCGAAATAGCGGTCGGTCAACAGCTTCTTGTGTGACTCTGGAATGACTGTACTCACGGTTGGACTCCTCGTTGAGGGCGATTAATAGAGAATATGGATTGCATACTGAAGGGGCTGTTCGGAGTGCATTCTACAGAGGCAGGCTGCACTGCTCCGTAACCCTGCCTTCGTTTGTTCCGTTGGTGTGAACGAAGCGCCCGCGCCAGGCAATCGTCAAGCGTGGACCTTGCATATACCGGGTGTCTGGGATACCATGGGCATGATGATTTTCCCACAGGCGTTGATACCATGAGGTCGTTCGAGAGTTGAAAATCGTTCGCAGCGATGGTTCATTGGCGGGTGGTATGCAGTGGTCGGCCCATCTGCGGCGTGCCCATACAGCACGGCATTGGACACACTTCGTCATAGTGACTGCCCTTGTGACGTTGGTATCCGGCTGTGCGTCGTTTGGACGCACGCAGCCAACACGCACGCCCTTCCCCACCTTTACGCCGACGCCGGTCAACGCTGCCGCGGCACCGGACGCGCCGTCTGGTGAAGGGGTGGTGAATGGGGCGGAGCAGGCAGCAGCGACGAATACGCCGACCTTGACGCCTGTGCCGCCTACGGCTACCGCTACGCCTGCGCCTACGGCCACGCCCACCGACGTTCCCACGGCAACCAACACGCCAACGCCGACCCCGCAGCCGACTGCTACCATGACCCCGACGGCGACACCTGTTCCAGTTTATACGTTTGAGCTTGAGGCTGCGGAAAAGCATCCGACTGAATCGCTCGCGCCCAATGTTGTGCGTGTGTTTCTTTGGGTGTATGAACCCGGCGGCCTGGGGCTGCCTGGCTACTCGCTGCGTGTGACACATAACGGGGCTGAGTTGCCGGTGGATCAGACCTCGTTGGGCGGGCTGCCTTCGCTCACGCGGGAAGGACCAAGCCCCTACGCTCGCTTTACGAATATGAATGCAATCTTTGTCGAGGCCCAAGCAGGGACTTGGGTGGTTCAACTGGTGGATGAAACGGGAACACCGGCAGGGCCGCCGGCTGAGTTCAATTTAAGCAGCGACGAGGTGACCCGCGAGCTTTATGTGCGCTACCGGCGCGAGTGATGCTGCAGGCGCAGCCAAGCCACTTTGTTGCGCTGTTTGAACGAAGCTGTAGAAAATGAATAAGAAGTGAAACGGGTGAAGGTCGCTATGACCCTCACCCGTTTTGTTTCCTGCTTTTGCTGTGGCGGCTGCTTATTGCCAGCGCAGATTCCACGACCCGCTGTCGTCGGGTTCAAAGCGCAGCCAAAGGGGGATTGACTGGTCTGTGGCGACGGAGATGCTGGCATTGCCGGAGAGACCGTTCCACGGGCTGCTGGCAGTGAAGGCGATTTGCCCAGGGAAAACGACGATGCTGACGGACTGGCCCGGCTCCAGGTCGTATTCGCTCGGCCCTTCTTCTGGCCGATAGATCTGGTCAATGGTGAAGCGCATTTGATGCTGGAAGCCATTGTTCACCACCAGCACTGCCATGCCAGGCGGAACGCTTACGCTGCTTGGTTGCGGCGTAGGCTCCGCTTCTGCCTCTGTGCCGTCTGCAGAGTCGCCGGTATCACTGGTATCACTCGTATCGGTGACACCGGTGAATGGCGCTACCCCGTCGGTGACAGGTGGTTGTTCCACAATGGAAGGCACAGGGGTAGGCGGCGGCGCGGGCGCTTCCACCAGCGGCAGCAAGGAGATATCGTTCTGGCAGGTGATGAAGCTCTCACTTGCCGTGATCCAGCCCGGCTGGCCGGACGATTCGGAGACAGTGAGCCATTGGTAGTCCGCGCTGCGACCGTCTACGGCGACGGTTGCGGTTTGGTCGTCGTCGGCGCGAATCTTGCCGATGATCTCGTACTGCAAGCCGGGGCCGCTGCGGATGTTGAGCACGGGCACTGCCAGGCTACAGGTGATCTCGGTGGATGAGGTAGAGACAACCCCTGTATCCGCGGGCGTTGTTTCGATTGTCGCCTCGCCTGTGTCTACTGAGGCGGCTTCGCCATTGACGACGGGGCGCACGTCAACGGCAGTCAGCAGGCTGCCTGGTTCGCTGCCCGGCGTCTCGATTTCAAGCAAGGCGTAGTATACGCCTGCATTCAATGTTATTGGATTCCACTCACACACCGACTGGTTGTCGACGCTGATGCAGTTGCGCACGTAGAGGATCGCGGGGGCGTCGGTCGTAACCGGGAACTCGACGATCTCGGTCGGCGTCAATTCATAGATTTCATCTCTGAATACCACCGATTCCGTGCGGCCTGTGCGATTTTGCAGCCAGACTTGATCTCTGGGCGGTGTGCCCGCCTCTTGCAGCAGCAGCTTGACGTTGCCGTTAGCACCTGGGGTGCTATAGATCTCATAGAAGCCGTCAAGTTGGATCACATAGGGATCCCAGAAGCAGCCCGATGTGTTTTCGGCGAGCGCCGCATCACAGTTGAAGAGGTTGAGCACGCTGGAGGGACGCGGCAGGTCGAGACCTTGGGACGCTTCAGGCTCCAGCACGAAGGTCATTCCCTCCACAAAGAAGCGGGCGCTGCTTTCGGTACGGTTGGCAATGATCGTACCGGTCAGCGGTCCTGTTTCAGCCGCGGAAAGTGCGCCGACACCGACACGGGTCGATGTAGGAGCTGGTGCTGCTGATGTGACGGGGGTTGTTGCCGTTATTGTGGCTGACGGGGTGATGGAATTAGATGCCGAGATGGCGGTAGTAGCTCTCGGCGTGGGGGTCATTAATGGTGATTCAGTTTGAGCGTTTGCCGGTGTTGCCGCCCAACAGGCGGCTATAACGGCAATTACGGCAATCGTAACTTTGTATAGTCGGACCATATAGGTGCCCATCCTGCCTGGCGCCGATCCATTGGCAGGGTTGGATATAGCAAGATGGCTCGGCGCTCCAATACACTACGATAGATGTGTGCCAATGCTCAGTGTTGACGATTCAGCGTTGCTTGCTCGGTCTAACTGCTATGTTCGTGACAGCCATGCAGCGGTTATGTCGGCAGCACATTTATGTCGATCATACACGAAACTACACGGGATTACTAACTTGTAACCCCTACAGGACAAGTACGGCACTTGTACGCTTGGGCAATGTGTCTTGCCTGCTTAAGCATACGCCACTAAATATACGCTAACATACGCTTATGCGATACTTGACGTTCGCCGCACCCGTCTGGTTCCCATCAGGCATTCGCCTGGGACGCGCGCTAGACACAGCAAAAGCGCAGCGGGCGTCCACTGCGCTTTGTGGGCGGCTTGCGCCAATCGTGCCTCAGTTGGTGAGCGTAGACCGCTCGGTTACTTCGCCTCGCGGTAAATCACATGGCGGCGCACAATTGG
>CAZZNG010000092.1:0-19124 GCA_964655505.1 uncultured Litorilinea sp. | reverse complement strand
GCTGCGGCTGGGGTATGGGATCTGTCCAGATTGGCTGATGGCGCAGTTGTGGAAGTTTAAGCAGCCCTATAATGTGAACGTGGCCGCGACGGTGGCCGGTCTGGCGAGCCTGCGCCAACCGCAAGCATTGGCGGCTGTGGTGGAGAAGATTCGCCAGGAGCGCGCACGGCTCTATGCCGCGCTGCAGACGGTTCCTTATCTGCGGCCATATCCTTCACAGGCAAACTTCATTCTGTGTGATGTGATTGGCCGGGAGGGGGCGGGCCTCAAGGCTGCGCTGGAGCAACAGGGCATTTTGGTGCGCTACTATCGCAAGCCGCGGCTGGAGAACAGCATTCGCATCTCTGTGGGGCGCGCAGAGCAGACCGACCGGCTGTTGGATGCGCTTCACCGGCTGGCTTAAAGATGATTTGACCGTCCACACGGCGTTGGGGAGTTGGCTGCGCCGTGTGGACGGTTGTTTTTCCAACCCCGATTGAACTCTTCAGACGCTCAAACGCAAGGAGCAGCGCGTGTTTGATTATGTGATCCACGGTGGTGAGGTGATTGACGGCAGCAAGGCTCCACGTCGACGGGCAGATGTGGGCGTGCGCGATGGACGGATTGCTGCGGTGGGTGATTTGACGCAAAGCGAGGCAGCCAGGCGTATCGACGCGCGCGATAAGATCGTTGCGCCTGGGTTTGTGGACGTACACAACCACTCGGATGCTTGGCTGCGCAAGACGAAGCATCTGGTATCCAAGACCATGCAGGGCTTCACAACCGAGGTCATTATGGCCGACGGCATCTCCTATGCGCCGGTGACGCGCGAGAACGCGCCGGAGTGGATCACCTATTTGCGTGCCCTGAACGGGCTGCGGATGGAGGAGTATACAGGCTGGACAAGCATTGCAGAGTACATGGCCGGGCTTGACCGGACGAATGTGCAAAATTCGATTCCGCATGTGCCCTATGCCAATGTGCGCGTGCTGGCAATGGGGTATGGCCGCGGCACGCCAGACGATTACCAGATGCGCCAGATCGTGACCGAGGTGGAGAAGGGGATGGCTGCGGGCGCGGTGGGCTTGTCGACGGGTATGGACTATATAGCGCAGTGGTTTGCTTCGACGCAAGAATTGGCGGATGCATGCGCGCCGCTGGTCGCCAAGCAGGGGCTTTATGTGACACATATGCGCTATAAGCGTGGCACGATGACCGCGCTCAAGGAAGCGGTGGCGATTGGCAAGGCCGCGGGCGTGCCGGTGCATATTTCGCACCTCAAGGGCACGTCGCCCGCCGCGACCGAGCAGATTTTGGAGTATATCGACAAGGTAGCGGTCAATGAGGTGGATTTCTCGTTTGATGTCTATCCATACGTGCCCGGCTCGACCATGTTGAACTACTGGCTGCCCTATTCGGTTTGGGAGGATGGGCCGTTGGGGGTGCTGCGGCATTTGACGCGGTCTGATGTGCGGGCGCAGATGGAAGAGAATTTGCGCCATGTGGACTTGGCGAATACCTATATTGCATGGGTTCCGAGCAAGGAGAACAGCCAGCACCAGGGCAAGACATTGGCCGAGTATGTGGCGCAGACGGGGCTTTCACCGGCCAATGCGCTGTGCAATCTGTTGATCGAGGAGAACTTGGGCGTGCTGCTGGTGATGGTGCTGGGCGATGACGAGTTGATCGGGCCGTTCTTGGCGCATGATCGCTATATGATGGGCAGCGACGGCATCTATCATGAGAATGCCTCGACCCACCCGCGTCAGTTTGGTTCGGCGGCGCGCTTGTTGGGTTCAGCGGTGCGCGATAAGCACTGGCTGACGTTGGAAGAGGCTGTGTACAAATTGAGCGGCTATCCGGCGCAGCGTTTTGGGCTGGAAGAGCGGGGCCAAGTGCGCGAAGGGTGGTGGGCCGATCTGGTGGTCTTTGATGCGGGCGTGATCGCGGACCGCGCGACCTATAAGGATTCGCAGCAGTTGGCGATTGGCGTGGAGCATGTGTTGGTGAATGGCGTGCCGATTATCAAAGACGGACAGCCCATTACCACCTTTGACGGGCCGCTGCCGGGTCGCGCGCTGCGCTTTAAGGAGAAGGTGGCGTGATGGTACGCGAGGCGCGCGTTGAGCGCAAGACGAATGAGACGGATGTGAAGTTGGCGCTGCGCGTGGATGGCAGCGGCAAGGCGCAGATCGACACAGGCATCGGCTTTTTGGACCATATGCTGACGCTCTTTGCCGGGCATGGGCTTTTCGACTTGGAGGTGGTTGCCAAGGGCGATCTGCACATTGACGAGCACCACACGGCAGAGGATGTGTTTATCTGTTTGGGCAAGGCGTTGGACCAGGCGTTGGGCGACCGGCGCGGCATCATCCGCACGGCGCACAGCTATGTGCCCATGGATGAGACCCTGGCGCGGGTGGTGGTCGATCTGGGCGGACGCGCGTACTGCGTGTTTGAGGCTGATTTCGTCACGCCCAAGATGGGCGGTTTGGGGACGGACCTGGTCTTTCACCTGTTCGAGAGCTTGGCGATTCATGGGCGCATGAATCTACACGCGCAGGTGCTGTATGGGCGCAATGACCATCACAAAAGCGAGGCGCTCTTCAAGGCATTGGGCCGCGCGCTTGACCAGGCGACGCTGGTGGATGCACGACGCCAGGATGTGCCGAGCACGAAGGGCACGTTGACGGCATGAGTAGGTCGGCATGAGAGGGACAACGCGCTAGCATGGGCGGCAGTCTCTATTTGGTGGCAACGCCGATCGGGAACCTGGGCGACATGACGTTGCGCGGGATCGAGACGCTGCGCAGTGTGGATGTCGTGGCGAGCGAAGATACGCGCAAGACAGGGCGCTTGCTCAAGCATTTTGAGATCGACCGCCCGCAGATTGCCTTTCATGAGCACAATGAACGGCAGGCGACGGCGCGCGTGTTGGGCATGTTGGCCGCGGGGCAGTCGGTGGCGCTGGTGACCAACGCGGGGACGCCGGGGATCTCTGATCCTGGTTATACGTTGGTGCGCGCGGTCTTGGCGGCGAACCAGGAGGGCGCGGGCATCGAATTGACCATGGTGCCGGGGCCAACAGGGTTGGTGATGGCGCTGGTTTTATCGGGTTTGCCTGTGCATAGCTTTACGTTTCGTGGGTTTCCCCCGCGCAAGAGCGGTCAACGGCAGCGCTTTTTGGCTGTGGATGAAGCGTCGCCGCACACGTTAATTTTCTATGAAAGCCCCTATCGCTTGATTGCGATGTTGGCGGATGCGGAGGCAGTTTATGGCGACCGTCCGGCCGCGGTTGCCAATGATCTAACCAAGCTCTATGAGCATGTGTGGCGCGGAACGCTCAGTTCCCTGCGTGCGGACTTGGCGGATCAGCAACTCAAGGGGGAATTCATCGTCGTCATCGCCGGTGTCGGCGGCAAAGCAGCTTGGGAGCAAGAGGGATGATTGCGATCGTCATGAGCGGCGCGGGGGCGCGCGGCCCCTTGCAGGTGGGTGCGATGCAGGCGTTGTTGGAGGCGGGTGTGAAGCCCGATCTGATGGTGGGTACGTCCGCAGGGGCAATCAATGCCGCGTTTGTGGCGGCGCGTGGGTTTTGCCAGTCAACCTTGGAGACCATGCAGGCGCGCTGGCGGTCGGTGACGGCGCGGACGGTCTACCCAGGAAACTGGCTCACCGCGGGCTGGCGTTTCATTCGGGGCCAAGACAGTCTGTATTCCAGCAGCGGCCTGCGACGGCTGGTGCGTGAAGGATTGCCGGACGATGTATACACTTTTGGCGATTTGAAACTGCCGCTCTATGTCACCTCGGTAGACATCAAGAGCAACCGCCTCTTTTTGTTTGGCGAGTCTCCGCGCGCGCCGGTGGTCGATGCAGTGTTGGCAAGCGCCACCGTACCGGGGATTCATCCGCCGGTGGCGTATTATGATCTGCAATTAGTCGACGGGGGGGTGCTGGCGAATGTGGCGGGCAGCGTCGCCATGGACAAGGGCGCGACCGAGTTGTGGGTGCTCAACGCGGGGTACAGCGGCGATCCTGAACCCCACGCCCAGGGGATCGTGGAGATTCTGTTTGCGACGCTGACGACCATGATGGCGCAGACGCTGTTGGAGGATCTGGCGCGCGCGACCGCGGACACGACGGTTGATCTGCATCATATCGTGCTGCGCCCTCCGCAGCCGGTTTCTTTTCGCGACTTTACGCAGGCCGACGATCTGCATGCCGCGGGCTATGCAGCGGCCAAAGCGTACCTGGCCGAACCCGCGCCGCGCACAGTGGCCCAGCGCGCGCCGCGGCCGATTGCCGATCTGGGGGAAGCCGCGCCGGGGGTGCGCGAGTTCGTTCCGCCTTACTGGCGCGTATAATCAGGCCGGCTCTTGGCGCTTTGGCGCGGGCCGGACAATTCGCTTTTTTAGGAAGAGAAAGCTTGTCCATGAGTCAGTCGTCGTCGTTGAATACCGTCGCGATACCCCACACGGGCCGCGCCGGGTGGCTGGTTGCCGGTGTGGGGGGCTGTATTGGCCTTTCGATCATGGGCGACTCGCTTCTTTACAGCATCCTGCCTTTGGCCGCGCCCGCGCTGGGCATCCCGCTCCCGGCTGTGGGCGTTTTGTTGAGCGTGAACCGTTTTGTGCGAATCTTTTCCAACAGCAGCGCGGGGATCATCTACGAGCGGTATGGCGCGCGCTGGCCTTTTATCGGTGCGACGATGCTCGGCTTTGTCGCCACTGCTGCCTATGGCATTGGCGCGGGTCTTGCCGTGCTGATCCTGGCGCGTCTGTTGTGGGGGATTTCCTGGTCGGCCTTGCGCCAAGGGGGCTATCAGGCAGTTTGGGCGGGCCGCGGCGAACAGAAAGGCCGGTTGACCGGGCTGCTGTGGGGCATGGTCCGGCTGGGCAGCGCGATCAGCGTTGTGGCAGGCGGGTATGTGTTTGATCGGTATGGCTATGGCGCGGCCATTTGGATGGTGACGATTGCGGCGCTGTTGGCTGTGCCGATGGCAATGCTCATGCGCTGGCCCAAGGCCGCGTCTGAACCGAAGGCGAAGGCTGTCGCTAAGGCGGAGCAAGCGCCGTCTGAGGTGCCTGCGTGGCGCGTGGCAATCGGCGCGCCTGTGCAGCGCTGGCTGGTTACTGCTGGCTTCTTTGAGCTTTTGCTGAGCGGCGTCGTGGTTTCGACCACCGCGATTTTTGTTGCGGAGCGGGCGGGCGCGGGGGACGATGTTGTGTTGTTCGGCATTGGCATCGCGACGTTGACCGGGCTGCTGCATGGTGTGCGCTGGATCACGGACTTGTCGCTTGGGCCATTAGCTGGGGCGCTGTCAGATCGCTTTGGGCAGGCGACGACAGCACTGATGGTGGCGACGGCCTATACACTTGCGGTCGGGCTTGCGTTGGTGACACCGCCGTTTGTGAGCATCCTCTGTCTGTTTGGCGCTTTAATTTGCGACGGCATGATGCATACGATCATGAGCGCCGCGGCCAGCGGTGTTGCGCTGGACACGCCGCGGCCCCACGCGTTCATTAGTGTGTACGCGACGACGACCGATGCTGGTTCAGCTTTGGGGCCGCTGGTGGCCTATTCGCTGGTTACAGGGCTGGGGCTGGTGCCTGTCTATTCGCTGCTCTCACTCTTGATGCTAGTCGTCGTCTTCCAGTTCTGGCGCAGTATGCGGCACGAGGCGTTTGCGTGAGGGGCGCGGCTAGGGCGCACTAGCGGTCAAATAGTCGCGCAGGGCTGCGATCAAGCGGTCATTTTGATCCGGCAATCCCACACTGATACGCAGGTAATCCGCATAGCCTGGAACCATGCTCATGTCGGTGGTCAGGATGTGGTGCTGCTGCATGAGATAGGCGTGGGCTTCTTTGGCCGGGTGTCCCAAATGGATCAATAGAAAATTGGTTGTGCTGGGAAAGACGCGCACACCACGCAAGGTGGCAAGGGCGCGTGCCAGCCGTTCGCGCTCGGCGACGATCTGGGCGATCAGTGGCTTGAACGCGTCGGCATGGGCAAGGGCGACCTGCGCGACGGCCTCGCTGAAGGGGCTGAGGGTGAAGGTGTTGACCAACTTCTGCAACTCGCCTGCAATGGCCGCGTTGGAGAGGCTGTAGCCGACGCGCGCGCCTGCAGCGGCGAACGCTTTGCTGAGGGTGTGGACCAGCACCACATTGTCGGCTTCGTCGAGCAGGGGCAGGAAGTTTTGGTCGCTGAACTCGGCATACGCTTCGTCGACGACGACGAGCGCATCGCACTCATGGACGATGCGCCGGATGTCGTGCAGGGCAAAGGGTGTACCGGTTGGGTTGTTGGGTGCGCAGATGACGACGAGTTTGGCGTTTTGTTCGGCAGTAGTTTGGATGATTTCTTCAACGGGCAGCGCGAACTCTTGCTGCGGGTCTAGTGCTACTTCGTGAACGCCTGCGCCGAGCAGTTCGGCGTGACCTTTGTACATGCCGAAGGTAGGCGAGAGGGTCACCATTTGCTCGTCCGGCCCCAGGACGGCTTGGATGACGACGCGCAGGATGTCGCTGGAGCCGTTGCCGACGACAACTTGGTCGCTATTCAATCCGTAGGTGGCGGCAATGGCCTCGATCAGGTCGACGGCGCGAAAGCTGAGTGGGTAGCGCGACCAGGGGGTATCGGCCAGCCGCTGTAAGACTTCCTCTTTGAGTTTCGCCGGAAAGTCAAAGGGACTCTCGTTCCACTGTAAGCGATGGAGTGCGGGGTTGATTTTGAAGGGCCGGATGGGTGGCCGCTGGCGAATGGTCGGTTTGATGAATTCGTAGCCTGGACGGGCCATGATGCGTGTCTCCGACTGGGCAATAGGGCGCGGGTGAATGGTCAATGGGTTGGGTGGGTCGTTTAGCGGAATCCGCTGCGACCGCCACCGCCACTGCGCGAGCCACTTGAGCGGCTGCTTGAACGACTGCTCGATCTGCTGCTTGATCGGCTGCTCGAACGGGAGAATGTGCTGCGTGATGGTGAACTGCGGCGTGCGCTTGAACTGCGCCCGAAGCCGCCGCTTGAACGGGAGGATGAACCGCCGCTGCTCCAGCGCGATGATTGGCGTCTGCGCTGCGCTTCCTGTGAGGCTTTGGCTGCCGCCGCGGCAGCGCGCGCCGCGTTGCGCCGTTGGATCTCGCGGGCGTCGTCCACAGACTGTTTGAGAATGCCGTCGAGCACGTCGGACATGGTTGCGCCCGGCTTCCACTGGATTTCGTGACGGCGAAGCTGACTCTCTAGGACGACGGAGCGCGGCGCGCCGCTCGCATCCCCTGCTGCGGTCTGGAGCAAGCGGCCCAGGTCGCGGCTGGCGTTCTGGAGGCTCTGGCCCAGGCCCGCGGACATGCCCGCGAGGGTGGGGCGTTCGGGCTGGTGTAGGGTGGGGCGGCGCATCCCGCGGCCCAGCACGTTGCTCAGGCCGCCGGTTCTGGGGGTGGGTTGGGCGGGACGGTTTGGATAGGCGCGGCGGGACGGTTGGCCTTGCATCTGCGGTGAGGGCATCCAGACGGGGCGGAGCGCGCCCATCTCCGTGGCTTGTGCCAGGACGACTTCTTCAACGCCCAACGCCACGGCATAGCCGAAGTAGCGGTCGATGATCTCTTGGGCCGCGGCCAGGTCGCCATACTCTTTGATGTTGAGCAGGTAGGTTTTGAAGCGCCGCCACCGTTCGGCTTCGACCATCCCGGCTTCGGTGTAGGTGGCGCGGCCGCGCTGTGCCCCAAACCAGATGCGCAGCCCGGCCAGGAGGGCAATGCAGGCGATGATGGTGGTGGGCATGTTGATGATGCCGAGTATCAGCAGCGCCAGGATGATACCGCCGCCAGACAGCCAGACCCAACTGGTGGGCGCGGGGGCAGACGTGGGGCGCACGCTGTTGGTGAAGTAGCCTTGAACGTCGCGCGCGAGCGCGGCGTAGACCGCGGGCAGATGCTGGCGCAGGGCCGGGGCTAGGTCGTCGAGGGTGATCCAACGATCTTGGGGGACGTTGGGCAGCACGACTTGATCGAAGAGGAGGCGCAGATGCGAATTGGGCGGTAGGGAGACGGCTTTGCCGTAGCGATCTTTGATGCTGGTGGAATCGGGCAGCTTGGCATCGCGCATACGGCGTAATTGGATGCCGTTCTCCAGGTCGATTTCAATCGCGCCCAGGGTTGCCAGGAAGAAAAGCGCGCCCAGGATGCCCTGTTCGCTGGCCTTGCGGTCGACGAGGAAAGCGACGGTGGCGGGTGAGATCTGCGAAGGGGGTTCCGCCACGTAGCCGCCCAGGCTTTCGCGCACGCGGCGGCGACCAGAGCGCATCCAGCCGATGATCCCGGCGAGAACAGCGGCGATCAGCAGGAGGATGCCCGCGGTGCGCTGGATGAGTGTGCGCCGCGCCTGCTGCACGGCTGCGGCGTCAGCTTCGGCGATGACTGCCTCTAATTGATCTTGCCAGCCGGGCGGCTGTGCGCTGGTCGCACCGGATGGGAGGGTGACCGCGATCTGCCAGCCGCCGGGCGCGACGGGGCCATCAAATGCAAAGTAGAGGGAGCCGTCGGCATCGATGCGTGGCGTGCCCTGGCCGGGAGGCCCCTCAATGCTGACCGCTGCGGGGTCAACGCCGGGCGGGAGGCGCAGCCGCAGGGTGGCGCTGTTCACGTCCATGCCATAGTCGGGCACGACCTGCCATGTGAGCAGTTGATCGTCTGGGCCGATGCGCAGCGCGCCGACGAGCCGGTAGCGCAGTTGGAAGCGCGCGCTTTGGCCCGTGCCCACAGGCTCGAAGGTGTACCAATCGACGGCGACTTCGCCCGCATCGTCTTCGTGGATGGTGATCTGGCCGCTCTCCTCGTCATAGGTGGCCCAATCTGCCGGGCGCGGCGTGCGCTGGACTGTGTAGCAGCCTGCACATTCTCCGCCTGATTCGACGTAGGGGGTGCCGTTCTGCATGACGCTGATGCGCGTCACGTCTTCGACGTAGAGTAGGCTGATGGCGCGGAATGCCTGATAGAGTGTGCCTGCGTTGACCGCGACTTCGGTCGCTTCGGACACATCGATTGTGCCGTCGGGGTTGATAGTCATGTCGCTGTGAAAGCGCGTGACCTCAACCGCTAGATCTTCGGCGTCGGCTGCACGCTGCCACGGCTGCACACTGGTGTTGATGTAGCCGCTTGGGAACATGGCCCCGATGATGAAGGGCGTGCCGTCGGGCAATGGCTCGCCTGCTGTGTAGGTCAGGGTCGTGTCTTCCTGCGCGATGGTGATATGGGCAAGTTCGGCGTAGGCGCTGATGGTATCGGGCGGGATGGCGGGCGGCAAGGTGAGCCGAACGCGGCTTTGCTCGACGGTTAGGCCGCTGCGGTCGGCGTTGACGGCCTGCCAGCGGACTTCGTTGTGGTCAGGATAGACCCAGACCGCATTGGCCGCGGTGTATTCGATGACAAAGAGGCGCACATCGCCCGGTTGGGTGCGCGGGTAGCCCCATTCGACTGATACGAAGCCCTCCACTTCACGCAGCGAGTCGGGCGTGATCTCCTCTAGCGCAGGGTCTTCTGTGTTGAGGTTGTCGGCCTCTGTGGCTGCTGCATAGACACGCACATTGTCGATGCTTGTGGCGTAGTCGGTGGGAATATCGAAGAAGGCGGATGAGAATTCGCCGTCAAACTCGATCTGCTGGAGCATCCGCACATGCAGATTGCCCTCTTCGTCTAGGACAAGGTCTGTGTTGAAGGTGCGATAGACGAGCGGAACGGTTTCCTGGGCAATGGCGGGCAGCGGCGCGATCGGGGGGAGCAGGGCCAACAGCAGGGCCAGAAGGATGGGCAGCATTTGCCAAGTAGGGGATTTCTGACAACGGAACGACCACATTTGCGTGTCCTTGACGATGAACCTGTCAACAGGCGGCGAGCATATTGCAGCAGTGCCGCTCATGAGCATGAAGCAGCGCATGGAGGCACACTGCTCGGTTAGCTGTGCCCGGCCTCCTCGCTGCTTTCCTGGTAAAGGCCAATGCGATAGCCGCCGGTGCGCTTGGCGCTGTAATGGCGGATGCGTACAAAATAGGTTCCGGGCCGCAGGTCGGCAATGATGCGGGCATTGCGCCCAGGGCCGGAGTCGTCGTCTGTATCGATCATGCGCGCCGGGTCGTTGGGGCCAAAGAGCGACATGACGACATCGGTTTCGCCGCTGGTTTCCAGGCGATAGCGTCCGGCGGTTACGACGTTGAAGGTGAAGGTATCGACTTCGCCGAAGTTGCCAATCTGGGCATCCTGGGGCGCGGCATTGGGCACGAGTTCGCCTGCGGCCTTGCGCACGGCGGGATAGAGCGTTGAGATAAAGGTTTTGTCTGTGTCGGAGAGCGTCTGATTCCAACCGACTTCGAAGTCGCCCAGGGTGAACTCGTTGGGGATAGGGTAGAGCATGATCGAGTGGGGATCAAACGCTGAGAATTGGGTGATGTCGGCGGCGTAGCGGGTAAAGAGGTTGGCGTCCACTTGTTCGCGCGTCCAGAAGTTGGGCGGCCCTTGATAGTAGGCATAGACGGCCTCTTTGTCCCACGGGATGTCTGTCGCTGGGTTCTGGTGTTCGTGAATACAGCCGAGGGCATGGCCGAATTCATGGGTGACGACGCGCGCGTATTCGTCTTCGGCGGTCGAGCGCGTGAGCCAACCGAAATTCATGGTGGGCTGCTGGGGCGGGATGACCAGAGCATCGGTTCCGATGTAGGACCAGGAGCCTTGATTCTGGAAGGAGATGCGGATTTCGGCGTCGACGTCATCGACAAATTTGAAGTGGATGTTGGCGTATTTGCTCCAGACTTCGGCGTAGGGCGGGATGCGCTCATGGACCAGGGGGTCACCATCCAAAAAGCGCACACGCAGGGTGCGGCCCGGCTGCCACAGCTTGCCCGTGATGGCGGCGAGGAAGGCGCGAGGCACGTCGGGCATGACGCCGGGCGGGAGCATACGCCGGCTGATGGCCGGGGCATTGGCGGCATTTTCAAGCACAGCCGCGCTCATGGTGGCGTGGAGAAACTCGTCCGGCAGGCTGCGGTCAATGCAGGCTTTGATGATCGGTTGGGCCATTCGTCAGCGGCTCCGTGCGGCGCCAGAGTAACTTGAAGCTGAAAATTTCGTCATGAAGCACAGGGATAGAATGGATGTGCGAATATGCGCCGTCGTGGGGATTATAGCTGTCGGGTGTGAGCCGTGTCAATTTGGCGACATAATTCCAGGCTGCTCTGTGCTTTGGGGTGTACCTTATTTCTACGGTAGAATGAATGAATACTGTTAGGATAATGTACTGGACAAAGGATGAATTATGAGCGGTATTCTGCTCCCCGGACAAGATAAACAGCCTGATCAAGATCCGAATCAGGGACCTAAGATCGAACTTCCCAAAGGGTTCTCGCGCCCGAAGCCAGAAGAACCTGCGCAGTCAGCGCCGGAATCGGCAGCCGCAACACAGCCGGATACACCGCCCGCGGGCAGTGCCGCGCAACCGGCAGCCGGTGCGCCTCGACAACGTCGTGGCGCAGGCCAGGAGTTGCTCTTTCCGCCGCGCGCGGCACAGATCCGCTGCCCTGCTTGTGGCACACCGTACACAGTCCCGGTCTTTTCAATTATCGATCTGGGCGTCAACCCGGAACTGCGCGGCGCGCTGTTGAGCGGCCAGGTCAATGTAGGGGTCTGTCCCAGCTGTGGCACGGGCGGCGCGTTGGGCGCGCCCCTGTTGGTGCACGACCCGGAGAACAACTTCCTCGGCATTTATATGCCGATGGAGGGCGGTGGCAACGACATGGAGCGCCAGCGCAGCATCGGTGAGTTGACACAGATGCTGATGAACAAGATTCCTTCGGAGCAGCGGCGCGGCTATATGCTACAGCCGACCCAATTCATGGACTGGCAGCGGTTCATGGAGAAGTTGTGGGGCTTCGAGGGTGTGACGCCTGAGATGTTGCGCCGCCAGCGCGACCAGTCGGCGCTGCTGCAAAGCCTGATTGGTCTGGCCGACGATGCGAAGGCAGTGGAACTGACCATCAGCCGCAACCCTGGGTTGATCGACCGGGAATTTTTCACCATGCTCGATCAGGTTGTGATGATGGCGCGCAGCCAGGGCCAGGGTGAAGAATTGGCGCCGCTGCTTAAACTGCGCCAGATGCTGCTTGATACGACACCGGCAGGCCAGGAGGTCAAGCAGCAGCAGGAGAAGATCCGGGCTTTGCTGGCGAAGATCTCACCGCAGATGAGCCGCGAGGAACTGGTTGATCTCATCCTGGATGCGTGGCAAGGCGACGACGGCCAGCAGATCGTCGGGTCGGTTGCGGTGGGGGCCGCGGGGCTTTTTGACTATCAATTCCTGATGGCATTGAGCGAGAAGATCGGCGCGATTAGCGATCCAGAGGTAAAGCAGAAGGCGCAGGAGCTGCGCGAGTTCCTGGTGCAGTTGCAAGAGCAGCTTGCCGCCAGGCAGCAGGAGACGCAGCAGATGATGGCGCAGCAGGCGCAGGCGTTGTTGCAGGAAGTGCTTGGCTCGACCAACGTCGAGGAGACGCTGCGCGAGCATTTGGAACTCATCGACGAGAATTTCCTGGCGCTGATCGCGGCGAATATGCAGCAGGCTGAACGCTCCAAAGCGACGGGCGCGGCGCGGCGGCTTCGCACGATCTACGAAAAAGCAATGGCGCTTTTGCAAGAGAATTTGCCGGACGATCTGCGGCTGCTCAACCAGTTGATCGGCGCGACGGACGACGCAACGCTGCGCAATTTGGTGAAGGAGAATCGTTCCAAGTTGACGCGTGAGTTTGTCGACTCGCTGAAGCCGCTTGAACAGGAAATGCGGCAAAATGGCCGCCCAGAGATCGCGGATCGCATCAAGTCGGTGCGGGCGCAAATCGCCTTGATGATGTAGTGCGGAGGCGTTGACGAAGGCATGGAAGAGACCAAGCCAAGCGCGCAGGGATTGCGCGCTGAGATCGTAACCACGGGGACCGAGATCCTGCTCGGCGAAATTGTCGATACCAATGCGGCCTGGATGGCGCAGCAACTGCGCGATGTGGGCGTGAACCTGTATTACAAGACGACGGTCGGCGACAACGAGGCGCGCGTGCGCAGCGTGATCGAATTGGGGTTGAGCCGCAGCGACGTGATTATCGTCAGCGGCGGGCTTGGCCCGACCAAGGACGATATTACGCGCCAAGCGATTGCCACGGCGACGGGCCGCCCGTTGACGTTGGATGAGAGCATCGTGGAGACGCTGCGCGAACGGTTTGCGCGCTTCGGTTCGCAGATGACCGAAAACAACTTGCAGCAGGCGATGATCCCATCCGGCGCAATCATTGTTAAGAATCCGGTGGGCACTGCGCCCGGCTTCATTGTGGAGACGCCGCGCGGGACGGTGATCGCGCTGCCAGGCGTGCCGCGCGAGATGAAGCACCTGATGACGGAGACGGTGCTGCCTTACTTGAGGCGGCGTGCGGGCGATACGGGAATTATCCGGCGGCGCGTGCTGCGCACGATCGGGATCGGCGAGAGTATGCTCGACGACCGGCTGGGCGAGTTGATGAACGGGGCGAATCCGACGGTGGGCCTGGCCGCGCACACGGCGCAGTGTGATGTACGCATTACGGCGCGCGCGGCGTCCATCGAGGAAGCCGACCGAATGCTCGACGAACTTGAGGCAGAGGTACGCCGGCGTATCGGCAGCACGATTTACAGCAGTGTGCCTGAAGAGCCGTTTGAGAATGTCGTGGTGCGCCAGCTTGCAGCGAAGGGGATGACGCTGGCTGTGCTGGAGAGCAATACCCTGGGGCAGATCGCCACACGGTTGATGCAGGTGGATCGCAGCGGCACAACGGTGCGCGCCCGCTACTTGACCAGTGATGCGCTCTTGCCGCGGGCTGTGGCTGCTGAACTGGCGGCCTACGATGAAAACCAGCCGACCGAGGAACTGGCCTGCGCCTGTGCCAAGGCACTGTGTGGGGCGACAGGCTGCGACCTAGCGCTGGTGCTGTTGGGCACGCGCGGCGAAGATGAAGGCGTCTATGGCAAAGCCAACGGGCAGACCTGGATCGCGCTGGCTTCGGCTGACGGGGTGGAGTGTTTCGTTGCGCCCTATGGCGGCAATGAGGCCTATACCGTAACGCGGATCGGCAATCAAGCGTTGGGGGGGGTGTGGCAAAAGAGCAGGACGTAGCCAAGCGGCTGCTGACGGCCGCGGCCACGCTTAAACGGCTGCCGCGTACCGGCTGGTTGATGCTCGGTGTGGCCCAACCAGAGTCTGTGGCGGATCATTCCCATGCGGTGGCGCTGTTGGCGCTGCTTTTGACCGAGCAGATCAACGTCGATCCGGGCAAGCAAGGTCTGGATGGGCCGCTGGATGTGGGGCGTGTGTTGCAGATTGCCGTGGTGCACGACTTGGCGGAGAGTCTTGTGACAGATTTGCCGCACCGCGCGACTCGCTTGATCGGCAAAGCGGCGAAGCATCAGGCGGAAGCGGCTGCGCTGGCGGAGATCTGCGCCGGGTGGCCGGATGTGGAGCGTGTGCTGTCCTTGTGGACGGAATATGCGGAGCAGACCTCGCCCGAGGCACGGCTTGTGCATGATGCAGATAAGTTGGAATTGGTGCATCAGGCAATGACGTATGCTGCGACGGGCCATCGCAATTTGGGCGAGTTTTTTGAAGGACATGTTTTTCACTATCCCATCAGCGCGCACCTGTTTGCGGCGCTGCGGGATGGGGATAGCTGATCATTTTGTGTGATTCTTTTATGTGATCATTGGTTTGTGTGATCATCGGTTATCATCGCTTCTTGGCGATCTTCGCTGTGACGAACAACAGCGCAGCGAGCTGTTTTGAGGAGGAGGCTGTTCTGTGAGCTGTTTCAGGTCGCAGGGCTTCAGCGCGGTCATCTTGGCAATGATCGGCGCAATGTTGTTGTTAGCGGGCTGCGGGCAGCGTGTGTTCGTCGGGTTTCCGACGCCGACACCAGCGCCAGTTGTGTACACACCGAATGAGGATACGCCGCTGCCGCCATTTGGCCCGTCAACTTCAGCGCCACAACTTCCGATCCCCGGGGATGTTCCGGCGTCTGTGGCAACAGTCGTTACGCAGAAGGCATCGGGACCGGCCTTCGTCTGGGCGGAGACAGAGAATTATCTGCTTTTGGGCACAGACCATCGCCAGGGGAGCGATAATTGGCGCACAGACACGATTATGGTGGTCGGCATTGATCGTAAGCTCAATCGTGCGGCTGTTTTGAGTATTCCGCGTGACCTCTATTTAGAGATTCCCAATTACGGCTATGGTCGCATCAACCAGGTGGATTACATCGGCGAGCGGATTTTACGCACCGAGGGGGGCGGCCCCGCGCTGGTTTCCACTGTCTTGAGCCAGACGCTTGGTATTCAGACGCAGCATTGGCTGCGATTTGAGATGACCGCGTTTCAGGATGTGGTCGACGCGGTCGGTGGTGTCACGATCTATCTGGACTGCCCGTTCTATGAGCCGATCTACAATCTGACAACTGAATCGTGGGACTATTTCACGCTGCCCGCGGGCGAAGTCCATATGGACGGCGAGACGGCCTACTGGTATGTGCGTTTGCGTCTGCGTGAAAGTGATATTGGCCGGTCACAGCGGCAGCGTCAATTCCTATGGGCGCTGCGCGATCGCGTGTTGACGACCAATATGCTGCCGCAGATCCCGCTCTTGTGGACGACCTTTCGCAGCAGTTTCTCGACCGATTTGACGCTGGTCGAGATGTTGGATCTGTTGCAGCTCGGCCTAAGCCTTGACCCGGCCAACGTGCGCGCCAGCGGCATTACGCTGAAGGAGTTGCAGAGCTACACGACCGAACAGGGCGCATCCGTGCTAATCATCAATGACCCGGCCGCGGTGGAGTCGGTGGTCAATGGCATTTGGAACGCACCGGCGATGGCCGATTCGCGGCGGCAGGATACGTCGCGGTGTGCGCCCGTTCCCCAGGGTGCGCCGAACGTCGTGACGGATGCGCCTGCTGCGACGCCAACGCCGGACGCGCCGATGCCGGCTATGCTGCCTGAAGGACAGCCGGTCGAGCATGAGGGCGAGGATGCGATACAGAATTTGGTGACCGCGGATGAAGGCTGACCGAACGCAAGACTGACTGATAGCGAGGCAGTTGGCAGCGGTCAGTGAATCGACGGACAAATTAATCAACGCATCGGGAGTGGGAGCAGATCGTTTAGGCGGCTTGCTCCCACTTTTCGCGCAGGAGGTCGGCACAGGCCAGGAGCCAGCGCCGCTCGCCAAAGACTTCGACGGTGATGCCCGCGTCGTAGCGGAAACTGCGCAGGGTGCGCAATTCGTGGGCGAGATTGATTCCGCCGCTCCTGGGCGCGCCAAAGGGCAGGTGGTCGTCGCCATGACCGTCGTTATCGCTGATGTGGACATGCACGAGCCGGTCTGCCAGTGAGAAAAGCGTATCACGCGTGAGGCTGGCGGCTGTTTCGACGTTGCCGTGGCCGATGTCGTAAAGGAGTTTCAGGTCGGGCAGGCGATGAAAGATCTCGCGGAAGTACTTGAGTTGGTGTCTGTTGTCCGAGCTGTTTTCCAGGGCGACTTGGACGTTTTGCTGCGCGCCGTGGCGAATGAGGATGTCGAATAGCTGGCGATAATATTCATAGCCCTCTTGCTCGCTCAGGTAGCTGGGCCAGCGGCGAAAGTGGGTCGTGCAGAGGGTCGCGCCGAGGATGGCCGCGGCGTCGATGGTGCGGCGCAGTTCGTCCAAGGCGGCTTGGCGTACAAGCGGCGAAGGCGTTTCGATGGGGTAGTAGGGGGCTGCGTGGCAGATCACGTCTAGCCCGGCATCTTGGATGGCCGCGGCGACGGTGCGCCAGTCGGTGGTCTCGAGGGCGGCGTGGGGTGCTTCGATGGTTAGGTCGATGTAGTCGAAACCGTGTTCGCCAATCCATTTGATTTCTTCCAGCAGGGGCGAACGAGGGTTGTTCATTGCGCCGATACGCATGGAAAATTTACCTTTCTGCCTGGACCGTGCTGCTCTGTGGGGCGTCACGGTCTGCGATTGGGTTGGCGGGTGGGAACCAGGCGGCTGCGCCGATCAGGGCTAGGCCGAGCGCCAGCAGCCAGGGACCCCAGGCGAATCCTAGCGGCTGGGCATAGAGTTCCCCAATGGCTGGGCGCACGCTTAGGAAGCCATGCAGCGGCAGCACCAGCCCTGCCGCTGATGTGAGCGTGATCAGGGTGGCAGCCAGGCGCGAGGGAATGAGGGCCAGGAACGGGCTAAGTGCGATGGCGGCCAGCAGGAGCAGCAGGGTTGTCGTCTGCACGCGGAATTCAGGCTGCAGCAGGCGCGCTGGGGTCCACGCGGGCGGAATTAGGTTGAATGCGGCCACCAGCGCAAGAGCGAGCGGCAGGACGCGCAGCAGTGGGTGGGGCCAGTAGGTGGGCCGGTAGGCTGTGAGCGCGGCGGCAAGCGCCACGGCAGCCAGCGGCGCGTAGAAGCCTGGTCGCCATAGGGTCACCTCGCCGCTGCGTACCACGGGGAGAAATTTTACATATTCGCCTAGATCGAGGCCGGTAATGACCAAGCCTGCTGCCGCGTGGTCAACCCAGGGAGCAAAGAAGCCAATCAAGGTGAGCAGCAGACCGGCAGGCAGCCACCAGAAGCGCATCATTCTGTACGGCCCAGACGGCGGGCTTGGCGAGCGCGGCCCTCTTCGAAGCGGCGGCGCTCCTCGTCGGTTTGAAGATGGAGTTTGGGAACCGGCGTGGGGCGCAGTTGGTCATCCAGCGCGACATAGACGAAGTAGGCGCTGTTGGTGTGGATGATCTCGCCTGTGAGGAGATTTTCCGCCTCGACGCGCAGTTCGACTTCGATGCTGCTGGTGCCGACATAGGTGATGCGCCCGTGGGCCAACAAGAGGGTTCCCAGTTGGACCGGCTTGTAAAAGGTGACCGAGTCGACTGTTACGGTGACACAGGGGCGGCGCGCATGGCGGGCGGCGATGATGCCCGCGCACTCATCGCAGAGTTTGAGAACGACGCCACCGTGGACTGTGCCCAGGCTGTTGGAGTGTTCAGGCTGGGTAAAGAGGGTTAGGGTGAGCGCGGTCTCGCCTACGGTGCGCGCTTGCATGGTCATAGTTCCTCACTTTCGTCTCTCATATAGCTGCTGCACCCTTAGGCCAGGGCCGCGGCATAGGCATCGAGCAGTTGCTGCGCGGAACGCTCCCAGGTAAAGGCGGCAGCATGTTGGCGACCGGCGGCGGCAAGCGCTTGGCGCAGGGCTGCGTCGTCTGCAAGACGAATGATGCCCTGGGCAATGCTGGCGGTGTCGAGTGCGTCGACGTAGACCGCGCCAGGGCCGCCCGCTTCGGGCAGGCAGGAGTTGTCCCCGGTCAGGACGGGTGTGCCACAGGCGAGCGCTTCGATGATGGGCAGGCCAAATCCTTCGTATAGCGATGGGTAGGCCACAAATTCGGCTGCGCTGTAGAGGGCAGCTAGGTCATCGTCTGCCACGAAGCCGGGAAAATGAACGACCTCTTGCAGATTAAGCTCTTCTGCCTTGGCAAAGATCGAGTCGTAGAGCCAGCCCTTTGCGCCGCCGATGATCAGCCGGTGGGGGAGGTTGGCTTCCTGGCGCGCCAGGTGAAACGCTTCGATGAGCCGGGTGTGGTTCTTGCGCGGCTCCAGGCGGCTGACGGCGAGGATGAAGGGGCCGTCGCCGACCTGATACTTGGCGCGCACGCCTGCTAGGCGCGCGGGATCGGTGACGGGCTGGAAGCGCGCGCGGTCGACTGCGCCTTGTACGACGGTGATCTGTTCCGGGGGTATCTGCCACACGTCCTGTAAGTCGCGGGCTGTATTGTGGCTGTCGGCGATCAGGTGGTCGGCGCGGCGCACGCTGCGCGGGACGACGACATGCAGATAGTGATGCAGGCTGGGCATGGCTGCATCCGGGTAGAAGTGAAAGGCGAGATCGTGCACGGTCAACACGGCGCGGCGCGCACCGTGGGGAGGCAGTACGAAGTCGGTGGCGTGGAAGAGGTCGAGCGGGCCGCCTGTGAACGAGATGACGCGCGGCCAGGGGCTGTTGAGCCTGTGCCAGAGGCGTGTCATGTTGCGTTCGCTGATGGGGGTGGTGTGGAGGGGGAGGGGGGCGG
>CAZZNG010000091.1:0-19279 GCA_964655505.1 uncultured Litorilinea sp. | reverse complement strand
TTACGGGCGTGCTCAATATTGGCGATATTTGGGGGCTAACCTATTTTGGCCGGAGCACATTGATCCTGTTCTTTTGCCTGGCCTCACACGCCATTTTGGGCGGCATTGACGATTGGCAGGGAATTAAAGGGATTCGAGGGCGCGGGGAGGGCATGAGTCCGCGCATGAAGAGCAGCTTTCAAGTGCTGTTCGCCACCATCATTGCGCTTGTGCTCTACTACGGCCCGCCCCAGTGGGACTATGTGGGTGTGCCGGGCTTTCCGGAGTTCTTTCGCATCGGCCCGCTAATCATCCCGGTCACGGTCTTGATCCTGGTCGGTACGAGCAATGCGGTCAACCTGACCGATGGGCTGGACAGCTTGGCGGGCAGCATTAGCAGTATCGCCTTTGCGTGTTACGGCACAATTGCCTACCTGCAAGAGCAGACCTATTTGATGGTGTTCTGCTTCACGATGGTGGGGGCGCTGCTGGCCTTTCTCTGGTACAACGCCTACCCGGCCCAGCTTTTCATGGGCGACACAGGCAGCTTGGCGCTGGGCGCGACGTTGGGCCTGGTGGCAATCATGACTGGACAGTGGCTTTTGCTGCCGGTGGTGGGGCTGGTCTTTATGGCCGAAGCAGGCAGCGTGATGATCCAGGTGACCTATTTCAAATGGACAAAGCGGCTTTATGGCGAAGGGCGACGCGTCTTTAAAATGTCGCCGCTGCATTATCACTTCGAATTACTCGGCTGGAGTGAAATGCAGGTGAAGGAGCGGTTCTGGCTGGTCGGTGTGCTCAGCGGCATGTTGGGGGTGGCGCTGGCATTGATTTAGCCGGTGGGATGGAGCATAGCTAGGCAGTGGTTGGTCTGGCGAGAGGTAGGTGACGGATGCGTAACTCGAAATACGAATTGCGAGAGACAGAGCGTGGGCGCGCAGCCGGAGCCGCGGCCAAACCGCCTCGCTTTGCCATGCTGCGCGGCCACGCGCCCGACACGGCACAGGCCGCGCCTGTCTCGCCGTCCCAATTTCCAGAGTGGGGAAAGAGACCAACAGAGGTGGGCAACAGCGGCAACGGCATGAGCCTTTCACATACAGCAGTCGATCTGGTCGCGTCCAGCTTCACCGGGCGCAAGGTGGTAGTTTTGGGCTTGGCGCGCCAGGGCATGGCGCTGGCACGCTTTTTTGCTGCTGCCGGTGCGCGCGTCACCGTCAGCGATGCCGCGCCCGCGGAAAAGGTGCGTCATGAGATGGACGCGCTGCGCGATCTGCCTGTCGAATTCGCCCTGGGCGGCCATCCGTTGAGCCTGCTGGACGAGTGCGACTTGCTCTGTCTCAGCGGCGGCGTACCGGCCCAACTGGAGATTGTGCAGACCGCTGTCGAGCGCGGGATTCCCCTGAGCAATGACAGCCTATTGACCTTCCAGGCCGCCGCGGCCTTGCAACTTGGCCCGCGCCTCGCCATCACCGGCAGCAGCGGCAAAACCACGACGACGACGCTGGTCGGCCTGATGCTCCAAGCGCAGGGGATGACCGCGCATGTGGGCGGCAACATCGGCACGCCGCTGCTCGACCGGCTGGACACGATTGGGCCGGACGAGCCGCTGGTGCTCGAATTGAGCAGCTTCCAGCTTGAGCTTTTCGACGAACTGTTGGCCTGGGGCAACTTTGACCACGTTGGCCCGGAGATCGCCACCATCACCAATCTGACGCCCAACCATTTGGATCGCCACGGCAGCATGGCCGTTTATGCCGCGGCCAAGCTCAATCTGCTGCGCGCCATGCAGCCAGGTTCGACCGTGATCGTCAACTTGGACGACCCGGTCACCTCGCGCCTCGCGCCGCCCGTCAAGCGGGCCAAGCGCAAGAAACTCCCGGCGGATTGGCGGCTGGACGATATGCTGGCCGAGGCGCGCGCCGCGCTGCACGATCAAGGTGTGCATATCGTGCCCGTCTCGCGCTTGGTCGACCCGGGCGAAGGCGTTTGGCTGGACGGCGACATGTTGACGGTGGAGGGGGAGCCGGTCATCTCGCGTTCAGAGATACAGTTGCCGGGCGACCACAACATCAGCAATCTCTTGACCGCGATGGCAGTCGCGCACGCCGCGGGGGTAGATCTTTCGGCCATGGCCGAAGTTGCGCGTACCTTTACCGGGGTGGCGCATCGTCTTGAAAAAGTAGCGACATGTAACGGCGTGACATGGATCAACGACTCCATTGCGACTTCGCCGGAGCGCGCTGTAGCGGGTATGCGCAGCTTTGACACCACCCAACGCACGTTGATCTTGCTCGCCGGGGGCAAGGACAAGAATCTGCCGTGGGATGCCTTTGCCAGCGAGGCGGTGAATCGGGTCAATTTCTTGATTGGCTTTGGCGCAAGCGGCCCCATGATTGTGCGAACGGTGCAGGAGCGTGCCCGCTTTAGCCAGCAAAAAGCGCCCAACTGCGCCGTGGTGCAGCGGCTGGACGAAGCGGTCGAATTGGCTGCACGCGTGGCCGGGCCAAACTCTGTCGTATTGCTTTCGCCCGGCGGTACAAGCTACGACGCGTATAAGGACTTTGAAGAGCGGGGCGAACATTTCCGCCAATTGGTGCTGCGCAACATCGAACAAAAGGCCGAGGCCGCCGAACGTACCGGCTGACGAGCGCTGGCGTTTGCACCAATCTTTTCGTCGCAATCTTCCCGCAAGATTCCTGTCGTTGCATGAATGTTGAGTGAGCGATTCGATGACGACCAAGCCTGTCAAGCAGAACACGCAGACAAGCGAAGGAACCTATGATTGGGGCCTGTTGACCATTGTGGCGACGCTGCTGGCGTTGGGCAATGTCATGGTCTTTAGCGCCAGTTACGCCCAGGGCATCGCCGGGTATGACAACCCTTTCTTCTTTTTCATGCGCCAGTTGATGTGGATGAGCATCGGCTTGGGCGCGATGGTGGTTGCCATGCGCGTGCCCTATCACTATTGGCAGCGTTGGAGCGTGCCGCTCATGGGCGTTAGCCTGCTGGCGCTGATGGGGGTGATTGCGTTTGGTACGAAGACCTTTGGCTCAACGCGCACCTTCTTCGGCGGCAGCGTGCAGCCGAGCGAACCGGCCAAGGTCATCATCATCATCTACGTCAGTGCTTGGCTCGCCAGCAAAGGCTCGCGCATCCGCGATGTGCAGGTGGGGCTGCTCCCGTTCAGCGTCTTGATGGGCATCATCACCGTGCTCTTGGTTTCGCAGCCCGACATTAGCACCTCGATGCTGATCGTCGCCACAGCCTGCATCATGTTTTTTATCGCGGGGGCGGAACTGCGCCAGTTGCTGCTGATCGGCGTGGGGGGCGGCGTCACCTTCTGGATGGTGGTGCAATATAGCAGCTACGCCAACCGGCGCATCGAACGCTACTTGGAATCCGTCTGGAATCCGCTGGAAAGCCGCGAATGGCAGACGACCCGCACCGTACGCGCGCTGCTCAATGGCGGCATCTTCGGCGAAGGGCTGGGCGGCGGCGACTATAAACTGCCTGGCGGCGTGCCGCTTGCTTGGAGTGACAACATTTTCGCCATCATCGGCGAAGAGTTGGGGCTTTTGGGCGCGCTCTTGGTCATCTTACTTTTTTCATTGTTGGTCTATCGCGGGCTGCGCACGGCTTTGCGCGCACCGGATACATTTGGCATGCTGCTAGCCATCGGCATCACCTCGCTCTTAGCGCTGCAAGCGCTGCTAAATGCCGCGGTGGTCCTGGCAATTGTGCCGCCCACAGGGGTCACCCTGCCGTTCATTAGTTATGGTGGGAGTTCGCTGGTCACGGTGTTGGGGGCTGTCGGCATCTTGCTCAGCATCAGCCGTAGCAGCGAGCAGTCACTGCCGGAGATCGGTTCACAGAACTTATATGCGCGTTTTAATCTCAGGTGGGGGAACGGGCGGTCACGTTTACCCCGCACTGGCCGTAGCGCCACATCTAACAACAGCGCCCGCAACAGTGGCCGCCATAGCAGCCGCAGCAGCACAACCGGCGGCGGATCGGGCCGCGGTGCGCGTCGCGCCTGACATCGTATCTGACATCGCACCCGGCACGGCATCCGACAGCGTACCCGACCCAATATCCGATCGCGCGCCTGCCGCCTTGGCGACGGCTGCCACCCAATCGGCTGTGGAATCCGCAGAGGAACCCGCAGCCATCCCTCCTGCGCCTGCCGCGCCCACAGCAGCCCAACCGGTTGAACTGCTGTGGGTGGGGGCGAACGAGGGCATGGAACAAGCCTTGGTCGAGCGGGCAGGCATCCCTTACCGCGGCATCGACACCGGACAACTGCGCGGCATCAATCCGATGGCCGCGCTGCGCAACGTGGGCAAGATGCTGCGCGGCTTGCGCCAGAGCCTTGCCATTGTGGGTGAATTCAAGCCGGATGTCTGCTTTGTCACCGGGGGCTATGTCTGCGCGCCGGTGGTGGTGGCTTGCCGGCTTCGCCGTGTGCCGGTTATGATCTACCTGCCCGACATGACGCCGGGGTGGGCGATCCGCACATTGAGCCGCTTGGCCCAGCGCGTGGCGGTTACATTTGACGATGCAGCCCGATATTTCGGCGGCATCTATCCCCAGGGCAAGGCTGTCGTCACCGGCTATCCAGTGCGCCCTGAACTGATCGAGGCGGCTCAAGACCGCGCCGCGACCCGCCAAAAGCTGGCGACGCTGATCGACCGGCCGCCGCTGAACGGCGAAGATGAGCTGCCGCTGCTGCTGGTCTTTGGCGGCAGCCAAGGTGCGCGCAGCATCAATCAGGCCATTTGGGCTGCACTGCCCGATCTGCTGCCCCATGCCCATGTTTTGCATGTGGTCGGCACGCGTGATTGGCCCTTGGCGAAGGAGGCCATGCAGAATTTACGTTCTACGGGTGTTTTGACAGGCGGAACCGCCCGCCGCTATCATCCTGTAGACTACCTACACGACGGCATGCCGTTGGCGCTGGCCGCGGCCGATCTGGTGGTGTCGCGCGCCGGGGCCAGTGTGCTGGGTGAGTTTCCCGTGGCCGGGCTGCCCGCGATCTTAGTGCCCTATCCCTTCAAGGGGGTGAACGCGCAAGACCGCAATGCCGAGCAACTGCGCAAGCATGACGCTGCGGTGGTGATCGACGACGCAGCGTTGAGCGAGGACCTGGAACGCGTTATTCTGGAACTGCTGGCGCAGACGGAACGGCGCGGCCAGATGGCGCAGCACGCAGCAGCCTTGGCCCGCCCGGATGCCGCGGCGCGCATCGCCGCGCAACTGCGTATGATGGCCGATGGCTCCCGCCAGGCACAGCCGGGCGCGTAGCCGCGCTGTCACGATTGCCATCGGCATGTACTGTGCCATAGGCATGATGAAGTTGGAGGCCCTGTAGAAGCGCCATGAGTGGGCAAGCAGCAGTCGTCATCTCTTTTTTGATCTACCTAGCCTTCTTTGCGTGGCTGGGGTGGCGACGCGGCGCCCGGCGCGAGATCACGGTCTTTTCGGTTGCGCTGGTGGCGTGGCTTTTGCTGCAAGAGCGCGGCGACATTGTGGTGAGCATTGCCAACCTGGGCGGCGCGGCGCTGACCTTTGCCCGGGCGGGCGGCTTTGGCGGCAGCCGTGACGAAGCCTTCGCGGCCCTGGCCGACGCGCCCGATCTCGTACCGGCGGACGGGCAAGAGGCGTTTCTCTTTGTGATGTGGGTGGTGATCTTTGTCGTGACCTATGTGGTGTCGAACGTCGCCATTCAAGACAAGCAGAGCGAGCGCAACGGCTGGGCCATTCTCTTTGGCATCCTCAACGGTCTTTTCTTTGCAGTGGCCTTTGTGCCGAGCATGGTGGCGCTCTTTGCCGGGGATGACAATACCGTCTCGACCACGCTGCCCACGACAGAGGATGATCTGAATTTGCTCTCGCTCATCGGGGCAGGCGGGCGTCTTTTGTGGACCGGCGTCAGCAGCATGTGGATGGTGATTGAGTCGTTGGGGTCGCTCGGCTTGCTCATCTTGCTGACCGCGTTTCTTGTTCTGGCCGCCGCGTCGATCAAAAACGGCGCGAAGGCCAAATCCTAATCAGTGTATGCAATCTAGGCGATCAGAGATCATCAACCCTCATCGCACCCGACCTAACCCGCCGGTTGAACCGCGGGGGACGCAAGGCTTGAACTATCGGGCGGCACAGAATGGCGCAGCATGGGACCGATTGAGATCACGTACATCACCATCGGCTTGATCGTCACCCTGATCGGCCTGGCCCGAGGGTATGTCAAAGAACTGGGAACGACCTTAATCATTCTCGTCGCGATCTTCATGCTCACCTTCTTTCAAGAGCAACTGTCGGCGCTTTTTGGCGGCATTGGCGAGCGTCTGTTCGGGCTGGATGGTGAGACTGAACTTGACGCAATGTTGAGCGTGATCTACAGCGTGATCTTTGTGGCCCTGGTCTTTAGTGCCTATTCCGGTCGCACCCTTGCCTTTACAGGCAAACCGGCTCCTCCACCCCAAGGAACCCTCTTGAGCCTCCTGATTGGGCTGCTCAACGGCTACCTAATCGCCGGAACGCTTTGGTATTACCAACATGTCTATAACTATCCCATCGGCCAGTGGGTGACCTTTGAAAATCAACTGACCGATACCGCGCAGACGCTGGTCGAATATTTGCCGCCTGCGCTCTTTGAAAGTCCGGTCTATTGGATGGTTCCGGTCGCAATCCTGCTGATCATCCGCGTGCGTGGATGACGGTTCACAGCGCAGCACAATATAGTGCAGCACAACACAGTGCAGCACAACACAGTGCAGAATAGCCAGTGCACGGGATCGGCCTGTGCATGAGACAAGTAAGTCGATGATGACAGAGCGTATGCAAGTCATTGCCCCGGCAGCGTGGCAGACACGGCTGCTTGACCGCGATCCGCAGCTTCATATCTATGTGTGCGGCATCGGCGGCAGCGGCCTCAGCCCAATTGCCACTGTCTTGTTGCAGATGGGGGTGCGCGTTAGCGGCAGCGACCGTCAAGCTAACGCTAACACAGCGCGCCTTGCCGCAGCCGGTGCATCGGTTGTGACGACTCAAACCGCGGCCAATTTGCTCGAGCTGCCCGCGAGCGACCGGCCCGACGTGGTCTTGATCAGCAGCGCCATTGCGCCGGACAACCCAGAGCGCCAAGCCGCCGAAGCGTTGGGGCTGCCGGTGGTTAAACGCAGCGATTTCCTGCCCGCGCTGCTGGCCGGTCGTCGCTTGATCGCAGTCGCTGGAACCCACGGCAAGACCACCACCACGTCGATGATCGTCCACATCTTGAAGCAGGTGGGGCGCGCTCCTGGCTACATTGTGGGGGCCGATCTGCCGGTGTATGGCAGCGCCGCGGCAGGCGACGAGCCTTATTTTGTGATCGAAGCTGACGAGTATGACCATATGTTTTTGGGGCTGTCGCCCAACCTAGCCGTGATTACCAACGTCGAGTGGGATCATCCAGACTGCTTCCCCACACCTGCCAGCATACGCAAGGCGTTTATGCAGTTTGTGGATCGGGTGGAACGCCGCGGGGTGATCGTCACCTGCCGGGACGATGCGGGAGCCGAGCACCTGCGCCACTACGCCTATACGCGCGGGCCGGAGTGGATCACCTATGGCATGGATGCCGCAGCTGATCTGCGAGCGGTCGATCCCGCGCCGACGCCCGATGGCGGCTATCGCGCCCAAGTCACCCAGTGGGGTATGCCCGCGGGCGATCTGCTGCTCCAGGTTCCAGGCCAACACAATGTGCGCAATGCGCTGGCCGCACTGGCCGCGGCCAGTTGGTGCGATGTGCCGGTGGACGCTTGTCTCGATGCGTTGCAGGGTTTTCAAGGCTCCGCGCGCCGCTTCGAGCGCAAGGGCGAAGCCGGTGGCGTGACGGTCTTTGACGACTATGCCCATCACCCAACCGAAGTGCGCGCCACGCTCGCGGCCGCGCGCGATCGCTTTCCCAACGCGCGCATTTGGGCTGTCTTTCAGCCCCACACCTTCAGCCGCACGCGCAATTTGTTGGCGGAGATGGCCGCCAGCTTTGACGACGCGGATCAGGTGATAGTTACCGATATTTATGCCGCGCGCGAGCAAGACGACGGCAGCGTCAGCCCAGCCGCGCTGGTCGCCGCGGCCAACCATTCCGCCATGCGCCATATCAGTGGACTCGACGCCGCGGCCGCGTATTTGGCCGAGCATGTGCAGCCGGGCGATGTGGTGATTACCCTGGGCGCGGGCGACGGCAACCGCATCGGCGAACTGCTCTTGGCACAGCGGCAGGGGCAAGTATGAGTGCAAACATCATGAGTACAAATATAGAGACAGCCGCGCTGCGCCAAGCGCCGCCTGCAGGCATTACGCTGCAAGAGAATGTGCCCTTGGCGGGTTACACCACCATGAAGGTGGGCGGCCCGGCCCAATACTTCGCCACGGTGCAGACGACCGACCAATTGCTCAAGCTAGTGCGCTGGGCGCGGGCGGTCGAACTGCCCTATTACATCTTGGGCGGGGGCAGCAACATCTTGATCAGCGATGCCGGAATCAAGGGGTTGGTGATCTACAACCGCTGCCGCCAAGTACGCGTGGATCAGCCGCCATGCTGTGAATATCCGCTGGACGAGCGCCCGTTTCTCGTCGCGGAGAGCGGCGCGGCCATGGCCGGGGTGGCGCGCCAGAGTGTGCGCGCCGGGCTGGAAGGGCTGGAATGGGCCGTGAGCGTGCCGGGCACGGTCGGCGGCGCGGTGGTCGGCAATGCAGGCGCCCACGGCGGCGAGATCAAGGATAGCCTGGCCTACGCCATGCTGATCGACGGCAATGGCGACGTGGTCGAGTATGGCGTCGAGGCGTTTGACTATGCCTATCGGGACAGCAGCATCAAGCGGCTGCACCCCATCCGCGCCGGTTTCAAGCCGGTGGTGCTGAGTGCCAATTTCCGCTTGCCCTACGGTGCGCGCGACGAGATCGAAGCACGCGCCGCGGCCTATCTCGACCATCGCCGCCGCACCCAGCCAGTCGAGCCAAGTTTGGGCAGCACCTTTGTCAACCCGCCGGGTGACTTTGCCGGGCGGCTGATCGAAGAGGCAGGGCTAAAGGGGACGCAGGTCGGCGGGGTAGCGGTGAGCCAACTTCACGCCAACTTCATTGTCAATCCTGGCGGCGTGGGAGCAGCCAAGGCCGCCGATGTCCTGGCGCTTATCGAGCAGATCCAGCAGACCGTGCGCGCCCGCTTCGGCATAGGATTGACCACCGAAGTGCAGCTTGTGGGCGAGTGGTCATCAGAGAGTATGGAACGGATTGGATTTACCAGTGTTTGATCCCAAACAAGTACGCGTCGGCGTTGTCTTTGGCGGGCGCAGCAGTGAGCATGAAGTGTCGCTTTCCAGCGCGGCCAACGTGATCGATGCGTTGCAGCGTGCCGGGTATCAGGTAGTGCCCATTGGCATCACGCCGCAGGGACGCTGGCTGACCGGCGGCGACCCGCTGAAGGCGCTGACAGATGGCGCGGCCAACCCCTCCACCAACGGCACGGCGCAGCCTCTGATGCCCCTGGATGGCAAGCAGGGGAGCGGGGAGGAGCAAGAGGACAGGTGGGCTTTGCTGCCCAATAGCGGCCATTCGCCCCAGATGGCGCAGATCGATGTCATCTTCCCGGTGCTGCACGGTCCCTATGGCGAGGATGGCACGATCCAGGGCATGTTGGAGATGGCAAATCTGCCCTATGTGGGCTGCAGCGTGTTGAGCAGCGCGGTGGCGATGGACAAAGCGGTCGCCAAGCAGCTTTTCGCCGCGGCAGGGCTGCCCCAAGTCCCCTATCATGTGGTCAAACGAAGCGTTTGGCAGCGTGACCCGGATCAGGTGACGCGCGAGGTCGAGGCCGCGCTGGCCTACCCGCTCTTTGTGAAACCGGCCAACCTGGGCAGCAGCGTTGGCGTACACAAGGTGCGCGGCCGCGAGGAACTGGCCGATGCCATCACCGACGCGGCCTCTTATGACCGCAAGGTGCTGGTCGAAGCGGCTGTGCCCAATGCGCGCGAGATCGAGGTGAGCGTCTTGGGCAACGATGACCCAATCGCCAGCGTCCCCGGCGAGATCATACCGGGCCGCGAATTCTATGATTACGATGCCAAGTATTTGGACGATTCGAGCCAATTGCTCATTCCGGCGCGGCTCACAGACCAACAGTGCGATCAGGTGCGCGAATTGGCGCTGCTTGCCTTTCGCACCATCGACGGCGCGGGGCTGGCGCGCGTTGACTTCCTGCTCGACGGCGAACGCGGCGCTCTCTATTTGAACGAGATCAACACCATGCCCGGCTTCACGCGCATCAGCATGTATCCCAAGCTGTGGGAAGCCAGCGGCATCCCCTATCCCGAACTGGTGGATCGACTGGTGCAGCTTGCGCTGGAGCGCTACGCCGACCGCAGCCAAAATCGCACTACACGTTAGCGCATAACGTTAGCGCACAGTTTTTGCGTATCGTTTTTTCCGCACACAGTTTCTTTTCGCGCACGGTTCTTGAACGGTCTGCGCGTGATCATCAGGCAGAGAGACAGACGCCATGAGTCCAATCAGCACAGGCGGACAGACGACAAGCAGGCTCCTACGCAGCGCGGGCGTCAACCAACCGGGCGGCCCCAATCCGCGTGCACGTCGCAAGCGCGGCATCACACGGCGTATGCGCCGCTTCGAAGGCGTCTTGGCCCAAATGCCTGTCGTCCAGATCAACTGGGGCGACACATTAAAAGGCGTGCAAGCGCCTGATTTCCTGCTGCCTACGCCGTGGTACTTTAGCAAGGCGTTGAGTCTGCTCTTGCTCCTGGCTGCGCTGGCAAGCATCAGCGCTTTGCACCTGCAAGACCCCTGGTTTGTCTACGAAGAGGACGTGCAGTTCGACGGGCTGGTGCGCCTGGATCGGGCGGAGCTTTACCCGCAGCTCGACGTGGAAGGGCTGAACATTTTCTGGGTGGATGCCCAGGTGCTGCGCCGCACGTTGACTGAGCATAGCTGGATCGACGAGGCGCAGGTGGATGTGTCGCTGCCCGCGGGCGTGGTTGTGCATGTGGCGGAGACCAAGCCGGTCGCCATCTGGCAGACCAACAACGGCGCGTATTGGCTGGCCGCGGATGGGACGGCGCGGCCCGTAGCCGAAGACGAAGGCCCGCTGGTCGAAGCCGCAGCCCTGCCCGAGATTGTTGATAGCCTGCAAGAGGCGCGTGTCGTGCGCGCATCGGGGCCGTTGAGCATCGACCCGGCCATCCTGGACAGCGCGCTGGCGCTCATGCAAGCCCTGCCGGAACTGGACAATTCTGTCCGCTACAACCGCTCCGTGGGCTTGAACTTTGCTTTGTCCCAGCCTACGGTTTGGGTATACTGGGGCGACGGATTTGATATGGAGGCCAAGCTCGAAAATCTAGCCGCCACGCGTGATGTAGTTCGGGGGAGTGAAGATGCTGCCCAGATACTCGACGTCCGCTTCGTTAAACGACCCTACATTCGATGAACATAAATTGACTGAAATGCCAGAGTATATCGCCGCAATAGATGTCGGAACCACCAAAATCTGCGCCCTGATCGCGGGGGTCACCCACGATTCATTGGGCAACTTGGCGCTGCGTGTCCTGGGCGAAGGCCAAGCACCGAGCCAGGGCATTCGCCGCGGCGTCGTGGTGAATGTGAGCGAGGCCATCGCCTGCATAGACAGCGCCATCATTAAATGTGAAGAAGATGCAGGCCAGCAGATGCTCAGCGCCTATGTGGGCGTCGCGGGCAGCCACATCAACACCTTCAACAGCAAAGGGCTGAGCGCGGTCGATGCGCGCGCGGGCGTCTCTTACCAGGACATGCAGCGCGCCCTGGAAGGCGCACGCGCTGTGGCCTTGCCCCAGAACAGCGAGGTCATTCACACCATCGCGCGCGAGTGGGTGGTGGATGGGCAGACAACTGTGCAGAACCCGGTCGGCATGAACGCTTACCGGCTTGAGGTAGACGCGCACATCGTCACCGGCAGCACGACAGCCATCAAGAACATCGTGCAGGTTGTGCAATCGCACAACATCGAGATCGATGAACTGGTGCTCGAACCGCTGGCCGCGAATGAAGCCGTTTTGCGCCCGGAGGAGCGCCGCATGGGCGTGGCAGTGGTCGACATCGGCGGGGGTACAACCGATATTGCCATTTTCTTGGACGACGGTCTTTGCCATACGACGGTCTTGGACTTGGGCGGCAACCATCTCTCCAACGACATTGCCCTAGGGCTGCACGCGCCCTTTGAGACGGCTGAGGAACTCAAAGTGCGCTACGGCAGCGTCTTGCCCGACACTGTGCCGGAAGATGACAAAGTGTGGGCATCGGTCTTTGGCGAACGATCCGAACGCAGCTTTAGCCGCCGCTTTATCTGTGAAATCCTAGAGGCGCGCGCCATTGAAATATTGGAGATCATCAGCAACAAGCTGGAAGAAAGCGGCTATTACGATAGACTGTCTGCCGGGGTGGTACTGACCGGCGGCTCCAGCCAACTGCCGGGGCTGACCGAGTTGGGCCGCTCCGTTTTGGGCATGCCGGTGCGTGTGGGTGTCCCGTCCAACCGGCTGCCGCTCACCGGCCTAAGCCGCAATTTGCAAAGCCCGGCCTATGCCACTAGCATCGGCCTGCTGCTGTGGGGGCTGCATGAAGACGCACGGCGCAAGCGGCCCGACTATGGCGGCAGCCGCGGCAGCCAGAGCGACTGGATGGGGCGGGCCATGAGGCTATTGAAAAACCTGTTGCCTGGATAGGCATCTTACATCTATAATGGACGTACAACAGACGCATTCACTTCTGCTTGACAGCCCCACGCAACATTATTTTGATAATTCATCTATCGTACTCGTGTGGATCGTCGGGTAGAGACTGAGGGGAGATGGTGGTGTTATGGACTCGTATGGACAGGACTTAGGGCATTTGTCAGATAAGGAGCAGAGTATGGCGCGCGGGAATTCGCAACCGCAGTTTGTGGAGAATTTCGCCAAGATCAAGGTCGTGGGGTGTGGCGGCGGTGGTCAAAATGCCGTCAACCGCATGATCGAGGAGGGCATTCAGGGCGTGGAATTTATCTCCGTCAACACGGACGCCCAAGCGCTGATGCTCTCGAATGCACCCGTCCGCTTGCGCATTGGCGACAAACTCACCAAGGGGCTAGGCTCCGGCGGCAACCCTGAGATCGGCCAGCGCGCAGCAGAAGAGAGCCGTGAGGAGATCAAGGAAGTGCTCGAAGGCGCGGACATGATCTTCGTAACGGCAGGGATGGGGGGTGGAACCGGCTCCGGCGCGTCCCCGGTCATTGCAGGCGTGGCGCGAGAATTGGGCGCGCTGACGATTGGCGTCGTCACGCGGCCCTTCACCTTCGAAGGCGCGCATCGCCGCCGCTCGGCGGAAAGCGCGCTGGACCAATTGAAGAAGAATGTTGACACACTGATTGCGATTCCCAACGACCGACTGCTCCAGATCGTCGACAAAAAGGTCAGCATTAACGAAGCCTTCCGCACAGCCGATGATGTGCTGCGTCAAGGTATCCAGGGCATCAGTGAGTTGATCACCGTGCCCGGCCTGATCAACTTGGACTTTGCCGACGTGCGTTCGGTGATGCTCGAAGGCGGCGCTGCGCTCATGGCAATCGGCCAGGGGAACGGCGAAAACCGCGCCAAGGATGCGGCCCAGCAAGCCATCCACAGCGCTCTGTTGGATGTCTCGATTGACGGCGCTCGTTCGATCCTCTTCAACATTAAGGGCGGCAATGACTTGAGCCTGTTTGAAGTCAACGAAGCGGCTGAGATCATCCGCGCCAGCGCTCATCCCGAATGTAACATTATCTTCGGCGCTGTGGTGGACCCGAATCTCAAGGAAGAGATTCACCTCACGGTTATCGCCACCGGCTTTGACCGTCAAGAAGCCATGGACCCGCTGGACTACGCCAGCAGCCAGCGCAACTATGATCAGCGCCCAACCCAACCGCGCCAAGAGCAGCGCCCTTCGTCCAGCGATTACAAAGTACGCACCTTCGAACGCGACGATCTGGACATTCCGTCCTTCCTGCGCCGCTCGCGCAGCAATGGCCGCTAACCCTGTTGGCGGCAGCACCAAGATCGAGATCACCAGGATAGAGGCGAGGGTATAAATTCGCCTAAGGAGTCGGCGGGCTAGGGCTGATTCCCTCTGGTACAGCTGAAAATCAGTGAAAACGTGCGGATGCCCAACGGGGTATTCGCACGTTTCTTTTCGGGCGTTTGGGCGTCAAACACTATACAGCCACAAACGGATCAGTTAGATTTCTTGTGTGAATAGAAGCGCTTGGCAATAGGCCTTCCGACCTTAAAATTTCTTGGTTTAATAGCCAATGGGCCGGAATTCAGGCGCAGAACAGGCGTTGTTTACTTGCGTCTACCCCAATCCTGTGCTACACTAGCCACGCCAAAGTGCCCACATATAGTAGTGATTGCTTTCCATAACACAATATGTTGTGCGTGGGCGTCTGATGAGAGGTGACCAGGGAGCCAATGCGTTGTCCCCATTGTGGCGACACGAACCACAAAGTCATTGATACGCGTGACGCGGCCGATGGGATTCGGCGGCGACGTCGCTGTGAAAACTGTGGGCAGCGGTTTACCACCTATGAGCATGTGGCGGCGAGTCTGCTTGTGGTAAAGAGCGATGGGCGGCGCGAGCCGTATGACCGCCAGAAACTATTGTCGGGCATTCAGACCGCTGCAACCAAACGACCCATCAGCAGCGACGCGCTGAACCATATTGTCGTGCAGATCGAAGAGGCGCTGCACGCCACCGGGCGCAACGAAGTCGCCAGCAGCCATATCGGCAATTTAGTATTGGATCACCTGGCTCAACTCGATCAAGTGGCCTACATTCGTTTTGCCAGTGTTTATCTAGAAATGAACGACCTAAACGAACTACGCAGTGAAATCGACCGCCTCATGGGGCGCTAAATCCTCCATTGATGCCGGTCGACGCACCGGCTTGTTGCCAAAGCAGGCACGGCCCTTGCGCCGCATGGCCTGCTTGTTTTTTCTCTTTGGGGCCTGTGCCCCAGATGGGTTTTGCCGCCCACCGACAAGCCTATCCAGCGCAAACCGATGTAACGTATGTATAAATGTATAGTGTTTTGTGAGATGGCGCGGTGCCGAGCACGCACCGCCGCTTTTTGACAGACAGTCTGTTTGATCTTATTACCACCTTTCGTCCAGGAGGATGTCATGCAAGCTCAAGCCACCCAGCCTAACGAGGTCGTACCCAGGAACCGGCACGGCGCCTCGACGGTGATTGAAAACGTGGCGGGCCAACGTCTTGCGCTCACCCCGCCCGACTACGTAGATGAGAGTCGCATCGACCTGACGGAGAACAGCCGCAAGGTGTTGGAGCGCCGCTATCTGCGCCGGGACATTGACGGGACGCTCTTGGAGACGCCGGGCGGCATGTTCTATCGCGTGGCCTATCACGTCGCCCAGGTGGAGAAGCAGCACGATCGCGACCCAGAGCCGCTCACCAAAGTCTTTTACGACTTAATGTCAGAATATCGCTTCTTTCCCAACAGTCCGACCTTCACGGGCGCGGGCACACCCTTGGGCCAGTTGGCCGCCTGTTTCGTGCTGCCCATTGAGGATGACATGGGCCGCGATCGCGACGGCATCTTTAGCACGCTGCGCGTCGCCGCGCTGATCCAGCAGACGGGCGGCGGCAACGGCTTTTCGTTCAGCCGTCTGCGCCCCAAGAACGACATCGTGCATACCTCCGCGGGCCGCGCCACCGGGCCAGTCGGCTTCCTGCGCGTCTATGACCAGGCCTTTGGCGAGATTGCCCAGGGCGGCACGCGGCGAGGGGCCAATATGGGCGTGCTGCGCGTTGACCATCCCGACATCGAAGAGTTTATCGAATGTAAGGCCAAAGAGGGCAGCATCGCCAACTTCAACATCTCCGTGGCAATCACCGACGCGTTTATGCAGGCTGTCAAGGACGACACCGATTTTGACTTGATCAACCCGCGCAACGGCGAAGTGTGGAAGACGGTCAACGCGCGCGAACTCTTTGCCAAGATCATCCGGTATGCCCACCACAACGGCGAACCGGGCGCGCTCTTCATCGACGCGGCCAACCGTTCCAACCCCGTGCCCCATCTGTATGACCTGGAGGCGACCAACCCCTGTGTCACAGCCGACACACTGGTCTATACCGCGGAGGGTTTGCGCCGTGTGGGCGATCTTTTTGCCGAAGAAAACCCTGTGCCGGTCGTGCTGGACAGCCGCTTTGGCGCGGACAGCCGCACCAGCCAGGCTTCGCCCATCTTCTATACCGGCGACAAGCCTGTCTACCGGCTGGTCACGCGTGAAGGGTTCACGCTCAAGGCCACGGGCAACCATCGCATCATGACAACAGCAGGCTGGCGCGAACTCGACCAGCTTCGGCCAGGGGATAAGGTGCATGTGCTCAACCGCAAGGGCGGCTTTGGCACAGCGGGCAGTGAGTCGTTGGGCCGCGTGATGGGTTGGATGCTGGGCGACGGCACGTTGAACATGGCCGAGGGCGCGGCGCTCATGTTCTTTGGGGAAGAGCAAGAAGTGGCCCCGCTCTTTGCCGGTTATGTGGATGAACTGGTGAGCAGCGTGCCCCACAAGAACCACTATGCCCCCACGCGCACCTATCCGGTGGGTGTGCAGCAGGTGGCCGAACGCGCCGAATCACGCGTGGTTTCGACGCGGCTCAAGGAGCGTTTGGCTCAATTGGGCATGACAAGCAAAGAGTACGTGCCCGAGATCGTCTACACAGGTAGCGAGGCCATGCAGCGGGGGTTCCTGCAGGGCATCTTCTCGGCGGATGGCACGGTGCTTGACAACGTGGAGAAGGGGGGCAGTGTCCGGCTGTGGTCGGTCTCGCTGGACTTGCTGCACGGTGTCCAGCAGCTACTCTTGAACTTCGGCATCTTCAGCAGAGTCTACGCCAACCGCAAAAAGGCCGGTTATAAGGGCATGCCGGATGGCCGCGGGGGCGAACAGCTATACTACACCCAGGCGGGACACGAACTGGTTATCGCCAAGAGCAACCTGCTGCGCTTCCGCGATGAGATCGGCTTTATCGTCAGCGCTAAACAGGAAAAGCTTGACGCCGCGCTGGCTTCCTATGGCAAACGAGGGCCGTACAGCGAGCATTTCACAGCCACGGTACAGGCCATCGAGCCGCTGGGCGTTGAGCCGGTCTATGATCTCACCGAGCCGCTGACCCACTCCTTTGTCGCCAATGGCATTGTTGTCCACAACTGTGGTGAACAGTGGCTTGGCCCCTATGAAAATTGCTGCTTAGGTTCGATCAACCTGGGCAAGCATGTAACCACGGCAGAGGACGGCACGCCGGTGGTGGATTGGGCCTTGTTGGAGCGCACGATCCGCGAGAGCACCTATTTCCTCGACAACGTGGTCAGCGCCAATGCCTATGTGCCCGCTGTGCCGGAAGTGGCAGAAGCCGCCTATCGCGCGCGGCGCATTGGGCTGGGCATCATGGGGCTGGGCGATATGATGTTCAAGCTGGGCATCCGCTACGGCAGCCCGGAAGGGCAGGAGTTTGCCGCGCAGATCATGGAGTTTGTGCGCTATCACTGCATGTTGCAGAGCATCGAACTGGCCGAACAGCGCGGGCCGTTCCTGGCCTTCGAGGGCAGCATCTATGACGACAAGCGCGAAGGCGGCATGAGTTGGCAGCCGCCCAAGCCGCTGGTTCCCTATGCCCATGATTGGGGCCGTCCCCAGGTGGACTGGAACAAGGTCGTGAGCGGCATCAAGCAGCACGGCATCCGCAACGCGGCCCAAACCACCGTCGCGCCCACAGGCACGATTGCCACGGTTTGCGGCTGTGAAGGCTATGGCTGTGAGCCGGTCTTTGCCCTGGGGTATGTGCGCTACTTCAAGGACGGCGACAACGACGTGGAATTGGTCTACACCAGCCCGCTCTTTGAGCAGGCGCTGGATGCGACGTCGTTGAGCGAGGCGCAAAAGGAGCACATCAAGCAGAAGGTTGCGGTCACCGGCTCTTGTCAAGACCTGGACGAACTGCCCGCGGCGCTGCGCAATGCCTTTGTGGTCAGCAGCGACATCACAGCGGAAGAGCATGTGCGGATGCAGGCCGCGATCCAGGCCTTTGTCGACAACAGCATCAGCAAGACCTGCAACTTCCCCGAAGACGCGACCGAAGAGGATGTCGCCAAAGCCTATCAACTGGCGTGGGAGTTGGGCTGCAAGGGCTTGACCGTCTATGTCACCGGCAGCCGCCAAGAGGTCGTCTTGGAGACCCAGGCGACGCGCGAGAAGAAGAGCGGCGGCGAGGAGACATCCGCCAGCAACGGCTATGTCAAGGGCGAGGTCGTCTACGGCCATGTTAACGGCCACGACATCAAGCCGGTGGTGACCAAGCGGCCGCGGCCTGCCATGCTGACGGGCAGCACCTATCGCAAGGAGACGCCGCTGGGCACAGCCTATATCACGCTCAACAGCGACGAGAACAAGGAGCCTTTCGAGGTCTTCCTCAATGTGGGCAAGGCGGGCAGCGAAGTGGCCGCGGTGTCGGAAGCCATCGGCCGCTTGATGAGCCTGGTGCTGCGGATGCCGGCCAGCCTGCCGCCCAGCGAACGGCTGCGCTGGATCATGGACGAGATGGCGGGCATTGGCGGCGGGCGGCCCATGGGCTTTGGGGCCAATCGAGTACGCAGCCTGCCTGATGGCATCGCCCAGGTCATCGCCGAGCACCTGTCGGAACTGCCGCCAGGCCGCAGCGAGTTCCAGGGCGAGCAGTTGGCGCTGCCCATTGCCGAACGGCCCATCGGCGACATCTGTCCCGAATGTGGCGAAGCGGCCTTCCTCAACATCGAGGGCTGCCGCAAGTGCGCCGTCTGCGGCTACAGCGAATGCTAACCCACTAAAGCCACCTGCGCGGGAGACAATATACCGCAGGTGTACTATGTACTAGGATGAACTAAATGCACCCAAACGGGCCATCGGAGAGCCACTCCGGAGGCCCGTTTGCTAGAGTGGCTTCCTACTCAGACAAGGCATAAGCAATATATCAAGAGTAAGCTTACTCGTTACACTCGTACTGCGTTGTGATGATTGTATTGAACTCAGCGGAGATTGCATGTGACTCTCGACACTAAACGTCTGTATCAAGAACGCATTGTTGTAACTTCAGAGTTTGGTGATATTCATGTAAAGGGTGCGACATTCGGTAATGTGAAGTCGGCATTCGCTAAAGCAAGCGAGGGTCACGAGCTTGACTCTGGTCGGCGTTTCTC
>CAZZNG010000090.1:0-19302 GCA_964655505.1 uncultured Litorilinea sp. | reverse complement strand
ATCTCAAAATTGCGGAACGGATTGGCATCCACACCACCCAAATCCTTGTCGTCCGACACAAAGGCAATCCGCACGACCCCGTCGTTGGCCGCGTTGATCGACGGGAAGAGGTTGGCGCTGCCCTGGGTGTCGGTGACCTGGGTGATCTCCCACCCTGAATTGGTGCGTCGGGCCAAAAAGATCTCAAAGTTGCCGTCCGCGTTGCGCCCAACCAAGTCGCGATCCGAATAAAAGGCAATGTGCGTCCCGGCCGCGTTGATCGACGGCTCCAAGTTGAACCCGCCCAGAATGCTGCCCGTGCTGTGGGTAAGCTGTGTCGCGCCGCGCTCGCCCGTCAGATCCATGACAAAGATCTCAATATTGCCGTCCGCATTACCCCGGCTGGGGTCAGGGCTGGGCGTGATGTCGTTGGTCGACCAAAAAGCCAAGCGCGTGCCGTCACGGCTGATCACCGGCTGACTGGCGATGCCGCGCAGCGCAGTGCCCGTCTGCTGTGTCAGGTTCTCGCTGGCAAAGCAAGGGTTATGGGTCGTAATCGGCGCTTGCGCGGCCGCCGGTTCCACCCAAAGCGCGGTCGCTGCTACCGCCAGACAGAACGCCGCCAGCACCGTCCAGCGCAGGTAGGGCCAATTGTCTGCCCCCTGCAGACGGAGCAGCCTCAAAAGGCGATTGGGTGCGATTTGTCCAGCATCGTTCATGCGTCGTTCGGTCTCAACCCTCATCAGGCGCATTACTCCGCATCCGCCGCGCAGCTAGGCGTGTAATACGTTCCATCGCTTGGCAGCGACTCAATCTCGCCCACAGTGCTTGTAATATAGCTCGTCATGTAATAGGCCAGATCACAGCCGGGCGACTCTATCGGATAGGCGGTCACATCCGGCGGCAGATCGATCCACGGCTCCAGCACAGTCGCCTCGCGTTCCCCCCGATAGAGGCGATAGCCGTCCACCGGCACAGGGCTTGGATCCCAGCGCAGCCAGACCGTATCCGAGTCCGCCTGCGCCGCGCTCTTGAGGCCAGTCACCTGCGGCGCAACCGGCTCGGCCTGCGCTTCATCCACAGCACTGGCCGCTACAGCACTGGCCGCGGGCATATCGCCCCCCGCTGCAGCCGCCTCGCCCGCCGCGGGCGGAACCTGAATGATCGGCAGCATCAGATCCGCCACGCCTGACCCGACCTGCACCGTCACGGTCTTAACGCGTTCGCGCGTCTGGGGGCAAGGTTCGCCGCGCACAGCCATACGCACCGTATACAGGCCATTGCGCGCAAAAGTGTGCTGCGCCACTTGCCCGGTCTTGGGCGCGGAGCCGTCGCCAAAGTCCCATGTGTAGTAGATGGAGCCTGTGCCTGCCGATACTTTGCCCGTAAAGCGCACCGACTCATTGGCCGCCACCGCAAAATCAGCCGCGCGCGTGTCGTCCACCTCCACTGTCGGCCCCGGCAGCACTTGAGGATTCTCCGGCCACACACAGGTGATGGCGCGCACCCGGAAAGGCGGGCTGATCACCCCTGCCGCCACCCGCTGCACCGGCCCGCTCGGCGTGGATTGGAGCACGCGAACCCGGAAGCGCGCATTATCGCCAATCGCCTGGTCGCGCACCGCATCCCACACCGCGCTCCCGCGCAGCCAACGGCCCTGGCTGTCGCTCACCGGTTCCAACGTTGTCGTCAACACCGTCGCAGGGTGCCACTGCCCCCCGCCGTTGACCGAATACTCGTACACCACCGACTTGATCGTCTCGGTCATCAAAGCCGACGCGGCCATGCTCTCAAATTGCGGATTGTGCAGTTGGAAGCTGATCAGCACTTCGGGCTGATCGGGGCCAGAGAGAAGTTCGGCAGAGGAATAGGCATACGCGCTCGCGGTTGCGCCCGGTCGCCCTGTATGAACATAAAGCGGCGGATTCACCAGCGCGGCCACGCCAAAGTTGCTGCCGGGCAGATGCGACGGAACCACAAGATTATTGGTATAGATCCCATTCAGCTGCGTCCCGGCTTGGCTGATCGCCAAATCCAGATCGCCGTCGTTGTCGCGGTCGCCCCAGGCGATGCCGGTGGTGTTCAATGTCTCAGCCGACGACCACAGCCAAAAGAACTGCGTGCGGTCCCCCGCGCTGCTGTTGACGTAGATCTGATCCTTTTGCCCATAGTTGCCCACGGCAAGATCCAAATCGCCGTCATTGTCCCAATCACCCCAGTCTAAACTAGTGGTGCGAAAGCTCTCCTCGGTGGTAAAGGCTAGGGCAAAGCTGCGCCCCGGCCCGCCGCTGATATTGCGGTAGATATAGTTGGGTTCGCCGCTGCCCCCCGGCGGGCCATAGTTGCCCACAGCCAGGTCAAGATACCCGTCGCCGTTGTAATCCCCCCAGACCACGGCGCGCGTATAATCGCGCACGCCTGCCGTCCAATAGAGTTCAAAGGCATTGTCACGCGTATTGCGATAGACCTGATTCACGCCATCCGTACCCACGGCAATGTCGAGAAATCCGTCATTGTCCATATCGCCCAGGGCCAACGAGCGCGGCGCATCCTCCAGATCGATCCGCCAGACCGGCGCTGTGCCAAAAGACCCGCTGCCGTCGTTCAAGAACAGTTCAATGTACCCGCCGCCATCGGGCGACGCGGTCGCCACCAGCAGATCCAAATCCGTGTCGCCATCCACATCGCCCCAGACCAGCGTCTTTTCGCCTGCACCGGAGAACGTCCAGGCCGGAGCCAGAAAATCACCGGCCATGTGCAGCCGGGTTTCGCTGGTCGTGCCAATCGCCACATCCAGCGCGCCGTTGCCAGTGGTATCGCCCACCGCGACCGTATGCGGCCCAAAACCGCTGTAGGTACGCACCGTTTCGGGGAAGAATTCGCCACCGTCGTTGTAATAGATCTTCGTATTGAGCGCGGCCGCGCCCGTCGATGCCCCGGCTGGCCCCGCGCCAAAGATCAGATCCAGGTAGCCGTCGCCATCCATATCAGCCCAGGTCACGCTGCTCGACGGCTGCGACGTTTGGAACGGCGCAACGCCCGGAATCGGATCGAGGGTGACATTGAGCGGCGGGCGGAAGTTGGAAACCACCAGGCTTGGCCCGTCACGGTCGGTCAGCGCCAAGTCCATATCACCGTCATTATTCTGATCCACCGCGCGCAAGCTCCACACCTGCCCCGTCACGACATCTTCGCCCAGCACCGCAAAGGGGCGAAACGCGCTGCTGCCTTCGCCGCCCACATACTCATAGATGATCGGCGGCGAGTCGGCCACTGCCAGATCCAGCTTGCCGTCACCCGAAAAATCGCCCCAATCAATCGCATAGGGCGTCAGAAAGACATTCGTGCTCAACGAGATCGGCGCGGCAAAATCATTGCCCAAGTTGCGATAGATGCGCACCTCGCGCATGAGCGGATAGGCCGCGGCCAAATCCAGCAGCCCATCGCCGTCAAAGTCACCCCATGCGAAATCATAGGGCAGGAACATCACGCCCTCTTCGATAGAGCGTGCATTGGCCGGGTCCAGCGTGCCATTGTTGTTGACCAGCAGTTGGACTCGGTTGGGAAATAGCCCCAGCACCAGATCGATGTCGCCGTCGTTGTCAAAATCCGCGGGCTTGATCGCAGCCGTCGCTGCCCGGCTGATGCACGTCTCCGCGCCGTCAAATTGCCCTGTGCCGTCGTTCGTAAAGAGCCACACAGGGCACTCCGGGTTGATCGCATTGGTGCTGACAATGATGTCCACAAAGCCATCGCCGCTTATGTCCGCCGCCTCCACCCGCACCACCTGCTTGGGCGTGTTGAACACCGCGCTCTGGGTGAAGCGGCGGTTGGTCGCGCCGGTGGTCGGGTCATAGCGGAAAACGTAGTTCACCCCCTCCGCCTGCGCGGTGTTGGGCGGCAGCGCATCGTTTGCCAGCCGCTCCACATCCCCCACCACAATCAATTCGGGCACGCGATCCCCATCTACATCAGCCCAGCGCACCCCATAGGCAGGCCGGTTGTTGGACCAGAAAAGCTCCAACTGGCCGCCATTGTTGCGATAGACACTCGCGCCGATGGTAGAACCAAGCGCCAAGTCCAACAGCCCATCGCCGTTGAAGTCGGCCCAGTCCATACTCAGCGTGCCGCCCACATCCTGCGAAAACCAAGTCGGCGTATCCGAAAGCAGCGTTTCGCCCCCCTGCTCAATGCGCAGCAGCACGGTTAGGGGAACCTCGTTGCTGGTCTGGTTCTTGGCAAGCCCCCCTTGCACATAGCTCAAGAAGGCCACATTGATGAAGGTCGCGCCGTCGGCTTGGCCGATCACGCGCGCCGTAAACGAACGCTGCGCGCTCGCCCCCGGCCCTAGCCTAGGAATCTCCCAACCGATCTGGCGCGTCGTCGTGATGAGCAACGTACCGCCCAGCGGCTCGCGCACCGCACGCGTCTCCGTGATCAAGTCACACGGGATCGCGCCGGCGGGGTCCAAACACTGAACATCCTCCAGCACGTTTTCGGGCAAAACGTCCAGGATCAACAGATCGGTCAGCGTGTCGTTCGTCCCGTTGTTCACCACCACCGAAAAGACAATCGTGTCGCCGTTATAGACTTGGCCGTCTTCGCTCGTCGTGCTAAAGCTCTTGCGGATCGAAACCGCGCCCGTCTCCTGGGCGTGGACCGGGGACCAAGCCATGCCCCACCAGCACGCGGCCATGAGCGAGACCACTGCCGCCATTCCCACCAGCCAGGCGCGCCGCGCCGTCGTCCCCTTGCTCATGGATTCCCGTTTCTCATCCTTACGCATGCCGTTGTCCCAACACCCAACAGTGGTTCTGCCCAATCAATCTGAGTAAACTCGCTCATCGCGCCCGCTCGACACGCTGCACACAGCGCGCAACACACATCGCAACCGGCTCTATGGACATTGGCGCGTGTACCAGCTTGATTCGCTGGCCGCGGTCTCTTGGATCCGGTCGTCGCCCGTGCGCGTAATGTCGACATAGACTGCCACCACATAATAGACATGGTCACAGCTTGGCGTCGCCGTATCGCTCCACGAGCGCGCCGTACTGTCCAACGCAAAGGCGTCTGCAACCGGGGCAAAGTTGAAGTTGTCGATATTGGCGCGATAAATCTTAAAGCCCATAATGCGCGCCTGATCCTCGCCCGGATAGTCCCACGTCACGGTTGCCGGGTCGTCGAGCGTTTCCCCATCGATCCCCGACACATTGAAAGGCCGCGCCGGTGGCTGAATCGGGTTCACGTTGATACGGATGCGCCGCCCAGGCGCGCCCGTCACCGCCAGTTGAAAGATCGTGCTCCGGGTGACGACCACCTGGAACTCATCTTCCGGGCTGCGCGTGCCATAGTCGTTCTGCGAATCAGTCAGCCGCACCTCGGTGACCGGATTCTCGATCCGCCACGCCAGCCGGATCAGCGTACCGGCGTTCACCTCATACGTTGGAATATCATCGTCCGACGAAACCGGAACCACCGCGCCGGTGTTCACAGCGTTCACCGTGAACGCGACAATGTTCGGCGTGGGCGTGGGCGTCGGGGTCGGGGTATCGGTCGGCGGCGGCGGCACCGGCGTCGGCGGCACAGGCGTCGGCGTCGGCTCCAACACAGTCAATTCCTGGGTCAAACTCGAAATCAACTCGTCGTTGTAATAGACATTCAACTGGTAGACCGTTGTCTCGTTGACCGGAACCCGCAGCGACCCCTCTTTGGGCAGATTCTGCACCGGCCCAAAGTCCGGCCCCGTGACCTCGATATTGGTCGCCTCGCCGATCACCGTCCATGTCAGCGTAGGCTGCCCCGACTGGCTGGCCGCGTCCTCCACATTCTCGCCCGGCGCGGCGCTCGCGCCCACATCCCCGCGCACAACCTCATTGGGAACCAGTTCAAAGACCTGAATCACCGGCAGTTGCGGCGTCTGCGTCGGGGTGGGGGTGGGCGTCGGCGTAACCGTCGGCGTGGGCGTCACAACCGCCACCACACGCGTAGCGCGCGCCTCCACCTTGCCGATGCCGTCGTCCATCACCGCGCGCAGCGTAAAGGTCTCCTGGCTCTTGCCGGGGTCGATCATAACCTCGTTTTGCCCCTCCAAGTTGGGGACAACGCCCAGAATCGGGCTGATCTCGACGCTGCTCGCGCCCTCCACCGTCCAGATCACCCGCACATTCTCGCCGTCGACAACCGGCTTCGGCTCGATGTCGAATAATTTCACCAACGGCGTCGGAATCGGTGTTGGCGTTGCGCTCGGCGTAGCAGTCGGCAGCGGCGTCTCGGTCGGCGTTGGGGAAGGAGGCACGATATCCACCAGCCGCGTCGCCAGCGCCTCCACCCGCTCCGGTCCCTCGCCGATGGTCGCCAAGAGCGTAAACATCTGCTGTGTACGCCCCGGCTCCAGGATGCCCTCGCCGACCCCTTGCAAATTGGGAACCGGCCCCGGCAGTGGATCGATCGAAACCGCCGCCGCGCCTTCCACCTCCCACGCCACGCGCACCGGGTCGCCCTCCACAATCGGCTGCGGCTCCACCGCAAAATTACGCACCATCGGCGTCGGCAAACTCACCATCGCCATAATCGGCGGAGACATCACCGGCTCGTCCCAATAGGGGCTGCGTGCCACCAAGCGATATTCGGTCGATGTAGAGGGCGCTTCCTGTATCGAACCGCGCGCCTCGTTCAGCGGGCGCGGCACGCCATTGACCAGCAGTTCATAGCTGGTCGCGCGCGCAACTTGCCAGGTAATGTTCAGCGTCTGCCCGGTCACAAGCGTCTGCGGCCCCACGTCGAACACCTCGATCTGTGGCCGCACCGGGTCCACAATCAGCCCCAACTGCGCTTCATCGCGCCCAAAGGTCGCGCCGACATAGGGCAGCCGTTCGATCCAATTGTGCGCGGTCAGCACATAGGTCGCGCGCTCGCGCGTATCCGCGACAAACGCGTACTGCCGCTGCTGGCTTGGGTTGTCGATGGTGGCGATAAACTGCCGGTCGCCGCCCACAAGCTTCTCCAAAGTCAGGCTGCTGGCCCGGCTCGTCTGCCACGTCAGGATCACCTCATTGCCTGCATCCACCATCGCACCGGAGACAGGGGCCAGCGCAGCGGTTTCGCCCTCCCCCGCGCCGCTGCCCGGCCAAAAGCTGTTCAAAAAGGCCAACTGCTTGGGCAATTTGGGCAGCTTCGGCAGTTTGACGCCAAAGATCTTGGCCCCTTGCAGCCCAGCCGCAGCCGCCGCTAGATCGCCCGCGCCGCCCGTGGCTTCCCCTTCCAACTCTGTGGTGTTCACCACGCCCGGCGCAAAGCTGAATTCTTGGACTCTGGGCTGGAAAGACAGAACAACAATGGCCGCGATCAAAAAGAGCAGTGCCGTCATCACCCACGGTCCCACAATGGGACGGTTGCGCAGTTCAGCCAGCACAGACCGCGGCGCTTGTTGGCTGGCGGGCATACTGGTGGTCAAGGTCAGCGAATGGGTATGCGTGCCCGCCCCCACGATGCGATGGGTGCGCGGGGTCGCATAGATCGGCACAGTCCACGTCTGATCCGGTTCAAGCATCACCTCGATCTGCCGCACCAGGCGCGTATCTTCGTGGGGCGACTCCAATTCAAAGGTGATCTGGTTCTCGTCGTCTGTCGCTTCGATGCGAAACGGCGTCGTGCTGTTGCCCCGGTTCTGCACAGGCAGACGCAAAAAGCCCGTCTTGCGGAAATAGTGGACGGTCTGCCGCCGCGGGCTGATCTCGCCCACATTAAAATCGTAGAACGGGTTGATGGTCAGCGTAATGGCTCGCTGCGCCCGCAGATTCGGATAGTTGGGCGACGTCACCACCACAGCCAGCCGGTGCGACCCGGCCAAGCTCGTTGGCAGGCGCGGCGGCGTAATCGTAAGCGTCGCCTCCCCGCGCCCGCCCTCGTACAGGTTGAGCGAAGCAGGCTGGATCGTGATCCACGAAGCGTCGATCCAGCCGACGATGTGAATATCAAAGCGCGCCACCAGCGAACCGCCATTGGCAATCGTCAGATTCCACACCGCAGTTTGCTCGACATCGACCACTTGCTCCCGCTCGGAGATCGTCAAAACGATGATCTCGTCGTTAATGTCCTCGAAGCCTTGCTCCGGGCTGTACACCTGGCTGGGGGCTTCTAGCCCGGCGACAGCCGCAGGGCTAACCGGTGCAGATTCAGCAGGCAAAGCAGGGCTGGGCACAGCAGGGGCCGCTTGTAGGGCGGGAGGCTGGGACGCGACAGGTTGATCCGGTGGCTGTGCGGTAACAGGTGGCGCAGTAGCAGACGGCGCAGTAGCAGGCGGCGCGGCAGGGGGTTGAACGGCTGGAGATTGGGCGAGCGGCGCTGTCGACGCACCACCGTTCGCTTCCGTTGGCAATACAGGGAAAGTTGCCGAAACAGCCGTCGCGGCCTCTGTTGCCACGGCTGGAGAAGGTTGCCCGCTGCCCATTGTAGGTGGCGTTGTGGGAGGCGTTGAAGAAGGCACTGGCCCCAGCGGCGTGACCGGTGCAGCCGCCGCGGGCGGCGTCTCATGATGGCCGTTTTCCCCCTCGACCAAGATCAACGAGTATCCAGCCACGTCGAGCGCGGCCCACCCGTGCATTGGGTAGTAGCGGCTCGGCTCCAAGCGTTGACCGTCCAACATGGCCGTTGCATTGGGATCGATCACCGCGACCTGATAGGGGCGGCTGCGATGATCGATCACCAAATGAAAGTCGCCGATCTCCTGACCCGGCAGCACCACATCATTCGATGGGTGACGCCCGATGTTGGTCACACCGTCGCTCTCATCCAGTTCGAAAAAAAGCAGATCGCCGTTGGGCGACACCACTTCAAGCTGATCTCGTTGAGCCATTGCGCTGTTCTACAGAAGGTCTCTCACACCATCGATCCGGCCAGACTACCAAGCAAGAAAGCATCAGCCGGACAAGCATCATCAGAAAACAAGGGTAAAGCCGATCCAGGCCACTGTCAGCGTGACCAGCGCCAGCCCGGCCACAATGATCTTGCCGCCATGCCGCTGCCACCACGAGCGGCCCACAATACGCACGCTGCCCTCCTCGATCACAGGCGGGTCGTCCTCCTCGTTCAGCGCCCGCGACAGGATGCGGAAGGCCATGTGCTGGCTGCCTTTGATCTCGCTGCGCGCGCCCACCAACACGTCGATATGGACCGACTGGCCCGGATCCAGCGGCGGCACATAGACCCACTGAGGCGCGCCGCTCGCCATGCCCAGGGCCGACGCGGCCTGTTGGCTCGCCTGGCGCGTCGCGGTTGCGCCCAATTCATAGAGCCGGTTGGCTGTGCGCCCCGCGCGCGCCCAGGTCGCGCTGGCCGCGCTGCCTGCGCTCTGCCCACCGGTGGCGATCATCTGCTGTGTGCCCTCAGCCGTGGCAACTCGCCCGGCCTCCTGCGCCGCCGCGGTGGACTGCTCCACCAGTTGCCCGCCCATCTCATCCCGGTTCAAGCGGTCGAACTGGCGGCGAACGCGGCTGAGTCGCCGCGCAAACATATTCCCGCGCCGGATTTGCATAGCCAGCGTGCGCACGGGCCGCGCCAGGTTGCGCGGCAGCACCATCGCGATACTTGTCAGCAGGCTGGCGATCAACATCCCTGTCCGGCTCGCGTCGTCCAGCCTATCGCCCCACTCGCCGATCTCCTTGGCATTGGGAACCGGGACCGTGCCCGCACCCTGGGGCAGATTGAGCGAAGGCCCATGACCATTGGTCCCATTCGTGCCATTTGTGCCACTTGTTCCCAGCCGCGCCGCGCCGCCATTCGCCGCCTGTTCTTCACGCGTCAGCCGCGCCACCGGCGGCAGCCCCAAGGGTGCGCCATTCAAACTAAAGCGGAACGTCAGTTGCCCCGCAGGGTCGTCGCCGCGCAGCAGAAAGCCCGTCGCCACATTGCCCTGGTTGCTCAACGCCAGGCGCATGGGGGTCAATTTCTGTTCCTGTGCCGCATGGCGCGCGCTGCGCGCCACAGCCAGCACCACCAACAGCAGCACCAGCAGCACAATCGCCAGCGCGATCAGCCCCAGCCAGCGCCCCCAGTTGAAATTTGTCACCGCTGCAGGCATCAATACGCCCGCCGTGATGGTCGCACCCGGCACAGGCGTCGCGTCCAAAGGCGCAACCAGCGTAAAGTCGAACGTGCTCACCGCTTGGCGGCCCTCGTTGTCGCGCGCCACCGTCGCGATCGTATGCAAACCAGGGGCAAGCGTCGCCGTGTCAATCATCGCCGAATAGGGCGCGCGGTTGTCCGTGGCGACCAGCGTCTCGTCGAGGAAGAATTCGACCGTGACCTCATCGGCCAGCGCTTCGACTGTTGCATTCACCGTCACATCGTCGCCCACCACAATGTCGCCGTCCGTGTTGCGCGGCCCCAGTGCACCCTGCACCGTCAGCGGAGCCACCACCGTAAAGTGCACCTGCGCGCGGCCCTGGTTGCCCACGCTGTCGACCGCGTTCACCTCAAGCGTGTAGTCGCCCGGCGATACGGTGTCGCTGTTCCACACAATGCGGAAGCTCGTATCTTCCACCTCGGCCAGTTCATCGCCGTTGAGCAGATACTCGACCGAAACCAGCGGCGACGGCGCGTCCACCTGCGCGGTCAGGTCAACGGCTCCGCCGATCTGATCCCCCTCGGCCACGCTTGGGATCGTCACCGTCATAGGCCGCCGCCGCGCCACCAGCGTGCCGCTGCTGCTGGCCTCAATCTCCTGCGCCGCCACCGTAATCTCCAGCGGATGGGCCGAATCATCGACTTGCAGCCCCGCGCTAAAGTCCAAGCGGTAGCCGTTTTGCAGCAGCCCGGCCAACGTTTCCAACGCGCCGCGCACCTCTGCCGCTGTGTTCAACACCGTTGCGCTGCCACCGGCCATTTGCGCCAGCCCGCTGACCGTCGCCGCGCCCGCCGCGTTCAAGCCGAAGCCCAGGATGTGCACCGGCACCGGCTGCCCGTCCAACACGGCAATCACCTGGTCCAGCCCCAAGTGCCCCGTATTGTCCAGCCCGCTCGTGATCACCACCACCGCGCGGCGGCCCTGCGGCAGCGTCGCCGCCAAATTGGCCGCATCGACCAATGCCTGATTGAGCGCATTGTCCGCGGGGGATTCCGGCGTGGGCACAGCGGCCTGCACCATCGCCAGCGCGGCGCGCAGTGCCGCGGCATCCGCCACAGGCGGCTGCGCCAGCGTCACCTCCTCGGCAAAGGTATAGATCGCCATTTGGTCCTGCGGGCGCATCAGATCGATGAACGCGTTGGCGGCATTGCGTAGCTGTGTCCAATCGGCCACACTCACGCTGCGATCCAGCACCAGCACCCAATGCAGCGGCTGCGATCCGTCGACCTGCACAGCCACCGTCCCCGCATCCAGCGGTCGATTCTCTTCACGCACGGTAAAATCCGCGGGCGACAGCCCCACCAACGGCAGACCATTCGGGCCAAAGACATCCACATAGGCCGCCACCGCGGGATAGGCCCCATCGTCGACGTGCAGCAGATCCAGCCGCGACAGCGCCGCGGGCGTCACCACCTCCAGGGTTGTCTCGCCGCGGTTGCCAACGCTGTCTTCCACCACCACCCGCACGCTGTGCGCGCCCGGCTCGGCCATCTCCGTGTCCCAAGCGATGGGCGTCTGCAGATCGCTGGCCGCGCCCACCTGCACGCCGTCCACCTCCACCAGCACATTCGCCACCGGCCCCGGCGTCGTCGCCGAGATCGCAAACGTCACCACCCCGCCCACAGGCTGCCCCGCGACCAGGTTGGTGACCGCGACATCAATTTCGCCTGCGTGCGCCGTGAACAGGATGCTGCCCCCACCCGTCACAGTCGATGTGTTCACATTGATCTGCGCGGTGTGCTCGGCACCATCCGCGGGCAGCGGCGCGCGTACGTCGACGCGGTAACCCTGATGCAACTCTTGCAGCAGCGTCGTCAAGACCGCGGACAGTTCCGCCGCGCTGCCCACGGCAAAGGAGCGCCCCCCTGTTGCCGCTGCGATCTGGGCAAAGCTCGGCTCGTTCAGCACACGCTCGCCAAAGCCCACCACATAGACCGGCACGCCTTGCGCCGTTGCCTGGGCGATGGCCTGCGCCGTGGTCACATCCGAAATATTGTCCGGCGCGTCTGCCACCATCACCACCGCGCGGCGCAGCGGCAGATCCGGCCCAAACCGCCCCACAGCATCCACGATCGCCGGATTCAGCGCGCTAAACTCGCCGCCGGGAACCACCCCCGACAGCGCAGCCAACGCGGCCTCTTTATCAGCCGTGAAGTCGAGCACCGGCTCCACCTGATCAAAAAAGGTGGTCAGCGCCACCTGATCATCCGGCAGCAGACTCGCCACGGCATCGGTCGCGGCAGCCTGGACCGCGGCCCACGTCGCAGCATCGGTGCTGCGATCCAACGAGAGCAGCAGCGCCAGCGGGCGCGTCGAATCGGGCGCGACGCCAATCATCGCCGCGGGCTGCCCGTCCACCGTCACGGTAAACGCGTCCGCGGTCAGGTTCCCCACCGGCACGCCCGCCCCATCGACCACATCGACGGCGAGACTGACGGCAGGGTACATGGCATCGTCCACATCGACCACACGCACCTGGCCGCTTGCTTCCGCGCCTGGGGCTGTCGTTTCCGGCGTCTGCGCCCATGCGCGCGGCCCAAACAAAGCCAAGCACAAAAAGGCCAGCCCCCAGGTCACGGCGAAATGGAGCGCGGCAACCCTGCTGGGCTGTCGAAAAAGCAATCGATTCGGCAAAAGATAATTCATTGCATCCGCTTTGTTATCAGATTCATAGCCGCATGGCGGCGGAATCGACGAGGCCAAACACGGCGAAGATCTAGCGCCGTTCACGCCAGCCTCGTTACGCCAGGCGGTAATCCGGCGAATCCATCACCACCACGCGCATCTTGTGCTGATAAAAGGGCGCGACATGGACTTCCGTCGATACGCTGGCGCGCTCCCCTGGGTACGCATCCGGAGCCGTCACATGGAACGTGACCCGGTGCGGACCCGCCGGCGGATACGCGCGCCGCGGATGGATCAGCCGAAAGTTCACCTGCTTCTCAGCATTGGGAAAGAGCACTGGCCCCGGCCCCATCTCATAACAGTCCGAGTCCAGCCCTTCCACCTCGACCCGGAACTGCACAGCCGCCTTATCGCCTACGTGGTGGATCTTCAACACACCCGTCAGCGGGCGATCCAGCGCCAACTCGTGCCCGGCTGTCTCAACACTCAACTCGACCACCCCAGATCGCTGCTCGCCACCGTGGACGATCAGCGTGAACTCGCCCATCTTGAGCACATCCCCATCGGATAGCTCGGCTGAAGAGCGAGGTGCAACCACTTGCGTGGGTACGGCCTCAGCGACTTGCTCGCCAGCCATATGCGCCCCACCCACTAGCTGCCTATCACTGGACGCAAAAACCAGGATCTCCTGATTGCTCAAGTTGACCAGGCGCATACCCTGCCGGTTGACCGCCGAAGGCAGCAGCTGCGCGTGCCGCGGTGAAATGGTTGTGTTGTGGCCGTCATCAAGCACAATGTCGTTGCGCGCATCGCGCCCAATCTGGATGATTGGCTTCTCGACAACAAAATCTTTGCGCCAGCCAAACCGATTGATGACTTCAATCCGGCTCTCTTGGGCCATCGTCCCTTGCTCCTCGCATCGATTCTCGCCTTACGCAGTTGCCCGCGCGCGGCGCACTACACGCCTGCTTGCACCAACTCAGGCGTGGCCGAAACCGCAGCCGCGCGGCGCGCTTGCCGCTGCGCCGCCGCCCACACCACAAGATTCGCCCCCCACTCCAGCCCATCGCGGATCTCGGCCCGCGTCGCCGCGCGGCCGCGCCGTTCCCCGCGCCAGAGGCAGCCATAGTCTGCCTGGCTGAAGATCACGCCTTCACCGGCATAGAGTTTGGGCGCGCCCTGCGTCTCAAACCCATCTGGAGGTTGGGCAAAGAAGTAAGGCTCGCGATAAAGCCCGTGCGCTGCATTCAACGGCGACAACTGCACCCCAAACGCCTCCAAAAGCCCGCGCATGGCCTCGTCTGCCGGCGGATCGCCCTGGGGCTGGCCGCTGCGACAGCCCTCGTAGAAGATCACGCCGCCCGCCTGCCAAAACGCATAAAGCTGCGTCATCTCCTCATTGGTGAACTCAATCGCATCCCGCCCAACCACATAGAGCAGGTCAAAGCGCTGCAAGTCCGCATCCAAGGGAACGCGCTGGTCAATCCATGCAACCGTCTCCCCCTGCTGGCGCATACTCGCAGCGACATTCATCATCCCCGCGCCGTGCTTCGTATCCTCTGCCCCGCGCAGCGTCACCACGCCAACCGCCACAGGGGCCGGGCTTGCCTTCACCCCGATCTCACGCCGGAAACGCAGATCGATCTCGTTGCCGCGCGGCGACAGCGGCTGCTTGGCCGCCACGATGGGCCGGTTTGGATCGCGCCGCCAAATGCGCGCCAGTTCCAGATGGGGCGTGTCGGGCAATTCCTCGACCGCTTCCAGCGTGTACTGGGCATGTACATAGCGCGGCCCGTCCTCTTGCACACGGCTCCCCGTGCTCTGCGGGCGGCTCTCGCTATAGGTGATGATCAAATAGAGCATCCCCACCGCCGCGCCCAGATCATAGGCGCGCGGCTCCGGCACAATGATGGGCTGGCCGATGCCGTCCACCGCATAGCCAGGCAGCACATAGACCACATTGTCCGCCGGGTCGCTGGCAATCACCTCCAGCCCCGCGACAATGCCCGCGCCATGCAGCAGCACCGTATTGAGCCGCTCCATCAGCCGGTGGTATTCGTGCGCCGCTTCCCAAACATCGGCGGTAACCGCCATCCCGTCCACCGCATGTAATCGTTTTTGAGGCAGCAGCCCAAGCAATTCTCGTGTAAACATATCATTCCTCACTCGTTGAACTGGGCACAACGCGCTGCACGTTAGTGCTGCACACCGTCAGGCTGGACACTATCAGGCTGCATACCCCCAGACGGCACACCGTTGAGCGGCGCTCCCTCGCGCGGCGTCCCTTCGTCCGCGGCGTCGGCGGGCAAGATCTCCAACTGATAGCTTGTATGGGCCGGTTTTTCAGCATCGATCAAGCGCGTCAACAACTCTCGTCGCTCCGCCTCAAGCCGCTCCACCTCTTTCTGCGCGGCCTCGTCAGAGAGGCCCGGCGGCGGCATCACTCGCGGCATCCGCACGCGCACCGTAAACGTATGCGGCACATTGCCGCGCCCCAACGCGACGCCCACCCCCAAACGGCCCTGCGGACCCAGCATAAAGTTCCTGGCCCGGCGCTCCGAAATTTCCACCGGATGCTGGGTGAGGATCTCCAGATAGCGTTGCAGCGCCACGCGTGTGCCGCGGCGGCGATAGAGCCACATCACCGAGCGCACCAGTTCGCGCTGCTGTGCCTCGCTCCATGTGCCGTCCAGCGTCAGGTCAAACCAACTTGCCAGCCACGGCAGAAAGCGCGTAGGCGTCAGATCCGGGTCAAAATAGTTCTCAATATGGTCGATCTGCCGCTCAATGGGCGCCCAAAAGCTCTCGAAGAGCATCAAAAAGCGCCGCATAAAATCATCTTGCTCATACAGCGCGGGCAGATAGTCCAAATACCGACCCTTGTCCAACACCTGGATCTCTACCGTCTCGGCAGCCAACCGTATCGCAGCGCGCTGCGCCTCCTCCTCGTCCCCGGCGGGCTGCGCCACGCGACCAAAGACCACCGCTTCGCTGCGCAGCGCCCGCGCCGAATCCACCGGCAGAACCAGCAGATCGGCCTCATACTGATACACCGCGCCCGCTTCCTGCGGCGCGTCCACTTGCCAGATCATCTCCTGCGCCGTCTCCAGCACAGTCAACGTCTGCCCGCTGCGCCCTTGCACCGCAAGCGGAAAAGGCTCCCCATCTGCACCAGGCAGCGCCTGAAGCTCGCGCTGCGTCTGCCGGGTCACCTCGCGAAAGAGTGGAAACTGGCCGCCCCCTAGCGCGCGGTAATGATCAAGCTCCACGCCGGTCGGCAGGTGAATACGCAGTTCGAAGCCGGACACAGGCGCATGGACCGTCACCCGCGTCATCAGCTTGACGACCTCGCCGGGATAACATCGGTTTGCGTTGGCAACATGATCGACCGTCACCGCGGCCCCAGCAGGCTGCGGTCCTGTCGGGGGCGTCATGCTCATAGCGTCACCAATTCGATCTCATGGTCAAGCGAACAAAGCAGCACATCCGGGTCCACCATCAGCACGCGGCCCGTCACCAAACTGAGATCAGGCCCCGCGCCGTTGCTCTGCCCTGCCGCGCGGTCGGCATAGTCGTCCAACTGACCCAGCGGCGGCGCTTCCTTGTTCGGAACCACCGGGCGCTGATAGATTTGCACATCCAGCACATGCTTGACGCCGCTCACCTGCTGGATCACCGAGAACAACTCAGCCACATAGAGCGAGCGGCCAAAGGGCCAGCCTGCCCAATCCGGCTCGACCACACCCTCCGGCAGCAGCGACGTACCCGGATGCGCCAAGGGCGTGATATATTGGCGCAGCACCTCCGCCACCCGGCCAATCACCGCCTCCGGCCTGACAAAGTCGCCGGGCACAATCTCGGCCCGCACCTTCACCCCCACATACTTGGGTTCGCGCACGCGCAGCGTCGTCGTCAGCAGCCGGTACTCATCCAAATGTTCCTGCACCCGCGCAATCAGCGGCTCGCTCAACTGCAAGCGCGAATAATCGCCTGCCTGCACCGCATCCGCCACCGACGGAACCACCAGCAGTTCCAACATCCCCGGCGGCAAGTTCGAATCCACACTGCCTGGCCCCAGACACTTCACCCGGCCAATCGCCCGGCCCATGGTCAAGGTCAGATTCTCAAAATCCTCCGCCGTGACCGCGCGATACTGCGCACGCAGTTCGCGGCGCGCGCGTTCCTTGGCCTCGTCCAGCGTCTCCTGATCACGACCACCCGCCGCACGGCGCATGTTCGTCACCCGATCGATATAGGGCACAGCCGAACGCAGCGCATTGATGCGCCCCGCGGGCACATTGCCAATCGTCCCGCCGCCGGTGCGATACTTATTGATGCGCACGCGCCGCCCCACCTCCGGCACGCGGCCATATTGGCGCACGCTGCCGTCAGGCTGGCGCACGCTCGGCCCCAGATGGATCTGGCCGGTTGCCGTCTCCAAGACGAAGTGCCGATCAAAGCGCGTTGAATTGGCAAAATTCTCGACGCGCTGCCACGGGACATAGACCAGCGCGCCGTCGCGCACCTCTTCGATCTCCACATACTCGTCATCGGCCAGAGCCAGCACCGGCGAATTATTCAGTTGGAAGCTCTGCCCTGGATCGCCATTGCTGACGCCCAAATCCTCGAAATAGGTAAAGACCGCGTGGCTTGCCATGGTGGAAGCGCCCAGACTCGACGCCTGCACCCCAATGATGCGCGGCGATTCGGTATAGCGCCCCTGCTCTGGCCGCCGCGGCTCAAAGCGACAGCGAATCCAATACGCGCTGCGCCCGTAGACCTGGTCAGGGCGCATGGTGCGCGGCAGGTAAAAGGTAATATCGCCGCTCTCGTTGTTCAGCCCGCCCGTCGTATCCTTCTCCCCCTCCAAGACGCTGGGCAAGATCTCCTCCCAGATGCCATTGCCCACGGAGCATTCCCACACCAGCGGCGGGTCTTCGCGGCGAATCCCCACCGCTTCGGTGCGCTGGCAGGTGAACGACAGTTGCACAATATGCCCTTCAATTGGCCGAGACTCGTCAAAGCCCAGATAGAAGGTCGCGCCCACCTCGGGCCGACCTGTACCAAAGGCATGAAAAGCCTCAACCTCCAGCCGCGGCAGGTAGTTCTTGTGAAAATCTTCCCCCCGCAGTTGGGTCAACAGCGGGCCGTGGATGACCAGCGGTGCTGTCGTGGTAAAGATCACCTCTTGGCTGTCCGGCCCCGTCACCGCAGCCACCTCCAACCCCTCCGGCACAACCGCAGCCGTGTCGTCCGTTGGTGAAAGCGGAAACGGCGCGGCCAGCCGGAAGGTCAGTTCAGCCTCTGCGCTGGTCGCGGGCTGTAGCTCGACGCCGATCAAGTCCAAAAACTTGATATGATTCTTCTCCGGAACTTTGTTGAGCCGGTAGACGATCATCTCCGTCATCCAGGCAAACAACTCGATCAGCGTAATGCCTGGATCGCTAACGTTGTATTCGGTCCATTCTGGACAATAGCGAATAATGCGCAGACGCGCCTCATCGACCAAGTCCTGCTGAAAACGCAGGTCGTCCAAGTTGGGGACGGGCAGAGCCATGCGCTACTCCTCACCCATGATATAAAACGGATAGACAATACTGCGCTGGTCGTGGGTCGCTTTGATCTCGTATTCGATCTCGACCAGCAACGCACTTTCCTCGTTGGGGTCCGTGCGCACCTCCACGCGCAGCAAGTTGATGCGCGGTTCCCAAAACTCCAACGCCTGCCGCACATAAAGGATCAGCAAACTGCGCGTCGACGCATTGTTGGGCGCAAAGACCAACTCCCACGCGCGGCAGCCAAACTCCGGGCGCATCACCCGCTCGCCGGGGATTGTGCCCAAGATGATGCCAATCGCCTGCTCAATGTCCGTGCTGCCGGTCACCAGCGCCAACTCGCCGCGCGCGTTCACTTGCAGCGGAAACGCCAACCCCTGACCGACAAACTCCTTATCTCGCCTGCGTAACGGATGCATTCGCCTGTCCTACACTACCTTCCAAAACCGAACCACCTCACGGGCCGATCAACACCGTCGGCGCGCCCATCACAATCGAGTCGGGCGGCCCCGCGCACTGGGCTGCATCGCCCACGCGCGCCGCCGGCAGCCCGCCGATCAAGACCGTGGGCGAACCCGGCCCTGTAATCGGCCCGCCGACATGTGGCTTGGGGCCATCGAACATCGGGCAGGCATGCATGTCAGTGACCCGTGCAGCGGGCTGCCCGGCGATCAACACAGTCGGCAACCCGGCCACAATCGCGCCCCCGTGCGCGGTTTGATCACCCATTCGTGCCGCTGGACGTCCCATGCGTTACTCCCTTCGCTACACGCTGCATTCTTTCTGCCAAATCACCGCTACCAAATGACTGTGCCGGATCATGCCCAACCAGCGGCTCAAGCGCGCCCTAGTTGAGCGTAATCAGGGCACCCTTGATGGCGGTCGTCCCGCTGCTCTGTAGATTAGCCATGCCGTTGGCCTTCAGATCCAATACCGTGCTTTCCACCGATGCCGTACCGTCGCCCTTAATGGCAACCATAGCAGACTTCACGTTGTACTGGGCGTTGGCCTGGAAATCCA